>JBGPCZ010000030.1:0-44959 GCA_041482015.1 Planctomycetota bacterium | reverse complement strand
CTGCGCCGCCGCTCCGTGCGCCAGCAGCAGCGCCGCCCAGATCGCGATCTTCCGCATGTGGACCCCCGGGTGGACTGACGGGCCAGCCGGCGCTTCGTGGCGGGCTTCCTCCATCTTTACGCCGGTCGCGCAGCGGCGGGCGTTGAACTGGAGGAGGAAGACCCATGATCACCCGATTCAAGGCCGTCGCTCTTCTCTCGCTCCTCTCGGTGAGCGGCACCCCGCCACCGCCGGCGCCGGGAGCCGTCGTCGCGGGCGACTTCATCGTCGAGCCGTCGACGCTGATCAGCCTCGGATTCGAATGGAAGATCGAGGGCGACGACAACCGGAACGCGTCGGTCGCCGTGCAGTACCGCAAGAAGGGCGAGGTCGCCTGGCGCGAGGCGCTCCCCCTCCTCCGGATCGGCGACGAGAAAGTCGGCCGGGCGCGGGAGTTCCTCGAGTACTGGACCCCGCGAATGTTCGCCGGCAGCATCCTCGACCTCGAGCCCGAGACATCGTACGAATGCCGCTTCACGATGTCGGACCCCGACGGGGTCGAAGGCCAAGCCGTCCGCGAAGTCACGGTCGCGACCCGCGGCGAGCCCCGCATCCCGAAAGGCGGCCGGACGCTCCATGTCTATCCTCCCGACTGGACGGGGGCGCGCCAGGAGCCCTCGTTCAACGGACTCAAAGAGGCGTACTACGGGCCCGGCACGGGAGACTGGGCGGTCGTCTGGGAGCGCCCCGTCCAGCCCGGCGACGTCATCCTCGTCCACGCCGGGCTCTACAAGGCGGACCGATTCAACTACGTCACTCCTTATGGAATCCCCTTCGACGGGACCTACGTGCTGACGATCAAGGGTACGCCCGACAAACCTATCGTCATCAAGTCGGCCGGCGACGGCGAGCCGATCTTCGACGGTGACGGCTGCCGCCGGCTCTTCGACGTCTCGGCCGCCGACTACGCGTATTTCGAGGGCTTGACGATCAAGAACACCGACGTCGCCTTCTACGGCGGCTTCAAGGACCAGATGGGCTGCAGCGGCCTCACGGTGAAGAACTGCCGGATGGAGGACGTGGGCATTGGCATCATCACTCAGTATGCCGGTTCCAAGAACTTCTATCTCGCCGACAACGTGATCGTCGGCCGCGACGATCGATACCGCCTCATCGGCTGGCAGCAGTACGGCGTCTACAAGCCCACGCCCATCAAGTCGTACTACGGCATCAAGGTCTACGGCCAGGGCCACGTCATCTGCCACAACTCCATCGCGTACTTCCACGACGCGATCGGCATCTGCACGCACGGGACGCCCTCGAAGGCCCAGGAGGAGAAGGCAGTCTCGATCGACATCTACAACAACGACCTCCAGGTCTTCGCCGACGATTTCATCGAGGCCGACGGCGGCGTGCACAACATCCGCCTCATGCGGAACCGCGGATTCAACTCCGTCCACCACGGCCTGAGCGCCCAGCCAGTGTTCGGGGGACCGGCCTACTTCTACCGGAACGTCCTCTACAACATCCCGATGGGCGGCGCAGTCAAGACCGGCGGGGCCAATCCCGCCGGCGTGCTCGTCTACCACAACACGTTCGTGGCCGAGAACAGCAATATCCGCGGCTACTCCAACATGCACTTCCGGAACAACCTCGTCGTGGGGACCGACCATCCCGACCGGCCCGTGCTGGGCTCGCTGACGTACACCTCCTATACCTCGCTGGACTACAACGGCTACCGGCCCAACCGGTCGGGCAAGCCCCAGTTCCTCTGGAAATCCCCCGCGGCCGGGACGCTCCGGGACTACGCGCTCCAGGGCCCGGCCATCGAGTCGTTCGCAACCCTCGCGGACTTCCAGAAGGCCACCGGCCAGGAGGCGCACGGGATCGTCATCGACTACGACATCTTCCGAAACGTCAAATCGCCCGATGCCACGAAGCCTCACGCGATCTATGAGGTTGGCGATACCGACTTCCGGCTGAAGCCCGGAAGCGCCGCCGTGGATGCGGGATGCCGGCTGGCGAACGTGAACGATGATTTCACCGGGAAGGCGCCCGACCTCGGCGCCCTGGAGATGGATCGGCCCCTGCCCGTCTATGGACCCCGGCGATGACCCGGTGTTAACAAAGACGCCGCGCACGTTCGTTACAGGACCCCTTACTTCTGGAGCGAGTCCCCTCGTTCCATCGACTTTATGAGGTTCCGGGTCTCCTCCCTCATGCTCCAGTCCCCCGGCGCCAGATCGAGGGCCTTCTTGAAGTCTTTCAGCGCGCCCTCCCGCTGACCCATGAGGTACTTCACGCGGCCGCGATCGTAGACCCAGTCCTGGGAACCCGGTTCCAGCCGGGACGCTTCTTCATAGTGAGCCAGCGCCGCCGCATAATTCTTCACCTCGATCGCCTTCTCCGCCCGGCTCGCGGCCACCATCGCCTTGTCGGCCGGATTGTGCGGAGTGCATGCCAGCACGATCGTCCCCGCGAGGAGAAGGAACGCCCCCGTTCAGGCGGAGAGTCGACGTGGAATCCCCCAGGAAGAGGCCTTCATGAACAAGAGCCCGAACAGGAGACCGAAGACCAGCCCGCCGAAATGGGCATAATTGTCCATCGGGAGCGCGACGATCCCGAGCACGAACCAGATGCCGATGCCCTTGAGGAGGCTTTTCACCCGGGGATGACTGAAGAAGAAATAGAAGTTCCCCAGCTTCACGTAGTAGGCCACGAGCACCATCCCCAGGACTCCGAAGAGCGCCCCGGACGCACCCGCCGCCGCGACGGTGTGGCCGATCAGGCTGACCGCGCTCGCGCCGAACCCGCTCAGCACGTAGCCGATCAAGAATCTCGAGGAGCCGATCAGTTTCTCGATCGAGGCGCACGCCGAGTAGCCGCCGTAGAGATTCCAGAAGAGGTGAAAGGCGCCGACGTGGAGGAACATCGCGGTGAAGAGCCGCCAGTACTCCCCCCTCAACACCAAGGGTCCCCAAAGGGCGCCGCGGTGGACGAGCGTCTCCCCGTCGGGTGTCTTCCCCAGGTCGCCCTGGGCCACCCACACCGCGATGTTCGCGACCAGGATCATCCAGGTCGCCCAGGCGTGATCCTGGACCTCTCCTTCCTTCCGCACCGCCCTCTTGTGGGGAACCGCCTTGGCCCGCTCTTCGATCTCCGGGCGACGCGGGTGGTTGTAAGGCGCCGCCTCCCGGGCCCGCGCGAAGTCCTCCGCCGCGCTCTCCCGCCGTCCCAGCGCCTCCTGCGCGAGCCCGCGGAAGTAGAAGCCGTCCGCGGTCGAGGCCGGCATGACGGCCGCACGAGCGTAGTCGACCTTCGCCGCCTCGGGATCGTTCGCGGCCCGCACCCAGGCCCGGTGGTAGAAGGCGGGGATCTGGTTCGGGTCAAGCTCGATCGCCCGCTCGAAATCCGCCCGCGCGCCCTCCAGGTCGTTTTCACACGCCCGCTCGCGGCCTCGCTCGACGTGCATGCCCGCGTCTCCCGGGGTGCGCTCGAGGATCCGCGTGAAATCCTCGATCGCCCCCTTGTGGTCCTTGAGCCGCGATCGGGCCTCCGCCCTCGCGTAGTAGGCGAAGGGGAGCGTGACGCCCCCCGCGATGGCGGCGTCGAAGTCCAACAGCGCCTTGGCGTACTCTCGAAGGCCGGCATGCGCCTGTCCGCGGATCTGCACCCGGTAGGGGTCCGGGGCGGCGATGCCGGTCGCCATTTGAAGATCATTGACGGCCCCGGCAGCATCCCCCGTGGCGGCCCGCCACACCGCACGAAAGGAGAGCGCCGGCGTATTCGAAGGATCGGCGTCGATTGCGCGCGACGCCTCGGCGATCGCCTGGAGCCGGTTGTTGGGTTCCAGAAGCCGCGCGCGCACGAGGTGGGCCTCGCTGCAGCCGGGGTCAAGCCCGATCGCCTTCTCGGCTCCCGCGTGACTCGCGGCGAGATCGCCCCTATAGAAAAGGAGCGCGGCGCGGCCGGCGTGCGCTGCCGCGTCCGCCGGGTTCTCCGCGATCGCACGGTCGTACGCCGCCAGCGCCCCGTCGAGGTCCCCGGCCAGGAAGAGCGCCCTCGCGGCGTCCATCACTCTCCGCGCGCGATCAGCGCGGCCGTGTAGCCGGCGCCGAAGCCGTTGTCGATGTTGACCGTCGTCACGCCCGCGGCGCAGGAATTGAGCATCGCGAGCAGCGGCGCCAGGCCCTCGAAGTTCGCGCCGTAGCCCACGCTGGTCGGCACCGCGATCACCGGCCTCCGGACGAGGCCGCCCACCACGCTCGCCAGCGCCCCTTCCATCCCCGCCACCACGACGACGACCTTCGCGTCCATCACGACCTCGCGGTGCGCCAGGAGCCGGTGGATGCCCGCGACGCCCACGTCGAAAAGCGTCCGCACCTCCGCGCCCAGCATCTCCGCCGTCACGCGCGCCTCCTCGGCGACCGGGATGTCGGCCGTCCCCGCGGAGACCACGAGCACGTACCCCTTCCCCGGGCCGCGCCGGCCGCCGACCGTCACGCAGCGCGCCTGCTCGTGCCACTTCGCCCGCCGATCGATCTTCCGGACCGCCCTGTGAACGTCCGGCGTCGCGCGGGTGGCCAGGAGATCGCTCCCGCGGACCAGGATCGCCTTCGCGATCTTCGCGATCTGCGCGATGGTCTTGCCGCGGCAGAGGATCACCTCGGGGAATCCGCAGCGAAGCTCGCGGTGGTGGTCGACCTTCGCGAAGTCGAGCTCCTGGAACGGAAGCCCGCGCAGCTCGCGGAGCAGGGCGTCCTCGCCGATCTTTCGCGAGCGGAACCGGGCCAGCAGGTCCCGGAGTTTGCGTTCGTCCATAAGGGCACGGATTGTATACTGACCCGCTGTGTCGGTCAAAGTCCTCTGTCCGAAGTGCCGGGCGGAGATCTACGATCCCGCCAACCTGAAGCACGTCACCTGCCATTCGTGCAGTTACACGTTCGACTTCGATTCGGAGACGACGCTCATCAGCCCCCCTTCGGGGTTCCCGCCGCCCTCGCGCGTCCCCGAGCCGCCGCCCGCGAAGATCGGCAAGTACGAGATTCTCTCCGAGATCTCGCGCGGCGGGATGGGGATCGTCTACAAGGCGTACCAGCGCGAGCTCGACCGCCACGTCGCGATCAAGGTCGTCAACCCGGAGCTGGCGGAGTTTTCCGAGTTCGTCGACCGGTTCTTCCGCGAGGCGAAGACCCTCGCGAAGCTGAACCACCCGAACATCGTCCAGGTCCACGACGCCGACCGCGACGGGGCGCACGTCTACCTCGTGATGGAACTCGTCGACGGTCGGAGCCTCCGCGCGCACATGAAGCAGGGCCGCCTCGTGCCCGCCCAGGCCCTCCGCCTGGTGGCGCAGGTGTGCGACGCGCTCGAGACCGCGCACGCCCTTGGGATCGTGCACCGCGACATCAAGCCCGAGAACATCCTCGTCACGTCGAAAGGCGACGCGAAAGTCGCCGACTTCGGCCTCGCCGTCCTCTTCACCGCGAGCGCCGAAACGCCGCGCATCACGCAGTCGAACGCGGTCCTGGGCACTTATGACTACATGGCGCCCGAGCAACGGCAGGGCGCGGCGAACGTCGATCACCGCGCCGACCTCTACTCGCTGGGCGTCGTCCTCTACGAGCTCCTCACGGGCAGGCTCCCGGTGGGCCGGTTCGAGGCGCCGTCGGCCCTTGCGGGCACGTCGATCCCGCTCGACAAGGCGATCTTCAAGGCGCTCGAGGCCGACCCCGCCAAGCGCTGGTCGCGCGCGAAGGAGATCCGCGACGCGGTCGCCCCGCAGACCCCCGCGCCCGCCCCGTCGGACTGGAAAAAGATGAAGATCCCGTGGAGCGCCGCGGCGGCACTCTGCGCCATGGTCCTCGTGGCCATGTGGTTCATGGCCTGGCGGGTCAAGAACGCCCGGCTCGGCGCGCGCACCGGCCAGGCCGAACAGGCGGTCGAGGCGCCCGCCCTAACGCACCTCCGGGTCGCGGCCGACCGGAAGCTCTCGGGGACGAAGGCGAAGACGCTCGAGGAGCACTTCTCGACCGTCGCGAAGGACGCGGTGGTCGACGTCGAGATCGACCCGGCCTCGCCGCCCCAGCGGCAAAGGGAAGTGCTCGACGAGGCGGCGAAGCGCGGCGCGGTCGTGCGGTTCGTGGCCGGCGACTCCCACGTGATGAAGCTCCACTTCGACCGGGGCCAGCGGCTCAAGGTCGAGGACTACACCCTCCTTTTCATGGAACGGTTCGAGAACCTCATGGTGAGCGACCGGAGGGAGGTCCACTGCGTCGAGTTCATCCGCCTCAAGAAGGGCGACCTGCGGCGGTGGCACGACCTCCAGCTCACCTTTGAAGAGGCAACGAAGGACTCGCTCACGATCGAAGTCGAAACCAAGCCGGGCGCGACGTGCTTCGGCGCGGGGATCTATTTTGTTCTCCGCGGCGGACTGCGCGTCGACTTCCCGGGGAACCGCTCGTTCTCGATCGTCTCCTTCGACCCGAAGGCCGTCGAGATCAAGGCGACCCTCGAGGGCTATGGGAAGTCCGAGGATCGGACGCTGCAGCTCAAGAGCGAGGGGCAGGCGCTCGGTATCTACTACCGCCTGGTCCGGAACGAAGGACTGAACGGCCGGCTTCAGCTGACTTTGGACGAGTACTAACGTGGGACGGGGGGTTATCAGCTTATGAACAAAGTGGTCCTCCTTTCCCTGCTGGCCTTTTCACCGGCTCCCGCGCAGGACGATCGGCCGAGCATCCTCTTCGCGCTCGCCGACGACTGGGGCTACGGCCACGCGGGCGTGTACGGCGACAAGGTCATCAAGACGCCGACCTTTGACCGCGTCGCCGCCGAAGGCGTCCTTTTCAACCACGTCTTCTGCGGGTCACCCTCGTGCACGCCGTCGCGCGCGGCGATCCTGACGGGGCAGGACATCTGGAGACTCGAGGAGAGCGGCGACCTCTGGAGCACGCTTCAAAGGGAGAAGTTCCCGGTCTATCCCGACCTCCTTGAGAAGGCGGGGTACGTCGTCGGGTTGACGCGCAAGGGCTGGGGCCCGGGCGACTTCAAGCCCGGCGGGTTCACGCGCAATCCCGCGGGCCCGAATTTCAAGGCCTTCCCCGAGTTCCTCAAGACGGTCCCGGAGGGCAAGCCCTTCTGCTTCTGGTTCGGCAGCCACGACCCGCACCGGCCGTACGTGAAGGACACGGGGGCGAAGTCGGGGATGAAACCCGAGGAGGTGGCCGTCCCGCCCTTCCTGCCCGACACGCCCGAGGTCCGCAACGACATCCTCGACTATTACTTCGCCGTCCAGCGGTACGACCGCGAGGTCGGCGAGATCCTCAAGCAACTCGAGGACGAGGGCCGGCTCGCCAACACGATCGTCGTGATGAGCGGCGACAACGGATGGCCGTTTCCGCGCGCGAAGGCGAACCTCTACGACGCGGGGGTGCGGCTGCCGCTCGCGATCCGCTGGCCCGCGAAGTCAAAGGGCGGGCGCACGTGCGACGACCTCGTCAGCTTCACCGATTTCGCGCCGACGTTCCTCGAGGCGGCGGGCGTGAAGGCGCCGGAGGCGGTGACGGGCCGGAGCCTCGTTCCCCACCTCGTCGACGGCAAGCCGGTCGGCCGCGCGTCGCTCGTTTATGGCCGCGAGCGGCATGCGAACGTGCGCCGGGGCGACCTGAGCTATCCCGCGCGGGCGATCCGCACGAAAGACTGGCTCTACATCCGCAACCTGCGCCCGGACACGTGGCCCGCGGGCGACCCCGAGAAGTACGTCGCGGTCGGACCGTTCGGCGACTGCGATGACGGGCCATCGAAGCAGGTGATCCTCGCGCGCCGCGACGGCGACCTCGCGAGGTTCTTCAAGCTCGCCTTCGACAAGCGCCCCGCGCGCGAGCTCTACGACCTCAAAAAGGATCCGTGGCAGCTCGATAATGTCGCGAAGAAGTCTCCGGCCGTCGTTGCGGAGCTGGAGAAGGAGCTCCTCGCCTATCTCAAGAGGACCGGTGACCCGCGCCTGGTGGGCGACTCGCTGACCGGCGACGACGTCCGCTGGGACAAGTACGCCTACTTCGGGAAGTAAGCCGTAGTATAGGTGGTCCGGAGCGGGCCACCGACGGAGGACAATCCCATGCCACGCCTCCTCTCACGCCGCGAACTCCTGAAGGGCGCCGCCGCCGGCGCGGGGTTCTGGGTCACCGGGCGCGCGCTCGGGTACGGCCAGGAGAAGTCCCCCAACGCGAAGCTCAACGTGGCATGCATCGGCGTCGCCGGGCGCGGCCGCGCGTCCGTCGACGGCTGCAAGGACGAGACCATCGCCGCCCTCTGCGACGTCGACCGCAAGCGGCTCGAGGAGACCGCGAAGGCGTACCCGGGCGCCCGTCTCTACGCCGACTTCCGGAAGATGCTGGAGACGGAGAAGACGATCGACGCGGTCACCGTCGGCACGCCCGACCACCTCCACGCCCCCGCGAGCGTGATGGCAATGAAGCTGGGCCGGCACGTCTACTGCGAGAAGCCGCTCGCCCACACGCTGTTCGAGGCGCGCACCATGGCCGAGACGGCGGCGAGGATGAAGGTCGTCACCCAGATGGGCAACCAGCTCCACTCGACGGAAAACGTCATCCGCCCCGCGGAGCTCCTGCAGGCCGGGATCCTCGGTGCGGTCGGCGAGGTCCACTCGTGGTCCGACAAGGCGTACGCACCGGGCGATCGCCCGAAGAACACGCCCCCCGTCCCGGAGAATCTCGACTGGGACCTCTGGCTCGGCCCCGCGCCGGAGCGCCCGTATCACCCCGCGTACGTGCCGTTCAAATGGCGCGGCTGGTGGGATTTCGGGACCGGCAACATGGGGGACATGGCCTGCCACATCATCGATCCGATCGCGTGGGGCCTGAACCTCGGATCGCCCAACGCCGCCGAGGTCGAAGGTCCCGAGCCCCACCCTGAAAGCTGCGCCCCGTGGCGGATCGCCCGATACAATTTCCCCGCGCGCGAGGGTCGCGGCGCGGTGAAGCTCACGTGGTACGACGGCATGAAGCGTCCGCCCGCCGATCTCCACCCGGGCGTCACCCTCCCCGACCAGGGCTCGCTCGTGGTCGGCGAGAAGGGGACGATGCTGCTCCGGCACGGGAACGGGTTCAAGCTCCTGCCCGAATCCAAATGGGCCGACGTCAAGCTGCCCGAGCCGGTCCTCGCCCGCCCCGCGGGCCACGACCACCACGGCGACTGGATCCGCGCGATCAAGACGGGCGGCGTCGCCGGGAGCGCTTTCGCCTATGCCTCGGCGCTGACGGAGATCCCGCTGCTCGGCAACGTGGCCTACCGCGCGGGAAAGAAGCTCGAGTGGAACTCCGCCGCCCTCAAGGCGAAGAATTGCCCGGAGGCCGACCGCTTCATCCACAAGGAGTTCCGCAAGGGCTGGACGTTGTAGACCTACCCGCGATAGGACTTGGTGGGCACCGCGTCGAGGTGCAGATCGCTCGCGCGGCCGGCCTTGAGCAGGTGCCACCCCAGGCCCGCGATCATCGCGGCATTGTCGGTGCAGAACCGCGGGGGCGGGAAGAAGCAGTCGATGCCCGACTTCCGCGCCTCCGCCGCCATCTTCTCGCGGAGCCGCGTGTTGCACGCCACGCCGCCGCCGACCGCGAGCCGCCGCGCGCCCGTGCGCCCCACCGCCTTCATCGTCTGCTCGACCAGCATGTCGACGACGGCCTCCTGGAACCCCGCCGCGACGTCGCGCCGCTCCTCCTCGGAAAGCGTGATCGCCCTCTTCGCGTCCTGCCCGCGCACCCGGTAAAGCACCGCCGTCTTGATCCCGCTGAAGCTGAAGTCGAGCCCTTCCGGGATCGTCCGCTTGAACGCGAAGCGCCGCGGGTCGCGACCCTGCGCGAGCCGGTCGATGATCGGGCCTCCGGGGAAGCCGAGCTCGAGGATCTTCGCCACCTTGTCGAACGCCTCGCCCGCCGCGTCGTCCGTCGTCCCACCGAGGAACCCGTGGTCGATCTCGCTCTTCGACAGATAGAGGCTCGTGTGGCCGCCGGAGACGACGAGGCTCGTGCACGGGTACGCGAGGTCCGGGAACGCGAGCTTCACCCCGTACAGGTGGCCGTGGATGTGGTCGACGCCCACGATCGGCTTCCCCGTCGCGAGCGCGAGCGACTTGGCGAACGAGACCCCGACGAGCAGCGCGCCGACCAGGCCCGGCGCGCACGTCACCGCGAAGGCGTCGATGGCGTCGAGCCCGACCTTTGCGTCCGCGAGCGCCTTCTCGACAACGGGGTGGATGGTCTCGATGTGCACGCGGCAGGCGATCTCGGGCACCACGCCGCCGTAGACGCGGTGGATGTCGATCTGCGACTGGACGACGTCGGAGAGAACCCGGCGGCCGTCCTCGACGACGGACGCGGCGGTCTCGTCGCAGGAGGATTCGATGCCAAGAACCAGCACTACGGATTGTCCGGCGGCTTCGGCGCGTCCTTCTTGAGCACACGCGAGGCGACCTTCGGCTCGCGGTTCTCGAGCGCGGCCTTCAGGACCTCGAGGCCCGCTTCGAGCTGGGCGTCCACGAACTTGTCCGGCTCCTTCGGCGCCTCGCCCTTCACGACCCGCTCGGCATTCCACCGCCGCATGAGCGCGCCGTATTCCTCCTGCGACATCTCGACGCGGAAGTCGGGCTCGAGGCCGAAGTCCTTCTTCCCCTCCTCCTTGTGGACGCTGGTCCCGTTCGGAGTGAAGTAACGCGCCGTGGTCAGTTTCAAATACGAGCCGTCGCCCAGCGGGAACGGCGTCTGGACCGAGCCCTTCCCGAACGTCCGTGCCCCGACCAGCTTCCCCCGCGCGTGGTCCTTCATCGCGCCGGCGAAGATCTCGCTCGCGCTCGCCGTCCCCTCGTTCACGAGCACGACGAGCGGGAAGTTGGGCAGCGTGTCCCCCTTGTGCGCCTTGAATTCCTTCGTGTCGTTCGCCACGTTCCCGCGGGTCGTCACGATCAGGCCGTCGTCCAGGAACCGGTCGGAGAGCTTGACGCATTCCCCCAGCAGCCCGCCGCCGTTGAAGCGGAGGTCCACGACCATCGCCTTCATCCCCTTCTCCTGGAGCTTCTTCACCTCCGCGTCGAAGGTGTCCATCATCTCGGTGAAGTCGGAGATCCGCACGTATCCGATCGCGTCGTCCAGCATCTTCGTCCGCACCGCCTTGACGGCGATGACCTTGCGCGTCAGCGTGACCTGGAAGGGCTCCCGCCCCTTGCGGACGATCGTGAGCGTCACCTTGGTGCCCGGGTCGCCCTTGATCTTCCGCACGACCTCCGCGAGCGGCTGCCCCTTGATCGACTTGCCGTCCACCTCGCGGACCTGGTCGCCCGGCAGGATGTCCGCCTCGAACGCGGGAGAGTCCTCGACGGGCGTCTCGACGTTCAGGTAGCCCGTGGCGCGGTCGGCCCCGACCACGATCCCGACGCCACCGAACTTCCCGTGGACGATGTTCTCCTCGAACTCCTTCCACTCCTGGATCGTGAAGTACTCGCAGTAGGGGTCGAGCTTCGCGATGATCCCGTCCATCGCGCCGTCGACCAGCTTCTCGCGGGGGACGCCCCCGTAGTAGCGGTCCTGGATCCGTTCGAGCGCCTCGTGGACCTTGGCCAGGTCGTCGGCCCGCCCCGAGTGCTGGCGCCCCGCCAGGAACCAGCCGGCCGCGCCGCCCGCGAGGAAGAAGGCCATGGCGACGGTGGGTAGGAAGGCCGTGAGGAGGGCGGACCGCCGGTCGTTCATCGGGGACCTCAAACTCGACGGTGGATTATATCATCCATGAGGTATAATGAGATCAACGTTGCGGGGTGGAGGGGGGTCACGTGAACACGAGACCGGGAGCCATGGCTGCACCGATTCAGGACACGCCCAGGGTCGAAAAGTCGGACAAGTTCCGCGTCCCGGATTTTCTCAAGCTCCTGGACGAGATCCGGCTCCTGAAGAGCCGCAGCCTCAACCAGGACCTCTCCCGGCTTGAGGAGCAGCACCAGCAGGCGCTCGACAACGCCGGCAAGGACGCCTCGAAGCGCGCCCGCAGCGGCAGCCCCGAGGAGGTCCAGCGGCTGCAGCAGGAGGCGCGGCGCTTCGTCGACGCCGAGCACGAGCGCACCAAGGAGATGCTCTCCTCAAAGTTCCAGAAGCTCGACGCGGGGCTCCTCGCCCTCACCCAGTTCCTGAGGGACCTCGGCCCCATCAAGGAGGTCGAGACCCGCCTCGCCTCCCTGGAGGAGAGGCTCCGGAAGGAGCAGGACGAGCTCAACGTCCAGCGCAAGGTGATCGGCCGCGAGCAGGAGGAGCTCGACCACGACAAGGAGCTCATCCGCACCTCCCAGCTCGCCCTCAAGGAGAAACAGAAGGAGCTGGACGGTAAGCTCGCCAACATCGACGTCGTCAAGCGCGCGAAGGAACTCGACCTGCTGCGCGACGAGATCGAGGGAAAGGTGGCGGCCTTCAGCGAGGAGGAGTCCAAGCTGGAGCACGGCCGCACCGAGCTCAACGTCGACTTCGACAAGCTGGGCGAGAAGCGCGCGGAACTCGAGAAGGAGGCGGAGAAGCTCCAGGTCGACCGCGAGGAGCTCCGCCGCGCGAAGACGTCGATGGCCGACGTGGTCGCCAAGGAGATGGCCCTCACGTTCGAGGCCTTCGTCCGCGACATGCTCAAGCCCCAGGGTCCCACCGACCCGCAATAGGGATTTTCCCGATGCTCCGCCGGCCCGCCCTCCTGTCGATCGCGGCCACGCTCGCGGGATGCGCCACGATGAACGACCGCCCCGCACCCCTCGAACTCCACCTGCGCGCCCCGGAAGGGACCCGCACGGAGCGCTGGGACCCGTCGAAGACCGCGCTCGTGATCGTCGACATGTGGGACGACCACTGGTGCAAGGGGGCGGCGAAGCGGGTGGCGGAGATGGCCGGCCCGCTGAACGAGGCGGTCCGCGAGGCGCGGCGGCGCGGCGTCTTCATCCTCCACGCGCCGAGCTCGACGGTCGCGTTCTACAAGGACACGCCCGCGCGGCGGCGCGCGCAGGAGGCGCCCTTCACGAAACCCCCGGCGCCCCTCCCGACCGAGGTCCGCTGGGGGACGAACTGGTGCTGGCCCGACAAGACTCGCGAGGGCGACCTGCCCATCGACGACTCGGACATGGGCTGCGACTGCGCGGCGAAGTGCACGATCCGCGAGGCGTGGACCCGCGAGATCGCGACGATCGAGATCGACCCGGCCCGCGACGCGGTCACCGACCATGGGCAGGAAGCCTGGAACCTGCTGGCCGCGCGCGGGATCGAGAACGTGATCGTGATGGGCGTCCATCTCAACATGTGCGTGCTCGGCCGCCCCGTCGCGATCCGCCAGCTCGTCAAGATGGGCCTGAAGGTCGCGCTCGTCCGCGACCTGACCGACACGATGTACAACTCGAAGATGCGGCCGTTCGTCGACCACCACGCGGGGACGGACCTCGTGGTCGCGCATGTCGAGACGCACTGGTGCCCGTCGATCCTGAGCACCGACCTCACCGGCCGGCCGCCCTTCCGCTTCAGCGACGCGCCGAGGTAGACGGTCTACTTCAGCGGCCCGATGTATTTCTTCGCCACGACCAGGTGGGACCACCAGACCTTGCTCGTTCCCGTCTCGGGGTGGGACATGTAGCGATAGAGCCAGAGGGCGTTGACGTTGAGGTCGGGCGTGCTCCTCCAGGCGAATCCGGGAAACGGCGCGCCACCCTTGGCCGGAACACCCTTGCCCTGCGCGTAATCCCAGGCAATGCCCTCCTTGACCACGCCCGGGTAGAACTTGTCGAAGGTCCAGGTCCCCGACGACGGGAAACCCTTCCCCAGGTAGCTGGTGACCTGGTCGCCCTTCCGGCTCAGCTTCCCGTCCAGCCAGTAGGCCTGCTCGCCGTTGGAGTCGCCGACGTCGTTCATCTTGACCATCACTTCGAGGCAGATCCACTTCTCCCGGTCGACGGGGCGGAGCGGGACGTCGTGCTCGAACGAATTGCCCCAGGTCTGCCCCTTCGGCGGGCTGCCCCCCATCTCCGGCCAGTAGCTGTAGAAGTTCCAGGTCTTGAAGTCGCCCGGCTCGACCTGGGTGACGAAGCTCTGGTCCCCCTTGGGCCGCAGGCCCGCGCCCCCCATCGGCCACTTGCTCGGCGGGTTGTAGCCCAAGAAACTGCTCCCATAGTGGTGGATGGGCGCATGCTCCTGGTTGAACTTCATGTAGAAGCGGAAAAAGAGCTGGTCGTATCCGTAGCCCCCCTTGTCATTCTGGATCCGGCGGTAGAAGTTGCCGCCGTCCATGTAGCCCTTTGTCCCGCCGGCGACTCTCGTCAGGAGCAGCGACTGCTTCCGGCCGCTCCCCGGCGGCACGTCCTCCGACTTCGACATGATCTCCCTGCCCGCCGCCTGGTCCCACCGGCTGCAGATGTCCTCCACCGAGCCTTCAAAGGACTCGGAGAAAACGACGTCCGCATCCTTCTCGAGGCCGACGTCGCCGGGGTACTTTGAAGCGAGGCCCGTGCTCCCCTCGGAAATCGCCGGGGTCGCCCGCGGCGGCACCGAGGTCGCCGCGCCCGGCGCCTGTTTGACGTCCTGTCCCTGTCCCGTGCCGGCCGCCAGCAGGAGCACCGCGATCTGTGAAAGAGATGAAAGTCTCATCATCCAGCCCTCCACGGATCGAAAGCCGATCGGGGCCGAACGTGGCCGGAAATTCCCACTTCAACTTCTTCGACGTGGCGAGCGCGCGGCGTTGACAAGGCGGAGCGCCTCGTATAAAGTGTGCGGACTCATCGGCCGCCTGGAGGACGGACAGGTAGCTCAGCTGGTAGAGCGCTGCACTGAAAATGCAGAGGTCACCGGTTCAACCCCGGTCCTGTCCACCATCCTCCGGCTCGGCCCTCCATTGATCTACGCTCTCCCGGTTTAGCTTCACCGCAATCCCGGCGGGGTCCGAGCGTAAGGTAGGTGGTGGTGCTGGTGCGAGCCGGGCGCGAGGTCGCGCAACGGGTCTGGAGCGGGCGCGGGCTTCAGATGGCCCTCGCCCTGGCGGCCTTCCTCTGCCCTCCCCTCTACGCCGACGATCCCGAACCCCTCCACGTCCGGATCGACCGCGCCATCGAGGCCGCCCACGCCGGCACCCCCGCGCCGCCCGCGGACGACGCCACCTTCGTCCGCCGGCTCTTCCTCGATCTCGCCGGCCGCATCCCCTCCTCCGCGGAGGCCCGCGCGTTCCTCGACGACCCCGCGGGCGACAAGCGCGCGAAGCTCGTCGACCGCCTCCTCGCCTCCCCCGAACACGCCCGCCACATGGCCGTGACGTTCGACGTGTGGCTCATGGAGCGGCGTGCGGACAAACACGTCAAGTCCGACGAGTGGCGCGCTTGGCTCGTCGCGTTCTTCGCGGCCAACCGGCCGTACAACGAGCTCGCCCGCGACGTGCTGGGCGCCGACGGCGCCGACCCCGCGGTCCGGCCCGCCGCCAAGTTCACGCTCGACCGCGACGTCGCGCCCGACGCGCTCGTCCGGGACGTCGGCCGCGTGTTCTTCGGCATCGACCTCCAGTGCGCGCAGTGCCACGACCACCCGCGCATCGACGACTACCTGCAGCGCGACTACTACGGCCTCTACGCCTTCGTCGCGCGCGCCTCGCTCTTCCAGCCCGACCCGAAGAAGCCCGGCGTCGTCGCCGAGAAGGCCGAGGGGGACGTCGCCTTCAAGTCGGTCTTCACGAAAGCCGAGGGAGGCACGCGCCCGCGGATCCCCGACGGCGCGGAAATCGACGAGCCCTCCTTCCCCAAGGGCGAGGAGTACCAGGTCAAGGCCGATCCCAAGGACAAGACCGTGCGCCCCGTTCCAAAGTTCAGCCGCCGGGCGCAGCTCGCGCGCCTCGCCGGCGAGGGAGCCGGCCGCGCGTTCGACCGGAACATCGTCAACCGCCTCTGGGCCCACATGATGGGCCGCGGTCTCGTCGAGCCGGTCGACCTCCACCACTCGAACAATCCGCCGTCCCATCCCGAGCTGCTGGAGATGCTGGCCGACGCCTTCGCCGCGACGAAGTTCGATCTCCGCGCCTTCCTCCGCGAGCTGGCGCTGACCCGGACCTACCAGAGGAGCGTCGAAATGCCGGCGACGCTCGCGGAGCAATCCAAGGGGGCCGCGGCCAAGATCGCGGCCCTCGAGGCCGAGGCCGCGCGACTCCAGGAGCCCGCGACGAAGGCCGAAGAGGCCGCGCGCGCCGCTTCCGAGGAGCAGGACGCCGCAAAGAAGGGTGTCACGGCGATCGCGGCCGAGCTCGTCAAGGCGGACGCGGCGACGGCCGATGCCCGGAAGGCGCACGACGCCTCCACCGTCGCACTCGCCGCCGCCCAGAAGGAGCTCGCCGCGAGGCAGGATTTGAAGAAGACCGTCTCCGAGGCCGCGCAGAAGGCAGCCGAGGCGGCCGCGCGACTCTCCGGCGACCCCGAGCTGACCGCCGCCGCGGCGATCTTCCAGGCGCGCGCCGAAAAGCTGGGCACGGACGTGACGGCTTCCGAAAAGGGCGTCGCGGAGAAAACGGCCGTGGTGATGGCAAAGGCGGAGCCGCTGGCCGCGGCCGCCAAGGCGGCAGACGCGGTGCGCGTCCGATTGTCAGACGCGAGCGCGCGCGTGAAGGTCCTGGCCGGAGCGTTCGACGCGGCCGACGCGCACCGGAAGACGACGAAAGTCGCGGCCTCTCATGCCGGCTCGCGACTCTCGGCCGCCAAGGCGCTGGCGGAGTACGGGCCCCTGCACGCGGCGGCGCTCGAATCCCGCGAGGCGCTCAAGCGGATCCAGTCGGAGCTCTCCGCCACCCGCGAGGCGGCCGCCAAGCTCCCCGGGGAACTCGAGGCCCGCGTCGCGGAGGCGAAGAAGGCGCACGAGACCGCGCTCGCCGCCTCCTCGGCGGCGCGCAAGGACCTGTCCGCGAAGGAGGAGGCGCTACGCGCCGTCTCCGAGGCCGCGACGAAGGCCGAAGAGGTCGCTCAGAAGGCGGCGAAGGACGCGGAACTCGTCTCGGCGGCGGGCCGGGTGAAGGGCCGGAGGGACGCGCTCGCCACGGAGTCGACGGAGGCCCGAAAGACCGCGGCGCGGCTCGACGACGCGGCCCGCAAGGCGGCGGACGGCCTCGCGGCCGCCGAGCGGGCGCGGGCGGACCTCGCGGGGGCCAAGGAGCGGATTCCCGTCCTCGAGGCCGCGCTCAAGCCCGCGACCGAGAAGGCCGCGGCGGACAAGTCGAGGCTGGACGAGGCGTACGGCAAGCTCACGACGATCTGGACCCACGCCTTCGCGGTCGGCGTCCTCGACCCGCTGACGCCGGAACAGATCGGCTGGAGCATGATGCAAGCGGCAGGTGTCGTCGACCAGCAGCGCACGGCGGCCGCGGCGGAGTTCGCGAAGAAGACTCCCCCCCTGCCCGAGGCCGATCGCGCCCGGTTCGTGGAGGACTTCGTCTACGCCAAGCTCAAAGGGAACGAGGCGCCATTCGTAAAGGTGTTCGGCGGCGCGCCCGGACAGCCGCAGGACGAATTCTACGCGACGGTGGACCAGGCGCTCTTCCTGGAAAACGGCGGGCTGGTGCGCGGCTGGCTCGTCCCGGGCGGCGGCAACCTGGCCGACCGCCTCATGAAACTCGAGGACCCCGCGGAGCAGGCCCGCGAGCTCTACCTCAGCCTGTTCTCGCGGCGGCCCACGGCAAGGGAGACCGAAGACGTGGTCCGCTACCTGGCGCGGCGTCCGCAGGCACGACTTTCGGAAATCCAGGAGATCGCCTGGGCGATGCTGACCTCGGTCGAGTTCCGGTTCAAACACTAGGCGGAAGGCAGGAGGGACGGACGATGAACTGCAATCACGGCTGCGGCTCGGAGGAGCACCTCATCGCGCGGCGGAAATTCCTGGGCGGCCTGGCCGCGGGGGCCGGCGCCCTGGCGAGCGGCCTCGGATGGTTCGCCCAGCCGGCGATGGCGGCCCGGCTCGCCTCGGACCAGAAGCGCATGATCGTGATCGACATGCACGGCGGCCTGAGCCAGCTGGAGAGCTGGGACCCCAAGCCGGGGACCGACACGGGCGGGCCCTTCCGCGCCATCCCGACCTCCGTGACGGGCATCCACATCAGCGAGCTGCTGCCGCACACGGCGAAGCAGATGCACCACCTGGCGCTCGTCCGGGGCCTCAACACGAAGAACGACGACCACGGCAAGGGCACGTACATGATGCTCACCGGGCGGAGACAGACGCCCGCGACCGAGTTCCCCGAGATCGGCGCCGTGGTCTCCCGCGCGCTCGACTCCGACGACCGGGCCCTCCCGGGTCACATCAAGATCCGCCCCAGCGGCACGGGCGGCCGGAGCACCGACTCCGCGTACCTCGGGCCCAAGTACGCAAGCATCGTGCTCGGCGAGGGCAAGCCCCCGGAGAACACCGCGTGCCCCGCGGACCTGACCGAGGAGTCCGCCCGCCTCCGCGAGGAGTATCGGCGCCGGCTCAACGAACAGTTCCTCGAGCACCGTCGGACCGCCGAGACGGACGCCTACACGCAGAGCTACGAGCAGGCCCAGGAGTTCGTGAAGCAGCGGGAGATTTTTGACATCACGAAGGAGTCCGAGCCGGACCAGAAGCGGTACGGCTCCCACGACTTCGGCCGCCACTGCCTGCTGGCGCGTCGCCTCCTGGAGCGCGGCATCACCTGCGTCCAGGTCCGCCACTCGAACTACGACACGCACAACGAGAACTTCAACTTCCACCTCCAGAAGCTGGGGGAATTCGACGGGCCCTTCGCGACGCTCGTCGCCGACCTGGCCGACCGCGGGATGCTCGACAGCACGCTCATCGTGGTGCTCTCCGAGTTCGGGCGCACCCCGCGGATCAACCAGCATTACGGCCGCGACCACTGGGGCAAGGCATGGTCGATCTGCATGGGCGGCGCGGGGATCGTGCGCGGCGCCGTGATCGGCAAGACCAACAAGAACGGCACGGAGGTGACGGAGCGCGAGGTGGACACCGGCCACCTTTTCCACACGTACCTCCGTGCGCTCGGCCTGAAGTCGAACGGCAACTTCATGGTCGGCGGGAAGAAGATGCCGATGGCCGACCCGGCGTTCGAGCCGGTCAAGGAACTGCTGGCCTGAGATAAGAGTGTAAGTACAGGAGATCAGGGAGACCCGGAGGAGAAAAGGGGACTTTCCCCCTTTCCCTTCCCATCCCCCTTTCCCTCATGGGCGCCGACCCGAAGCTGACGTACGTCGCGACGGAGTTCAAGCACGAAGCTCCGTTCATCACCTGCCGCTTCGATCCGAAGGGGCGCTTCCTCTTCGCCTCGGCGGAGGACCGATCGGTCGTCCGCTGGGAACTCGCGACGGGAAAGGCGACGGTCCTCGCGGCCGCCCACGACGGGTGGGTCGGGGACCTGGCGTTCTCGCCCGACGGCGAGACGCTCATTTCGGCGGGGTACGACGACACGCTCGCGTGGTGGCCCGCGACCGCGGAGAAGCCGGAGCCCGCGCGCAAGGTCCGGGCGCACGAGGGCTGGATCCGCGCGGTCTCGGTCAGCCCCGACGGAAAGCTGCTGGCGAGCGCGGGGAACGACCGCACCGTGAAGCTGTGGAACCTCGCGGACGGCGCGGCGGTCCGCACGCTGGAGGGCCACGAGAGCCACGTCTACAGCGTCCTCTTCCACCCATCGGGTGAATTCGTGCTTTCCGGCGAGCTCAAAGGGCAGGTCCACCAGTGGGAGGTGGCGACGGGAAAGCGCGTGAGAACCTTCGATGCAAAGGCGCTCCACTCGTTCAACCAGGGCCAGTCGGTCGACTTCGGCGGCGTGCGGAGCCTCTCGTTCAGCCCCGACGGCAAGCACCTGTCGTGCTCGGGGCTGACGAAGGCGGAGAACCCGCTCGGGGCGGTCCACGAGCCGCTGGTCCTGCGGTTCGAGTGGGAGACCGCGAAGCTAGCGGTGAGCCACACGCTGGCCGGCCTCAAGGGCGTCGCGTGGCGCGCGTGCTTCCACCCCGACGGGTTCCTCGTCGGCGGTTCGGGCGGGGGCGGCGGCGGCAACCTCCTCTTCTGGAACCTGGAGGAGAAGCCGTTCCACACGTTCAAGCTGCCCGACACCGTACGCGAATTCGACCTGCACCCCGACGGCCTCCAGCTGGCGACGGCGCACTTCGGAAAAATGGTGCGTGTCAGCCGGATGGCCGCCAAGCCCGCCGCGAAGTAGAATCACCCCCGCATGGACATCCCCTGGATCCCCGCGGACGGGAACCCCTGGAAGGTGCCGGTCCTCGACGTGAGCCCGCTCACCCAGGGGATGCTTTCCACGTCGCAGGACCCGACCTGCGCCGCGAACGCCGTCTCCTACGGCCGCGACGACGGAACCGGGTTCGTCGGCGAGGAGCCGCCGTTACCGCGCTCGATTCCCTCGTCCCTGCGGTACCGGCGCGACCGGCTGCTTGCCGACGGCGCGCTCTTCATCCCGTCCCAGATGGAGCACAAGTGGGCCATCTACCACCACGACGGCGAGATCCTGTTCGTGCGGAGCTGGATGAGACTCGTCTACGTCGCGGCCCAGGTCGAACAGGAAGGGGAAGAAGTGACCGTCACGAAAATCGACGGCTCCTTCGCGGGCGACCGGGAGGAGGATCCCGCGCTCACGGTCCGGATCCTCGACTTCCTGCTCCGGAGCCATTCGCTCGGCATGCCCTGGCCCGCGCCCCTCCCGGAAGGTCTCGAGAAGGACCCGCAGGCCGCCGCGACGTGGTGCTTCGCCCTCTTCGGCAAGATGGCTCACTTCGCCACGCCGCATCGCGTGGAGCTCGACACGCCGGTGAAGCCCCTCCGCAGCCATTCCCTGCTTCACATTGCCGTCGCGCAGGGCGACGTCGCCGCCGCCGACGCCCAGCTGGGCGCGGGCGTGCCCGTCGACCTGCTGGCCGCCGACGGGCTGCCGCCGCTCCACTGGGCCTTCGCCTGCCCGGACACGTCGATGCTCCAGTTCCTCGTGTCCCGCGGTTCCAGCCTGGAGGCGCGCTCGGACAGCGGGGCGACGGCCGTCATGATCGCCTCGCAGGGCGCGGCGCCGAAGCACCTCGAATGGCTCCTCGTGCACGGCGCAAACCCGAACGCCCGCGACGAGCGGGGCTTCACCGCGCTCCATCGCGCCGCGGAGATGGGGCACCTGGCGCTGGTCGGGATCCTCCTCGCCCACGGCGCGGACCCGCGCGCGGAGGCCGAGGGCCACACGCCCCTCTCGTTCGCCAAGACGCGCGGCCACGCGGAGATCGCGCAACTCCTGGGGGGCTAACCCGCCGGGAGCTCCACGGTGAACTGCGTCCCCTTCCCGACCGAGCTCGCGACGTCGATCCGCCCCTCGTGCGACGCGACGAACGATTTGCAGATCGCCAGCCCCAGGCCAGCGCCCCCTCCCTCGCGCGACCTCGCCTTGTCGCCGCGGTAGAACCTCCGGAACAGGTGGGGCAGGTGATCCGCGGAGATCCCGACGCCGGTGTCCTTCACCCGCACCAGGGCCTTCCCGTTCACGCGCGACACGGACAGCGTCACCTCGCCGCCGTCCCGGTTGTACTTCACCGCGTTCTCCACCAGGTTCATGAAGACCCGGCGGAGCGCGGCCGCATCCCCCAGCACCTCCGCGTCGCCGCCCTCCCGCCGGATCTCGATCCGGCGCTCGGCCGCCATCGGGGCCCACGTCTCCCGCGCCTCCTCGAGCAGCGGTGCGAGCCTCACCCGCTCCTTCTGGAGCGCGTACTGGCGCATGTCGAGCTTGGCCAGTGTGAACAGGTCCGTCACGATCCGGCTCATCCGCGAGACCTCCTCGTGGACGCTGCCCAGGACGCGCTGGTACTCCTCCGGCGTGCGCGTCTGCTGGACCGCGGTCTCGATCTCCGCGCGCAGCGTCGCGAGCGGCGTGCGCAACTCGTGCGCCGCGTCGGCCGCGAAGCTCTCGAGGTCCTGCATCGCCCGCTCGAGGCGATCGAGCATCTCGTTGAACGTGAGGACGAGCTCGCGCGGCCCGCCGCCCACCGCGGGCTCCGGGATCCGCTCGGACACGTTTTCGCGGCTGATCTGCTCGGCCTTGCGTCGCACTTCCTCGACGGGTCCCAGCGCGTGCCTCGCGATGAGCGATCCCAGGAGCGCCACGAGCGCCGTGGAGAGCACGCCCGCGACCCCGAAGAACAGCAGGAGCTGGTCCAGGCGGCCCCGGTAGGCCTGGCCGCTCATCGCGGAACGGAGGCTGACGTCCCCGATCCGGTCCGTCCGCTCGAGATCCCCCGGCGGGGCCGCGGAAGCAAAGAGGATCGTCCCGTCCGCCTTCCGGACCTCGGACCAGAGCCCGCTGGCCTCCAGGAACTGGGCGAGGTCCAGGCGGAAGTCCGGGCGGAGCGCGCCGGGGGATTTCTGAAATTCCTCGGCCAGCCGGTCCGCCAGCATCCGGCCCCGGACCTCGAGCTCCCTCTCGGCGTCGCGGCGGAGATTCTCCCGCGACCAGAGGTAGAGGCTGGCGGAAAAAATACCGAACAGCACGGCCCACAGGAGCGCGAACCGGACCGCCAGGCGGGCGCTAACCGATCCCACTCTCGCCCTCCTTCAACTCCTTCAGGATGTACCCGACCCCGCGGACGGTCTGGATGAGGCGGGCCGAGCCCCCCTCTTCGATCTTCTTCCGGAGCGTGTTCACAAACACGTCGACGACGTTGGACTGCCAGTCGAAGTTGTAGTCCCACACGTGCTCCGCGATCGACGTGCGCGTAAGGACCCGCTGCGGATTCCGGAGGAAATACTCCAGCAGCGAGAACTCCTTCTGCGTGAGCGGCACGTCGCGCCCCGACCGCACGACCCGGCGTTCGAGCAGTTCCATCGCGAGGTCGGCGTACTTGAGCACCGTGGACGTGCTCCCCTTGCCCCGGCGCAGCAGGGCGCGCACACGGGCGCGCAACTCGTCGAGCGAGAACGGCTTGACGAGGTAATCGTCCGCACCCTCGTCGAGTCCGCGGATCCGGTCCTTCACCGAATCGCGCGCGGTCAGGATGAGAACGGCCGTCCCCTTTTTCCGCTCGCGCAGCTCGCGGAGGATCGTGACTCCGTCGCGACGGGGCAACTGGAGATCGAGCACGATGGCGTCGTAGTCCTCGCTGAGCGCGAAATGGGCGCCCTCCTCGCCGTCGTGCGACAGGTCGACCGCGTGCCCGTCCTCCCGCAGAGCGCGCCGGATGAATCCGGCCAGCTTCTTCTCATCTTCGACGACCAGGATTCTCATGGACTCCCCGCATTCTAGGCCGGTCGCCCGGGGACGACAATGCCCAAGAGGACTTTGACAGGAGCGCGGTGAGTCGGGAATGAGGGGACCGTGAAGAACCCCTCATTCACGAGGATCTCGCGCGGGACGCCGGTTTCTTCTTTATGGCCGGGAAGCCGCAGGGTATCATCTCTCTCTTCGCCGGGGGATATGTGAACTTCGCCCGCGCCTACCGTCGGTGGCTCTGGAAGCGGCTGGCCTTCCTGCTCCCTTCCCTCTTCGCCACCTCCGGCGTCACCCTCTGGCTCGTCCTGGCGGTCCACACGGTGCCGTGGATCCGGGTCCCCTGCGTGGCAACGGGGACGATCCTGGTCGCGCTGCTCGCTACCAACGCCGCCCAGAGCATCGCGTGTTCGAATCGCCATCGCCGCGCCGGCGTGATGCGCCGGCAGTTGGGACCATGTCGCGCGTTGGCGCTTGCATCGACCGCTCTGGCCGCCGTCCTCCTCGTCCTGCCCGCCCTGTTCCGCGAGCCGCCCGGACCCACGGCCCTCGTCTCCCTGCCCCGCCGGGCGCCGCCGCCCCCGGTCATTCCGCCCGCGATCGCGCCCCGCCCGATCCCTGAGGAAATCCTGCCACCCGCCGAGACCGCGGCCGCGGCCGCTCCCGTCCCGCCGACCGCGCCGGCCACGCCGCGCGAGCGATCGATCGTCGCGCTCGAGCCGGCGAAGATGGAGCTGACGGAACGGGAGTTCCTGATTCCGCGCGAGCCGTTTGTCCCGGTGCAGGAGGAGGCCGATCCGCGGGCGACGCCGGAGGACGCGAGGCGGACGCCGTTCCGACCCGACCCCCGCCTCCTCACCGAGCCCGGCGGTCGTTCGCCGGCCGAGTTCACCCGCGCCCATCCGGACGAGGCGTGGACGGACGAGTGGCCCGGCCCGGAAGTGCGAATGGATGCCTGCCTTCTCATGGGCCATGACGATGGAAGGAGTCCGGCGATCACCCTCGCGTTCGATCTTCCCCTGGAACAGGACAGCTCGCTCGAAATCGGCTGGACGGCCGCGGTCCTCCCGGTGCGAGAGCCCAACGGTCTCGACCGGGGCGACGCCCCGAACTGGCACCACGTCACCCTGGCCTACGAGCGCCGCCTCTCCGGCTACACCCGCCACGCCCCCTTCGACCTCGCGGTGGGCGCCGGGCTGAGCATGGACCTCGTGGAGGCGCTCGGGACGACGGTCACGGACGATCGACGCGGGCACCTGGCGCCCTGGGTCTCGATCGACGCCGCCTTGTGGCAGGAGGGGATGATCGGGCTTCTCCTGCACGCGGGACAGGCCGTCCCGGTCTCCGTCCACGGATCGTCGGTCGCCGTCACGGATCTCTCCGCGACGGTCCGCGTGGACGTCTCCCAGCGGCTCTCCCTCCACGCCGGGTACCGGTTCATCTACATCCGGTTGCGCGAGGACTCCAATTTCGCGGGCCTGGCCTCGAAGTCGCTGGATGACTCGCTCGCCGGCCCGATGCTCGGGATCGACCTTCGATTCTGAGGAACCCCTCATCTCCGGTTCACCTGCGCCTCAGGACGTTCTGCCATGCTTGGGACGTGATTCCCCTGGCCGCCGCCCTGGGCTTCCTCCTGGCGGTCCATCCACTCCCGCGTTCTCTCGCAGACGAGTCATGGCCGGATGAGGAAGCGACGGAGCAGAACTTCCAGCAGAACTTCCAGCAGAATTTCCAGCAGAACTTCCAGGAGGACTTCGAGCCCCCCCACGATTCCTTTTCGGGCTTCTTCGACGACCATTTCTCCGCCACGGCGTGGCGCGACAACGTGTGGAGGGATTACCTCACAGAGCCGGCCGTCCTGCTGCCGCTGGCCCTCGGAGTGGCCGCGGCTGCCATCTCCCACTGGGACCGGTCTCTCCAGCGCCACCTGCAGGGCAAGTGGGGCCAGAGGGCGTCGATCGGGAACGCGACGAACACGACGTTGATCGTCGGCGCCGCCGCGCTCGGCATTTTCTTCCCCGGCGAGGATCGCAACGCCTGGGACGAAATCTGGATGGAGGCGGAGAGCTTCGGCATCTCGGCGGGAACCACGTCCACGCTGAAGTTCGCGGTCCGCCGCCATCGGCCCGGGCAGGGAGGCCGGTACCGTTCCTTCCCCTCCGGCCACGCGACCTCCTCCTTCACCGCCGCGGCGCTCATCGAGCGAAACTGCGGATGGGAGCTCGGACTGCCCGCCTACGCCCTCGCGGCCGTGACGGCCCTCTCACGGGTCGAGGCGGGCGACCATTTCCCGTCGGACGTGCTCGCGGGCGCGGCGATCGGCGTCCTCACGGCGGAGATCATGGACGCGCTCCACTGGGGGACGGGTCGGGACGGTCGCGGCATCGCGCGCCCCCCGGTCGATCTCACCCTGGGTTCGCGTTCCGACCCGGGATTCGAACTGGGAATCACCCTCGGCTTCTGATGGAGGATCCCCATGTGAGATCGCGTCTCCCCGCCGCGGCGGTCCTCCGACGGGATTGAGATCGCCGTGCCCATCGACTTCGAGGTGGGCCTCTTCGACCAGGTGAAGCTCATCGTCGAGCCCGTGGCCTACACCTCCATCCGGCCGAAAGTGGGTCGCAACGCGACCGACTTCGGGGACATGGAGATCACGCTTGCGTGGCTGCTGCTGGAGGAGAGCGATCCGTGGCCCGCGCTTGCCATCGCCGGGGAACTCAAGCTCCCCAGCACCAAGCATCGGCCTCTCCATCCCCGGATCGCAGCCCGGGGTCCCGCTCGAGACCCCCTTCAACTACGCGCTGGCGACGATCGACATCGTCGCCGAGATCCTGGGGAACACGTCGGCGGGGGCCGGCAACGAGAATCCCGCGGCCCCCGAGGCGGCCGGAGGGGAGTTCTCAGGGTTCATCGGAGGGCGGGTGCGTCTCGGGGCCAGCCTCGTCCTTTCGGCGGGCGTCGGGTACGACAACAACAACGCCACGCTCCTCCGGGTGGGCGTGGCGGTGAACTTCTGACGACGACCTGGCGCCGGCGTCGGGCGGGCGGTACCCGCGGGCGCGGATGAGGAGGAATTTCTCCTCCCTGCCCCGGAAGCGCACCACGGTCACGCCCTCGGCCGCCTCGACGCGATCGAAATGTTTCTTGATCAGGTCGACGTGCCCCTCCGGATCCGCGGCCGTCAGCACGACGACCGCGTCCTTTCCCGCGAACTCCGCCCCGCGCCACCACTCGCGAAACGACTGGGTAAAGTCGCCCAGCGCCGCAAAATCGCTCGTCATCGTGGGGCGGAGGAAGTAACCCAGCTCCGAGGCGACGTGGTAGTTGGATGAGAGCACGAAGCCGGGCGACCGCGCGCGTACCGCGTCGGACAACTGCTGATAAGGGCAGAGCCAGGGCCTTGGCACACAGTAGAGCGCGATGGGCAGAACGACGTAACCCGCCCCCATCACCGCGACCGTGATGACGTTGAGCCTGAGGGGCCACCCTCCGCGCTTCACCAGCCACGCGGCGGCCAGGACAAGTAGGCCCGGGTAGGCGGGCAGGCTCCAGTGGCCGCGCACGCGGCCCAGGAGCAGGAACGCCGTGAGGAACAGGATGAGCGGCATGCCCATGGACGCGGAGAGACGCTCCGCCCAAGTCCTCCGCCTCCAGGTGAACACGGTCCAGAGCCCCACTCCCCAGGCGCAGACCGCCACGATCGGGGTAAGGTGTTTGAATTCGGTCACGGGGAAGGCGTGGTTCCAGTCGACCGGCTCCGCGTCGAATCCGACGTGCGACAGTCCCTGGTATCGGAAGGTTTCCCAGTCGTGCGTCGCATTCCAGGCGAGGTTGGGAGAGAACGTCACGAGCGCCACGACGGCCGCGACGTAGGGTTGCGGCCGCTTCAGCCAGCCGCGGTGCCCGGGGCTGAACAGCAGGTAGGCCAGCACTCCCACCCCGATGAAGACCGCGTGGTACTTCGAAAGCATCGCGAGCCCGAGGAAGAATCCCGCGGCGATCCACCATCGAGGGGAGTCGCCCGAAAGGGAGTGAGCGAGGGCCCAGAAGGTCGCGATCCAGAAGAGGACCAGGGGCGCGTCAGGGTACGCGATGGAGCCCCATTGGAAAAGCTCGGGCACGATTCCGACGAGGAACGCAGCGAGCCACCCCGTCTGCTCGTCGTGGAGTCGCTTCCCGGTCAGATACGTGAGCCAGATCCCGAGGCTCGACCCGAGGATCGTGAGGAGGCGGAGCCCGACGAACCCGTTCCCAAAGAGGGTCGTCGAGAGCCAGAGTTCCCAGCCGATCATCGGGGGATGATTGAAGTAGCCCAGCGCGGGATGGCGGGTGTAAAGCCAGTGGTACGCCTCGTTGGTGGTGGGCTCGATCTGCGCGGCGACGGCGATCTTGACCAGGACGAGGACGAAGGCGAACCCCGCGACCTGGACCCCGGGCTCCTTCAGCCGGGTCCCGAGGTCCGAAGATGCCATTCCCGAGCATAGGGCCGCGGGGATGAGGCGAAGGTGAGCCCCGGATGAAGCGATCCTAATCCACCCGAGGGGGTGATGACGGAACTTCCCTTCATCCGAAGCTCACCCGGCCCTCACCCTGGATTGGGTAGAGTTGATCGGGTGATGATGCTGGGTACGACGGCGTTCGTCTTCCTCTCCCAGGCCATGAGCCTGGAACAGGACGCAACCGTGGATGACTCACCCGCCTTCTCCATCGAACTCGGGGCAAGCTACTGGCGGGCCTTCCCCAGGGGCGACATGGTGATCACGCGGGGAAGCGAGCCGGGAAGCGGCACCGCGATCCACCTGGGCGAAGACCTCGACCTCAAGCCCGCCCATCTCTGGCAGGTGGCGACGACCGCGACGTACGGGAACCACCGCGTCACGCTTCGCTACCAGGACCTCGACCTGATCGGCCGCGAGACGCTCGACCATCCGTTCATTTTCCACGGCGTCACGTACCCCGCGGGCGATTCCATCCGCGCGGACATCGGCATGCCGTCGTTCTCGCTGGGCTACGATTACCGCATCGTGGACGAAGGAACGTGGGACCTGCGGGTCGGCGTCGTCGGAATCCTCTACAACTTCTCGGCCCGGATCCGCGACGACGCGTCCGGACTGGACGAGGACCGCGCCTACCGGCGCGCGGCGCCGGCGCTGACGACGTCCCTGCAAGCCGGAGTCGCGGAGTGGCACGGCCGGTTGGAGGGTCGCATCGGCTACCTCGACTCCGATCGCCGCGCGTTCGGGGGATTCCAGTGTATCGGCGGCCTCCAGTTGTGGGGGCGCGTGGACCTGGACCTGGGCTACCGCTGGGAGCGCTTCGACGCGAGCGCCGAGACCAACAAGATCGCCCTCACGGCGCACGGGCCGATCATCGAGCTGGGCGTGAGGTTCTAGGGTTCCGGCAGCGGCCAGAGTTCGATCGTGCCATCATCGTTCGCGACCGCGAGCCGCTTTCCGTCCGGCGAGAACTTAAGGTGCATGGTCCAGCGGGTCGACGCCGGGAAGGCGACCCGAATCCGTCCGGTGGCCACGTCATACACCCGGACCCGGTTCGGCGTCGCCGGGTCCCACTTCCGGAACCCGTCGTCGGTGAAGTATGGGACCTCCGTGACCAGGGCGTACCGGCTCCCTCCGGGATCGAATGCGAGTTCGTGCATGTAGAGTCCTTTGAAGCTCCTTGAGAACAGGGGCTTCATCGTCTGTTGGTCGAAGAAGTGAAGGCCCGGGTTGCCCACGTAGCAGGCGCGACCGCCCGGGACAAGCCCGCACCTGTTCCCCATGGGGCGATCGAGCGTGGCTTCCCCCACCAGGCTCGAGAGTCCCGTCTCGACATCGATTCGGTTCCCCTTTAGCCCGTCGGTTCGGACTCCTCCGTCGATGACGAAGATCGATCGGCCGTCTTCTGAAATCACGCCGCGGCTGCCCGCCTTGGAGTTTGTCGACGCCTGCAAGACCTTCCCGTCCATGCAGTCGATCCGGAGGATCTTCCCCTCCGAGGCGATCACGGCCTCGCGATCGTTGACCCAGCGAGCCAGGGTATGGAACCGGTCCGAGAGAACGGCGAGTTCGCTCACAACCTTGCCACTCTCCACGTCGAAGACCTTCGCAACTCCCTCACCCAGGCAGAGGACGACTTTCCCCTCGGGCTCGCGGGCGAAGGCCTCCGTCGTCCCGGCCGGCAGCAACGCGCGCGCCAGCGGCTTGAGGGTGGACGAATCCCAAGTGCACACGGATCGTTCGCTGCCCAGGGTTCGGATCGTCTTTCCGTCCGTCGAGAAGAAGATCCCCTCGACGACTCCGATGTGCCCCTCGGCCGGGAAGATCTCCTCGAAGGAATCCGCCTTGAACAGCCTCGGAGTGGATTCGTCGCGCGCGATTGCCAGGAACCGCCCGTCGGGGGAGAAGCGGATCGATTGGATCGTCCGGGAGTAAGGCGCCGGGCCCAGGATCGGCCTCGCGTCCTGGACTCCCGGTAGCGTCGCCACCCACGCGGCCCCCTCTCGGTTTCCGACCACGAGATTCTTTCCGTCCGGGGAGACCGCGAGGTCACAGCCTTCGATGTCCTTCATCGTCGCGCTGGAAGTCGGCACGAATCCCTTGTCCGCATCGAGAAGGGATACGCGGGTCCTCCCGTGTTCCACCGTCGTCAAGCTCAGAAGGTGTTTGCCATCCGGGGTAAACGTCATGCAACCCAGCGAATGCAGATCGTTCTCGAGGTCCCAGCCCCGTTCGAGCGACTCGACCCGGTACAGGGAGTTCTCCACGTGGCGCACGATTCTCCTTCCATCGGGGCTGAGAGCCAGGCCCGTGCAATGGTCGGAGAGGATCGTCGTGCGGAGGATCTTGCCCGTCTTTGTGTCCCAAAGGCGCATCGTTTCGTCGCCCCAGCTCGCGCTCACCATCCGAGTGCCGTCTGCCGTCAGCTCCATTCGGGAGACCTCCCCCGTGTGTCCCTCGAATACCTTGTCGATCGTCCCCTTCCGCCAGTCATAGCGCGCGTGGACCCCATCGCCGGCGACGTAGAGCCGCGCGTCGTCGGGAGAAAACGAGAGACATCGGACGAGTCCCTCCACGTCGATCCGTCCCGCCTCCGACCAGTCGTCCGTGCTCCAGACCCGGACCCCGTCCCTCGAGGCGGCGGTCGCGAGGAACTTCCCGTCGTGCGAGAATGCGACCTGCGTGATCCCCGCCCCCGAGTGTCTCAGGCGCGTTCTCGAACGCACGGGCTGCACGCCGGTCATTCGTGAGAGCGCCCCTTCGATCTCGAGGCTGTCCTCGATGCGCGCAACGTCCAGGGCCAGCTGGACCTCGGCCTGCACCCGGCCCCTTGTCCCGCCCCGGATCTTCAGAAGGGCGTCGCCGAGGTCCCGCAAAGGCTTCCCCTCTGATTGCTGGAGCAGCCACGTCAAGCCGTGGTTCACTTCCTCCAGGTCTTCTTCATCCTTCCAAGGGCGCACGTTCCGATGGATCTCCGGGGCGTCCCCGAACTCCCGTGGAATACGACTCATCCAGGCCTCAACGAGTCTTCCGATCGCCCCCGATTCCTCGGACTTCTCCTGCTTTCCGAGGACCCGGACCAGGTTCCGCAGCCGGCGGAACCGCGCCGGACCTTCACCGGCGAAATCAAAGAGGTCCTTCTCGATCGTCGCGACGACCGCCCCCCGCGCCGACGCGCACGATCGGACCAGGAATCGCGAGGCGAGGTCCACGGCGCCGTCCCTTTCAGATCCCAGGATCCGGATCGCCTCCTCGATGGAGCCCCGGAAGGAGACCTCGATCGACTTCTTTCCGCTTCGCTCCACGACGACCGGATACTCGCCCCGACGCCCGAGGGCCGCCTTGACCCGATCCTCCTGGTCGGCGGGAAGCCTGCCGAAGGCGTGATGGATCGCGACTCTTCCCCCGCGTGGCGCCGTGGTGCGGCCGACGAAGTAGATTCGGGTTTCGCCGTCGACCCTCGGCCGTTCATGGTTTCGATGGGAGACTCCCCAAACGTCGACAAGGATCGTCTCTTTCGCGGGGAACGGAGGTCCCCCGATCGTCCGGATAACCTCAACGGTAAACCGGCCATCCTCGTCCGCCTCCAGGTCCTTCCCCACGACGATGGAGCAGGACGCGAGAGCGTTGCAATCGAGCCGCGCTTCGCACAGCCGTGTCACGGCCTCATCCTCCGACGGCGGAAGAGAGTACTTCAGCTCGAAGATCTCGTCGACGTACGCCGGAGGGGCCAGCGCCAGGATCCGGCGCCCCGCTCCCCCCGGGCCGCGCGTAAACTCCACGGTTTTCTCAAGGGTGCTCCCGTAGAGAACCTTCTCAATACGCACGCTCCACCGGTCTTTCCCGGACCCGGAGACTTCCCCCAACACCACCAACTCCAGCCGGCGAAGCGTCTCCTCCATCGACTCGTCGTGATAGCAATCGTCGATCCCGACAGCGGGGCAGGTCACCCTCAAGGGATCCTCCTGCCCCAACGCAACCACGAAGGAGGAGGAACTCAAAAGGACGAGCAGGACTCTCTTCGCCATTCTCATCGGACGCCGCCGCGTGTACCTATTCATGGGAGGTAATTCCATGCACGCGCTTTTGTTCGCCCTGGCCGCCAGCATCGCCCAGGAGGGCTACACCGTCCGCAAGGAACACCCGCGCATCCTCATCGACGACGTCAAGACGATGGCCAAGCGGTGCGATGGGCCTCTCGCCGACGATTACAAGGTCGTCAAGGAGCGCGCCGACGCGAGCCTCGCGAAGAAGTGGGCCTCCATCCCCGACGACCTCCTCCACTGCGCGCTCGCCTATCTCGTCGAGCGCGAACGTGGGAACGCCGACGCGAAGAAGTACGCCGACCTGGTCGTCCGCGGCTGGGAATCCAAGGCGGGCGCCATCGGCGCCACCGACAGCCGCTTCGGCTATTGCGGCCTCGCGTACGACTGGATCTACGACGCCCTCACGGCCGACGAGCGGGTCAAGTACGGCGACCAGCTGGCCGCGTGGCTCCGTTGGTACACGGACAAACCCGAAATCCTCCTCAAGTACGGATACTGGGAGTACAACCAGACCTGGGGGCCCGCGCCCGGGAACACCGACAATTCGCGCGACTCGATCCACCAGAAGCTCTTCATCGCCCTCGCGATCTCCGGCTCCGGCTCAAAAGGGGAGGCCGACGCGAAGTCGTTCCTCGACTCGTTCCACCGCCGCGTGCCCACGGAGTGCCTTCCCGCGTTCGAGCGCATGGGCGGCGCGTGGTCCGAATCGTTCGGCCACGGGAGCTACGGTCCCGTCACCGTGGTCCCGTATGCGTTCCACGCGTGGCGCACCGCGACGGGGATCGACCTTCTGAGGACGATGAAGCCGTGGAGCTACCCCGTCGAGGAGCCGCGCTGGGTGGCGTACACGATGCTCCCCCACTCCGACCGCACGGCGTTCCTCGGCGACAACAACGGAGTGACGCCCGGCGCGTTTTCCAAGGCCGCCCCGATGCTGCGCGATCCGCTCTCCCAATGGTTCGCCGAGCGCGGAAAGGGGTGGGTTCCCGAGCGGTGGCAGCGCGTCACGTCGCTCGATCCGTCGATCAAGCCCGCCGGCCCCGAGTCCCTCCCCCTTTCATACCTCTTCGCGGGCATGGGCCACCTCTACGCGAGGAGCGCGTGGAACGATCCGAACGCGACGTGGGCGTGGTTCGGTTGCGGTCCGCAGTTCGCCGCCCACGCGCGCGACGACGTCGGCCACTTCCTCCTCTACCGCAAGGGGTCGGTCGTCTCGCGGCAGGGCGGCCAGGGCCACAACGACACCGACATGTACGACGGCGGGTCGATCATCTTCAACATCACGACGATCTACGACCCCGCCGAGAAGTTCCGGCGCGACAAGGCGAACGAGAACGACGGCGGGCTGCTCCGGCACGTCTACGAGCAGGCCCCCTTCCCCAAGGAGCGCGGCCGCATCACGGCGTACGAGGCGACGAAGGAGTACGCGTACGCCGCCGCCGACATGACGAAGGGCTACAGCGACAAGAAGGCGAAGGAGGTCACGCGCCAGTTCGTCTATCTGCGCGGCAGCCCGGAGTACTTCGTGATCTTCGACCGCGTGGAGGCGACGCGCCCCGAGTTCCGGCGCCATTTCTTCCTCCACGTCCCGACGGAGCCGGACGTCAAAGGGAGCCAGCTTTCGTGGCTCAGCCTTCCCGAGGGCGACGGCGACCGCACGGTCCGCTCGACCGGCCGTTCGCGCGCCTTCCTCCGGACGCTCCTCCCTGCGAACGCCGAAATCGTCACGCGCGGCGGTCCCGGCAAGGAGGCATGGGGCCATCCCCTCGAACCGACCGCCCAGTACAACCACGACCTGCCCGGCCGCAAGCGCCCGCCCGTCTGCCCCTGGCGGATCGAGGTGGGCGACCCCGCGACCGGCCCCCGCTCGCTCTTCCTCCATGTCCTGGAGATCGTCGACGAAGAGGTCCGCGAGGCGACCGATCTCAAGCTCGTCGGGCCTGCGGGCGTCGACATCGGCGGCCGCTGGCAGGTTCGCTTCAACCCCGACGGCCCCCTGGGCGGCACGATCGGCGGCGCCCCTTTGACGACGACCGTGAAGACGGAAGGGCAGTACGCCACGAGATAAACGAGCCCCTCGTCCGCGTTGATATCTGAGAACCAGGAGCCCTTTCATGAAACGATGGACGCTCGCCGCCCTGTTCGCCTTCTCTTCCGCCGCGTTCGCCGACGACTGGCCGCAGTGGGGCGGCCCGCAACGGGACCTCGTATGGCGCGAGAAGGGGATTGTCAAAACGCTGCCGACGACCGGCCTTCTTCCCCGCGCCTGGGCGACGCCGATCGGAGAAGGATACGCCGGACCCGCCGTCGCCGACGGCCGGGTCTACATCACGGACCTGATTGACCGGAAAGGTAACAAGGGCACCGAGCGGGTCCACTGCCTCGACGCGGCGAACGGGAAGATCCTTTGGACCCACGCCTATGACGTCGAGTACGGCATCGCCTACCCGGGCGGCCCGCGATCGACGCCGGTGGTCGACGGGAAGCGCGTCTACACGATAGGCGCCGTGGGCGACCTCTTCTGTTCCGAGGTCGAAACCGGCAAGGTGATCTGGAAGCGGAACTTCCCCGCCGACTACGGGTACAACATCCCCCAATGGGGAATGGCCGCCTCCCCGCTCGTCGACGGCGATCAGCTGATCACGCTCGTCGGCGCCAAGAACGGCGGCCTCGTCGTCAGCTTCGACAAGTCGACGGGCAAGGAGCTGTGGCGCGCGATCGACGACCCGCAAGTCGGCTACTGTCCGCCGATGATCTTCCAGTTCGGCGCCTCGCGCCAGCTGATCCAGTGGCACCCGCACGCCGTCACGTCGCTCGATCCGTCGAACGGCAAGGTCCTCTGGGAGATCCCCTTTGAGATCAAGTCGGGCCTCTGCGTCCCGAGCCCGCGGCAGGTCGGGAACCGGCTCTTCGTGACCGCATTCTACAACGGGCCGCTCATGCTCGACGTCTCGCCCGACGGCAGGGGCGCCACCGTCGCGTGGAAGGGGAAGAGCAACAGCGAGCAGAAGACCGACGGGCTCCACGCGATCATGTGCACCCCGTGGATGACCGAGACCCACCTGTACGGGGTCTGCAGCTACGGTCAGCTCCGCTGCCTGGACGCGAAGACCGGCGAGCGACTCTGGGAGACGCGCGAGGCGACGGGCAACGGCCGATGGTGGAACGCGTTCCTCGTCCCGCACGAGGACCGCTTCTTCATCCACAACGAGCAGGGCGAACTGATCATCGCGGAGCTTTCTCCGGCGGGCTACAAGGAGATAAGCCGCGCCAAGCTGGTCGAGCCGACACGAAAAGTCAACGAGCGGATGACGATCTGGTCCCACCCCGCCTTCGCGATGAAGAGCGTCTTCGCCCGGAACGACAGGGAAATCGTCCGGGTGGACCTCTCCGTAAAGTAAGCAGAAGCCGCCGTTACTTCGCCTCCGCCTCGATGCGAAAGAGCTGAGTGTCGGTCCGGAGGAAGAGGGCGCCGTCGATCGGCGCCGGCGAGGCGAGCGTCCTCCCTTTGAGGTCGTTCTTCGAGAGCTTCGCGAACGTCTTGTCGGCTTTCACCACCGTCGTCCCGCCGTTCTCGTCGAGAAAGTAGATCTGGCCCGCCGCGTGGATCGGCGACGCGGAGAAGTTCCCGCCGATCCGCTCTTGCCAGTGGACCTTCCCCGTCACGGCGTCGACGCAGCTCCCGGTGCCCCGGTCGTCAACCAGGTAGAGTTCGTCGCCGACGAGGATCGGGGACGGGCTGAGCGGCGCGCCCTTCGTCATCTTCCAGGCGACGTGCGTCTCGGTGACGTCGCCCCGGCCGTCGGGCTTGATCGCGAGGAGAGTGGGCGAATCGAACCCGGAGCTCACGAACAGCAATCCGTGACCGAAGACGGGGCGCGGCACGTTCGAATACCCGGTGCCGTACTTCACCGTCCAGACCGCCCGGCCGCTCGCGGGGTCGTAGCTCGTCACGGCCCCCGCGCCGGGGCAGACCGCCTGGTGCCCGCCTTTCACGTCGATCACCAGCGGGGTGCTGAACGCGAACTTCTTCGGGATCTGGAGCACCTCGCGCGGAGTCTTCCACTTGATCGCGCCCGACTTCTTGTCGAGCGCGATGACCATCTGCGCGTCGACGCCGTCGCAGCTGAAGATCAAAAGGTCGCCCACCAGCGCGGGCGAGCCCCCCGAGCCGTGGACCATGCTGTACTTGATCCCCTGCTGCTTCCAGACGGGCTTCCCCTCGGTCGTGAGGCAGGCGGTCCCGCTTGTCCCGAAATGGACGTAGACACGGTCCTTCTCGACGATCGGCGTCGGCGACGCGTGGCTGTTCTTGTTGTGGATCTTGGGGGGCGCCTCGACGCGGAAGACCTCGACGTTCTTCAACTCCTTGCCCGTGGCGGCGTCGAGCGAGATCACCCGGAGCGACTTCCCGTCCTCGGTCGCCGTGGTCAGCCAGATCTTCCCGTCGGCCACGACGGGCGACGACCAGCCGAGGCCGTCGATCGCGACCTTCCACTTGATGTTCTCGGCGCCGTCCGACCATTTGAGCGGCAGCGCCTTCACGTCGGAATGGCCCTGCCCGTCGGGACCGCGGAACTGCGGCCAGTCCTGGGCGGCGGCGAGGCCTGCCAGGGCGAGAACCAGGAGAAGCGTGGATTTCATCAATGGGTCCCCCGAAAGGATACGCCCGGGGGATATTCGCCGCGCGATTATCTTATCGCGCGGGTCTTGATGGACTCGCCGTCCGAGGTGGTCTCGATCGTGCCGTCGAAGGCGGTCACGTAGACCTTGGCGCCCACCGCGCCATAGAAAGCCTGGGCCTCCTTGCCCGGCGAGACGATGTCCTTCCCGGGGTACTCCGCCTTGCACGAGACCACGACCACCTCGGGCTTTGTGATCTCCGCGAATTTCTTTCCGTGCGAGAACCCGTGGTGCGGAGCGACCAGGTACGAGCACTTGAGCAGGTCCGCCCTGTAGGTCGCCATGAGATGGTCGCGACCGACGCTCTTGATGTCGGCTGGAAGGAGGAAGACGTTCTTCCCGTGCTGGACGCGCAGGACGAGCGAGTTGTCGTTCGTCAGGTCCTTTTCCTCGGTGCCCGCGGGCTTGAGGCCCCCCTTCGGGGGCGAAAGCACGTCGACCTTGAGCGCGGGGTCCCACGGGAGCGTTTCACCCTCGGCGACGACGGCGTACTGGCCGCCGCGGTCCTTGACCCGATCCCTCAGTCGAAGGTACTGCTTGGGCACTCCCTCCCCCTCCCGACCGTTGTCCATCAGCAGGTCCACCTTGAAATTGTCGATCAGCCAGACTGCGCCGCCGAAATGGTCGTGGTCGGAGTGGCTCAGGACCATGCCGTGGATCTCCGTGATTCCGTTCACCTTGAGCCAGGGGCCGATCGTGTCGCGGCCCGCATCGTAGCCCACCGTGTTCCCGCCGACGTCGACCAGGTACGTCTTTCCCGCCGGGGTGCGGAGTGCGATCGCGAGACCGTGGGTCGGCGTGTTGAAGACGGTGACCGTCAGCGTTCCGGTCGACGGGGCGGCCGGGACCCCGGTGTTCGTCCCGCAGCCCGGCACGAGGGCCGCGAGGACAATCGCGGCCGCGAAACGCCTAATGGACGAAGTGAACATCGTAGATCTCGCCCGGCGCAAAATCGGCGAGGCGGTCGAGCTCGATGATCACCGTCCGGGCCCGGGCCTCGATCGACGGCAACTCCGGGTGGAGCCGCTCGGGCACCGGCTCGAGCCGCGAGCCGACCTTCACCACGCGCCCTCCCACGGTCGCCCCGCCCTTGGTGCGCGACTTCAAGACGGCGCGCGTCCCCCGCGCGAACGCGGACGGCCGGGTGTCCGTCACGACGGCGGTCAGCCGACCGGCGCGGCCCGACTGGAGGACGGCGACCTCCGAGCCGGCGCCCACCCAATCGCCGACGCGGCAGGCCAGCGACTCGACGCGGCCCGCGACGCGCGCGGAGAGCGTGCACTTTTCGCGGTCGTGGAGGAGGTCGGCCAGCTTGAGGTCGTAGAGCTTGATCTCGTCCACCGCCTTCCGGTCCTGGAGCTGCGAAAGGATGGCCCGGCACCGCTCGATCCGGTCGTCGAGCTCGCGCGAATCGAGGACGGCCAGCACGTCGCCCTCCTTCACGAACTGCCCCTCCTGGACCGGGACCCGGACGATCCGGCCTGCGGCCTCGCTGGTCACGCGGACGTCCGCGATTTCCGCCGTGGCCACGCCCTGGCTGCGGGGCTGCTGGTGGATGAAGAGCCACGCGGCGACGGCGGCGCCCGAGACCCAGACGAGCAGGGGCAGGCGACGGCCGATCGCGCGGCGAAAACGGCGTCCGGCGGGAACGTTGGGCATGGCCTAGGCCTCCGCGTACTGGTCCTGGAGCAGAATGTTCACGCCGCTCAGGTCGGGCACGCCGCGAAGGCGGTCGACGAGCGGGAGCTTGAACGAGGGATCCGACAGCTTGATCTGGTACGCGTGCTCGAGGCGGTCGCCCTGCGCGACCTCGCGGAGGTTGACGAGCACGAAGCTGGAGCAGTACTCCCGGAGGATCCCGCGGAGGAGGTCCTCCCCGCCCGCGGCCGTGGGGGCCTGGAAGCGGAGGAGCCCGTCGAACTGCCGGCGGCTGCCGAACGAGGAGAAGGCCAGGTATACCGCGAGGAGCCCGAAGGTCAGGGTCCCGAGGACGGCCACGCCGTGGCTCTGCACCCCCTCGGCCACGCCGATCGCGAGCGTCGCGAAGATGAACGTCATGTCGCGGGTGTCCTTCAGGTTCGCCCGGAAGCGGATCATCGCGAGCGTCCCGAGGAGGCCGAGCCCGCGCGCGACGCTGTTGCCGATCGCCATGAGGAGGATCGTCGCGACCACGCCGCCCAGGACGAGCGACTGGACGTAGCTTCGGGAGTAGGAGAGGCCGCGGTAGGTCCAGATGTAGATCGCGCCGATAAGGTTGGTGAGCAGGAACGACAGGAGCAGCGACAGGAGCGCCCCCTGCCACGAGAGGTTCGGCTCGTTCTTCAGCAGCTGGTCGAAGAACTCATTCATGGTTGGCCTCCAGGATCGAGACGCGGTCCCACCGGGCGTCGTCCTCCGAGCACTCCAGGTGGCGCCGCATGGACGCCATGTATTTCGAGAACGACTGGCGTTCGAGGTTGAAGGCGCGGACGAGATCGACCATCCACGCGGGGCAGGTCGTGTTGAACTTGAGCTCGACGAGAATCGCGGAGCACGAACCGCCCAGGTCGGAGGCGCCGTCGACGTGGATCCAGTCGCCGCCGCCTGCGAGCTCCATCTCCTCCGTCGGCCGGTACCGGATCGCGCGGTCGAAGGTGATCCGGGTCTCGTCCTCCAGGACCCCTTCGTACGCCTCGCGGTCGTACTCGATCAGCAGGACCGGCCGCACCCCGCGATGGATCGAGCGGCCGCGGAACTCCTCGAGGCAACCGGCGGGGAGCGCCTCGAGCGGGAGGTCCTCGCCGCCCAGGAGCAGCCCGCGGCAGCGGTCGCGGGGGATCTGGACACGGCTCTTCACGATCACGTTCTTGATCTTCCGTTTGACCTCGAGAAAGACGGGGCCCGAGGCATCGTACGCGCGGAGCCGGAGCTTGAACCGGTCCGCGGCGCCGCGGGCGTGCTCCTGGTAGAACTCGAGGTCGGGCGTGTCGAGGTAGAGGTTGCTGACGGTGTACCGCCCGCCGGCGTGGGCGTCGGGCCGCACGTAGGGCGCGATGAACCGCCGCACGGGTCCCGTCATCGGGCTGGGCAGCAGGTACTTGTACTCGAACCGCTCGAAGGTCAGGGTCGCCATGCAGCCACTATATTAGCGGCAGGTTAAGCCAACATGAAGCATCCCGCCATCCAGCCGGGATTGTTCTCCTTCCCGCGGAGAGGTAGAATAGGGTCATGTCGCAATTGAAGATGCGGCCTCGGAAGACCTTGGACGACTACATGAACCTCCCCGAGGGAACGCTGGCCGAGTTGATCGAGGGGGAGATTGTCATGTCGCCGTCACCTCGTGAACGTCATCAGACCATCGTGGGAAACATCCACGATGCCCTGCGGACCTTCGTCAAGAAGCAGGGCCTGGGCAAGGTCTGGATGGCGCCCTTTGATGTCCATCTTCCGACGGGAGACGTCCTCCAGCCTGACGTCCTCGCCGTCCTTACGCCCAACCTTGGCATTGTCACGGACTGGGTCCACGGTGCGCCCGACCTGGTCATCGAGGTCCTTTCTCCCGACAGCAGTGTCCGGGACCGCTTCGTGAAGCGAGGGCGTTATGCGAAGGGCGGAGTGAAGGAATACTGGATTGTGGACGACGAATCCAAAAGCGTCGAGGTCTTGAAGCTCGGCGATGGCACGTACGAACCCGCGGGCTACTTCGAGATCGCGGACAGCATCGCCTCTCCTGTCGTGCCCGGTCTCTCCCTCCCCGTCCGCGACGTCTTCGCGGAGTAAGCCCAGCCCCCTACCTCGATTCTTCATTAGCTCAATAGCCGACGACTCAATCGCCCGATTCCTACAAGCTCCACCCCTTTCGGTACTCGGATTTGATGAGCGGGTCGGCCTCGGGGCAGTTTTTCGCCTTCATCGAGGCCGCGTCCCACTCGATCTTCTTCCCGAGCCGCACCGCGAGGTTGCCCACGAGGAGCGCCTCCGTCATCGACCCGGCGTAGTCGAAGTTCGAGTAGGCCGGCGGTCCGCCCTTGCAGGCCTCGATCCACTCCTGGTAGTGGCGGCGCTCGAAGTCCTGGTGCTTCGGGAGCTTGTCGGGCACGTCCTTGAAGTCTTCGATCTTCGCGCCCGAAAGGAAGGAGCCCGCGCCCCACATGCTGGGCACGTAGAGCGTGTCCTTGTCGCCGACGATGATCGAGCCGTTCTTCGGCAACTCGTTCTTCTTCACGATGTCCGCGGGCGGCATCTTCCCACCGTCGTACCACGTGAACTTGACCGGCGGCCGGCCGTTCCGCTCGGGGAACTGGATCGTCACGATCGACCACTTGGGCGCCGAGTCGGGGAAGATCTCCGACGACTCCGCCTGCGCGCTCACCGGGTCGCGCAGGTCGAGCGCCCAGAAGGCGACGTCCGAGTTGTGGCACCCCATGTCGCCCTGGGCGCCGGTCCCGAAGTCCCAGAAGCCGCGCCACTTGAAGGGGACGTAGGCGGGGTGGTACGGACGCTCGGGCGCCGGGCCGAGCCACAGGTCCCAGTCCAGCCCCTTCGGCGCGGGCGGCGTCTCCTTCGGCCGCTCGATCCCCTGCGGCCAGATCGGCCGGTCGGTCCAGACGTGCACCTCTCGCACCTTTCCGAGCGCGCCCGATTGGATGACCTCGACGTTCCGCCGCGAGAGCGCGTTCGCGTGCCCCTGGTTGCCCATCTGGGTCGCGACCTTCTTCTCGCGCGCCGTCTGCATCATCACGCGCGCCTCGTGGATCGTGTGGGTCAGCGGCTTCTGGCAGTAGACATGCTTGCCCATCTTCATCGCCATCACCGCCGCGACCGCGTGCGTGTGGTCGGGCGTCGAGACGGTCACCGCGTCGATGCCCTTCCCCATCTCCTCGAGCATCCGGCGGAAGTCCTTGTAGAGTTTCGCGCCCGGGAACTTCTTGATCGTCGCGGCCGCGCGCGACTCGTCGACGTCGCAGAGCGCGACAAGGTTCTCGCCCGCGCAGAAGCCCGTGTCGACTTCACCCTTGCCGCCGACGCCGATGCCGGCAATGTTGAGCTTCTCGTTGGCCCCGCGGACGCTGCGCGGGAGGATAAGGGGCGCCGCCGCGGCGGCGAGGCCGGTCCCGAGGAACCGGCGGCGGCTGATGCGGGAGGTCATAAGAGGGTCCTTTCCGTTCGATGATTCTCTACTAACTATACGCCCGCTCACTTCTGAGGTACACTTTTCCCCGGGAAGAGCGTGCGCACGATGCCGGGCCAACCGACCAACCGGGTGCAGTACACCGTCGCCTGCAGCTGCGGCGCGAGGATGAGCCTCGATTCGCGCTCGTTCGGCCATCCCCGCGTCTGCAAGGGATGCGGCGGCAGCGTCACCGTCGCCTGGGGCCGCGATCCCAAGACTCGCAAGACCATCCCCGTCGCCGTCACGCAGGCGAAGTCCCGCGCGGCGGCGCCCGCCAAGTCGCCCTACACCGCCTTCTGCGGGTGCGGCTACACCCGGCCCGTCCCCGCCGGCGAGGCAAACACGACCCCCAAGTGCCCCGGCTGCGGGAAGCTCATGGTCGTCGACAAGGCGCCCGACCCCAAGTCGCTCAAGATCCAGAAGATGGAGAGGCCCAAGCCCTCGGCGCCCCTCGTTCCGCTCCATCTCCGCCCCCCCCTCCGCGTCCGCATCCCCAAGGGGGTGAAGTTCTTCGACTGCCCCTGCGGTGAGCGCAACCTGATCCGGGACGGACAGATCGGCCGGCCCACGCAGTGCCCCGCATGCGACCGCCACCACCTCGTCGAAGAGCTCCGCGAGGCGCCGCCCGGCCCCGCGCCCGCCCCCTCGACGGGCAAGCCCTATGGGGGAAAGCTGCCCGCGCCGCCCAAGCCCGCGGGACCGCCGCGGCCGCTGAAGCTCGGGGAGGCGCTCTGCCCGTGCTACGAAATCATCCCGCCCCGCACGTCGCGGACCGGGAAGAACTTCGAGTGCGCGAAATGCGGACGCAAGGGGCGCATCGACGTGACGACCGACGAGAAGGGCGCGCCCGTGATGAAGGCGGTCGTCACGCACGAGCCCACCGGGCAAAACAGACCGTCTGCTTCGCCCGCCCCCCCCGTGCAAGACAGACCGTCTGTTTTGTACGCCCCCCCGCCCCGGCCCGCCCCGGTGCCGGAGGTCTCGTTCGAGGAGCTCCCGGTGCCGGCCCCGGCCTCGCAGGGGGTCTTCGAGACGCCGGTCGAGTTCAGCGAGGAGGGCGAGGCCGCACCGCTCCCGGACGACGCCCAGGCCGTCATCTGCACCTGCGCCGCGGAACTCCTGGTCTCGCACGCGGACGTCGGACAGACCATCCAGTGCCCCATGTGCACCACCGTGATGACCGTCGAGGAGGTGCCCGATTCGCGTGGAGCGCCCACCCTGCGCGTCCGGGGCATCGGGAGCTTCGACCAGCCCGACTGGAAACTCGACGACTTCAAGTAGGCGACCGGCGTAGGATTACAGGACCCTTTAAGGAAAGACCCCATGCTGCGCACGATCGTCGCCCTCGCGCTCCTCGCCGCCCCCGCCCAGGACAAGATCAAGGTCCTGATCGTCGACGGCCAGAACAACCACAACTACAAGGCCATGACGCCCTTCATGAAGACGCAGCTCGAGAAGTCGGGGCTCTTCACCGTCGACGTCTCGACCACGCCGCCGGCCGCGGCGAAGGCCCCGAAGAACGAGACCCCCGAGCAGAAGGACGAGCGAGAGAAGAAGAACGCCCCAATCAAGGAGGAGTGGGCGAAATGGCGACCGAAGTTTGCGGACTACAAGGTCGTCGTCTCGAACTACAACGGGGAGAACTGGCCGGCCGAGGTCAACAAGGCATTCGAGGAGTACGTCCAGAACGGCGGTGGATTCCTCGTCATCCACGCCGCGAACAACTCGTTCCCCGGCTGGAAGGAGTACGACAAGATGATCGGCCTGGGCTGGCGCGACAGCAGGTACGGGGAGCGCGTCTTCTACAACGAAAAGGACGAGCTCGTCCGCGCCAAGGCCGGCGAGGGCCCCGGCGCCGGTCACGGGGCGCAGCACGAATTCAAGGTCGTCGTGCGCGACCTGGAGCACCCGATCACGAAGGGCATGCCCAAGGAGTGGCTGCACGCCCAGGACGAGCTCTACCAGGGCCAGCGCGGCCCCGCGGAGAACATGCAGATCCTCATGTCGGCCTTTGCCGACAAGGCGAAGGGCGGCACCGGCGCCGGCGAGCCGATGCTCTGGGTCATCCCCTATGGAAAGGGCAAGGTCGTCACGAACGTGATGGGCCACGAGAACGGCAAGGCGGTCCAGTGCGTCGGCTTCAACACGATCATGCTCCGCTCCTGCGAATGGCTCGCCACCGGCAAGACCGGCGTCCCCATCTCCGCGGACTTCCCCACCGCCGACAAGGTCAGCCTCATCGCCAAGTGATCGCCTGAAAAAGGAAGGGCCGTGGAGCGGAGCGAACCGCGCCACGGCCCCTGGATTCAGCGAAAATCCGGGACTACTTGTCCTTCTCCTCGAGAAGCGGCTTGAGGATCTTCTCGAAGTCCTCGGGCGAGCCGTAGCCCACGTGTTTGTAGACGATGTTGCCCTTCCGGTTGATCACGACCGTCGTCGGGATCCCGCTGATCTCGCCGATCAGCTTCTGGAAGGAGTCGACCACCTTGGTACCCGCCTCGTTCTGGGCGAAGATCGACAGGTAGTTGAGCTTCTGCTCCTTGATCCACTTGTCGTGCGTGTCCTGGTCGCGGTCCAGCGAGAAGCCCACGATGTCCAGGCCCTTGTCCTTGTACTTCTTCTGGAGCTCGATGAAGCCCGGGATCTCCTTGCGGCACGGCGGGCACCACGTCGCCCAGAAGTCGACGATGACCACTTTCCTGTCGTAGTCCGACGCGGAGGCCTTCTTGCCGTCGGGCAGGGTCATGCTCCAGTCGGGCCGCTTGCCGTAGTCCTTCTCCTGAGCCGCCGAGATCGACGAACCGCACGCGGCGACCGCCGCCAACGCCATCCCCAGTGCCTTCCTCACGTCTGTAACCTCCTGAAATCGGGCCGCCCCATCCCGCTCAATGACCTGAACGCCCGAAGCCGGCCGGGCTATTCACTTTCACGATCGACCGTATCAATTCCCATTATACGGAGACCGGGGCTCAGCGGTTGGACCAGAGGATCGCGCGGTTCTTGCCCCCGCGCTTCGAGGCGTAGAGCGCCTCGTCCGCCCTGAGCTGGAGCTCGTGGGCCGTCGCCGCATCGTCCGGAAAGACCGCGCCGCCCACCGAGATCGAGAGCCGCAGCTTGCCGCCGGAGTGCGAGAGCTTCTGGTCCCCCATCTTGGCCACCAGCCGCTCCCCCGCGCGCTTCGTCCCCTCGCGGTCCGTGCCCGGGAGGATGACCTCGAACTCGTCGCCGCCGTAGCGGGCCACGACGGGCGTGGGGTCGCGCTCCACGCCCCCGCGGGCCACCAGGTCGTCGGTCCCCATCGGCGCGGCGAGCACGCGCGCCCCCGTCTT
>JBGPCZ010000029.1:0-45861 GCA_041482015.1 Planctomycetota bacterium | reverse complement strand
CCTCCTTCTGGAAGAAGACCGCCGCGCTGTTCGTCGGGGGCTGCTTGCCGAAGCGGACGGTCCCCTTCTGGCCCTGCGGGCCGTGGAAGGTGACGACGAGGAGCGGGTCGTCGAGGCCGGTGACGGCCGGCAAGGTTCCGGGCGCGCCGGGCTGCATCCCTCCCGAGGTCACGAACTTGTCCAGCCCGTAGAGCATCTGGTTGACCAGCGTCGTGTCGGCCGGTTTGTCGATCGGGGGCGCGAGCCTCCAATAGCTGCCGTCGAAATCGGTCGTGCGTTCGAGCGTCGTGGCGGTCTCGCCCTTCCGGAGGAGGTCGATCCGGTCGATGCGGTCGCCGATGAGGTCGGGGAAGAGCCTGTTCTTCTGGGGACCGCCGCCGACACCCGAGCCTCCCGTGTTCCCGGAGTCCGGCGAGCGGAAGAAATAGACCGCGAGCGCGATGACCAGGAGGACGCCGAGCGCCGCCGTTCCCTTCCAGTTCATGGCTTACTTCCTCCGCACGTACCACGCCAGGATGCCGAGCGCCAGCCCGAACGCCGGGAACCCCGCCATCACGATCCACCTTAGCTGGGCAAGCTGACCCTCTTCGAGCTGGAGCGGCCTCTGCTTGATATTCTCGGGCTTGATGTCCAGCAGGACGCGGTCGGTGAGCCAGCGGAAGTGGTTGACGACGTACTCCGTCTGGAGCTCGCTCGACATGAGGACGCCGTTCGTGAACGGAGCCACGCTCCCCCAGATGTCGATCTTGCAGCGCTTGTGCCGTTCGTCGAGTTCATGGCTGGCCGGCCCTTCGACCACGACGATGAGCTTCATATTTCCGTGCCGCTCGTCGCCCTTGGGCACCGGGCGCACTTTGCTGTCGAGTTCGCCCTTGTACTCCCAGGAGTTCGGCCCCGCCATAAGGAGCGGCGTGATCCGCCAGTTCGGGTCCTTCCGGTCGACGGGATCGACGGTGCAGCAGTCGGGCATGGCGAACTGAAGGTTCACCATGCTCCGGTTGATGTCGTGGATGTTGAAATCCTTGATGAGCAGGTTGGACATCTTCGCGCCGGTGTACTGCTGGGGGTCGAGGACGACGTTGTCCCCGATCACCACGTAGTACTCCTCGAGCAGCTTCTCGATCCCCGTCCGGACCTTGGGCCGCACGGCGACGAGCAGGCTCCCCCCGCGCTCGATGTAGTCGCGGATCACCTCGATCACGTGCGGGCTGAAGGGCTGGGCCGGCCCCATGATCATGAGGAGCTCGCAGTCGACGGGCACGCTTTTGAAATCGTCCAGAGGGAGACGGTGGAATTCGATCCCCTCGTTCACCGTGAGGGTGCGATGGAGGGCCCCCAGTGTCGACTTGTCGCCCGTGACGTACTCCTGGTGTCCTTCGCTTTCGTAGACGATGTGCTTCACGGCCCCGGCGAGCTCCCGGATCGCGGCGATCAGCATGGCCTCGCCCCGGAAGGCCGTCACCTCGCCCGTCACGGAATTCCCGTCGTAGAGCTGCTGGATCTCGATCGCCCTCTTGTTCGTCTTCCCCGTTCCCAGCGTCGCCACGAGGTAAAGCGTCGCGGGGCTGATCGTGCTCCAGTGCTTGCGGAATTCGAGCATCTCGTCCTTGTCGTCGGGGCTGATCATCTTGACCCGGATCTTCTTCGTCCTCAGGCAGAACTCGTCCAGGAGGTTCTGCGTCCGGAGCACGGCGACCTGAAGCGATTGGTCACCGCTCATGTCGTACTGCAGCGGGTTGATCCAGACCTGGACGTCGTACGAGAGGGCCCGGAGCGAATCCTCGGTCGGGTCGGAGAGATGGAACGACTGCTGGGTGGTCACGTCAATCCGCTTCGGCGACCGGTGGGCGATCAGGTTGACCACGACGAGGAGCGCCAGGAGGATCACCGCTTGGACCACGAGGTTGAGCCAGGCGGCGGCCCGGCGTTCGGCTGTCCAGTCCGATGGACGCGGATCGCTCACCGCCACCTCCGCGTTTCGAGCAGCCGGGTCGTGAGGAAAAGGAAGAATCCGGAGATGCTCACGAGGTAGACCAGCCGGCTCGTGTCGATGACGCCCTTCATGAAGTCACCAAAGATTGCGCCCAAGTTCACGAAGTCGAGGAACTGGCGCCAGAATGAGGACTCGTGCTTGAAGGCCGTCGCGAGATTCGCGATGACGAGGAGGATGACAAAGAAGAAGGTGATCATCCCCGCCGTGATCTGGCTCATGCAGAGGGAGGAGATGAAGAGGCCGATCGAGTAGAGGGCGGCCCCGAGGAGCATCACGCCGAGATACCCGCAGAAGACCTGCCCAAAATCGACCGATCCATACCGGCCGAGGATGACCGCGAACCCCAGCGTCGGAAGCAGGAGGAACGCGAGAAAGACCAGCGTCGCCACGAACTTCCCGAGGACCACCTGGGCCTCCGTCACGGGCGATGTCAGGAGGATCTCGAGCGTGCCCCGGCTCTTCTCCTCGGCGATCAGCCGCATCGTGACGAGCGCGCTGGTGAGGATGATGACGAACTCGATGAACAGCAGGGTCGACTGGTAGTCCCCCGGTACGCGGTTGGCGACGCAACTCTGGACCGAGCTGTAGAAGACACAGCCCGAGATGAAGAGGAGCGCCGTGAGGATGACGTAGGCCATCGGCGAGACGAAATAGACGCCCAGCTCGCGGCGGACGAGGGCGGCGAACCGGCTCATGACGCCGCCTCCGCGGGACCGACCTCGGTCACGAGCCTGAAAAGGTCCTCGAGGCTCTGCCGCTCGTAGCCGAACTCGGTGACGTCCCACCCGTGGGCGGCGCAGCATTTGAAGATCTCGGAGCGCAGGTCGCGGTCGCCCTGGGCCTTGATGACGTACGCGTTCACGTCCCCCTTGGCCGACCATATGATGTGCTCGACGCCGGGCGTCCGGTCGAGGACCTCCTTGATCGCGCGCCCGTCCCCCCGGATCTCGAGGCGGACGCGGCTCGTCCGCATCACGCGGGTGGCGATCTCCTCGGGCGTCCCCTGCTCCACCAGGCGGCCGCGGTTGATGATGAGGACGCGGCCGCAGAGCTTCTCGACCTCCGACAGGATGTGGCTCGAAAGGAGGACCGTGTGCTCCTTGCCGAGCTGGCGGATCAGCTCCCGCACGTCGCGCACCTGCGTGGGGTCGAGGCCGATCGTCGGCTCGTCGAGGATCACGATCTCCGGGTTGTGGACAATGGCGTCGGCGAGGCCCACGCGCTGCCGCAGCCCCTTCGAGAGGTGCTGGATGATCGAGCGCCGGCGGTCCGTCAGCGAGACGCGTTCGAGGACCTCGCCCACGCGCTTCGCGCGGTCGGCCCGCGGTACGCCCTTGATCTGCGCGCGGAATCCCAGGTACTCATCGACGCGCATCTCCGTGTAAAGCGGGTTGTTCTCGGGCAGGTACCCCACGCGGCGCCGGACGTCCATGGACTTCCGGACGACGTCGAAGCCGGCGACCTTCGCGGAGCCGCTCGTGGGGGCGATGAAGCAGGTCAGGATGCGCATCGTGGTGGACTTGCCGGCGCCGTTGGGGCCGAGGAAGCCCGCGATCTCGCCCTTCTCGATCGTGAAGGTGATGCGGTCGACGGCCGTGACGCCCGGGTACGTCTTCGTGAGGTCGGAGACTTCGATCATGACCCTATCTAGGACGGACCCGCCCGGAAGGACGCCTGTTGGAGAGCTAAAGTATCTACGAGGGAGGGGGAAAACGCAATAGCCAATAGTGCGGATAAGAGCGCGTACAAGACAGACGGTCTATTTTGTACGCCCCACTTTCCATCTACTTTGTCTTGAAGTCGGCGTCGATGATCTTCTCCTCGCCCTCGGTGGGGCCGCCCTTCCCGCGCGGGGCGCCGTCGCCCGGCGGGGAATCCGAGGCGGCCTGCTTCTTGGCGGCCTCCTCGTAGAGCGCCTTCGAGAACTCGTGCATCGTCTTGTTCAGTTCCTCGATGCCCCGCTTGATCTCGTCGGCCTTGCCCTCTTCCTTGACCTTCTTGAGCTTCTCGACCGCCGCCCCGATCTTCTCCTTGTCGGCCGCGGAGAGCTTCTCGCCGTGCTCGGAGACCATCTTCTCGGCGGTGTAGGCGGCGTGGTCGGCCTGGTTGCGCGACTCGGCCAGCTCCTTGCGCTCCTTGTCCTTCTCGCCGAACTGCTCGGCGTCGCGGACCATCTTCTCGATCTCCTTCTCGTTCAGGCCGGTCGAGGCGGTGATCTGGATCTTCTGCTCCTTGCCCGTGCCCAGGTCCTTCGCCGAGACGTCGAGGATCCCGTTGGCGTCGAGCTTGAACTTGACCTCGATCTGGGGCTCGCCGCGCCGCGAGGGCGGGATGCCGGTCAGGTCGAAATTCCCGAGCTTGCGGTTGTCGTCGGCCAGCGGGCGCTCGCCCTGGAAGACCTCGACCGTCACGGCGGGCTGGTTGTCGGCCGCCGTCGAGAATTTCTGCGCCTGCTCGGTCGGGATGTGCGTGTTCCGCTTGATGAGCGGGACCATGAGTCCGCCCTCGACCTTGATGCCGAGCGTGAGCGGCGTGACGTCGAGCAGCAGGATATCCTTCATCTCGCCGCCGAGGACCGCCCCCTGGATCGCCGCGCCGACCGCGACCACCTCGTCGGGGTTGACGCTCCGGTTGGGCTCCCTTTTGAAGAAGTCCTTCACGAGCTGCTGGACCTTCGGGATGCGCGTCGAGCCGCCCACCAGGACGACCTCGTCGATGTTCTTGATCGAGAGCTTCGCGTCGGCGAGCGCCGCCTCGACGGGCCGGAGGGAGGACTCCAGGAGCTCGCCGATCAGCTGCTCCAGCTTGGAACGCGTGATCCGCATCGTGAGGTGCACGGGGGCGCGGCTCGAATCCTGCGCGATGAAGGGAAGGTTGATCTCCGTTTCCATCATGCTGGAGAGCTCGCACTTGGCCTTCTCGCACGCCTCGCGGAGGCGCTGGAGCGCCATCGGGTCCTTCCGCAAGTCGAGACCGCTCTGCTTCTGGAACTCGCCGGCGACGTGCTCGATCAGCCGGTGGTCGAAGTCGTCGCCGCCCAGGTGGGTGTTGCCGTTCGTCGAAAGGACCTGGATGACCTCGTTGTCGACCTCGAGGATCGAGATGTCGAACGTTCCGCCGCCCAGGTCGTAGATGGCGATCTTCTGGACGCCGCGCTTCTTGTCCAGCCCGTACGCGAGCGCGCCGGCGGTCGGCTCGTTGAAGACGCGCTTGACGTCGAATCCGCAGATGCGGCCCGCCTCCTTCGTCGCCTGCCGCTGCGAGTCGTTGAAGTAGGCCGGGCAGGTGATCACCGCGTCGGTCACCTTCTCCCCGAGGTACGCCTCGGCGGTCTCCTTGAGGTCGTTGAGGACCATCGCGGAGATCTCCTGGGGCGTGTAGACCTTCTCGCGGATCTTGACGCGCGCGGGGTCTTCCGGCCCGCCCACGATCTCGTAGGGGAACATCTTCTCTTCCTGGACCACCTCGCTGCGGCGCCGCCCCATGAAGCGCTTGATCGAGTAGACGGTGTTCCGCGGATTGACGATGGCCTGGCGCTTCGCCAGCTGGCCGACCAGCCGCTCGCCCGACTCGGGGAAGCCCACGACCGACGGCGTGAGGTTCGACCCGTGCTTGTTGGGGATGACCTTGACCTCCTTGCCTTCCATGACGGCGACGACGGAGTTCGTGGTCCCCAGGTCGATTCCGACGATCTTGCCCATGTGTGTTGCCTCCGCTACCCACGCTACCAAGTTCCGGGGCGTATTCGCCCAAGCGGGTAAGCGCAAACTGGTTGCCAAACGCACGGGCGGCGGATACGCTCATCTCTCTGGACTGCAACGGGATACGTCAGGTCTGGGAGAGCTCAAGGGGGGGAATGTCAGTGTGACAGACCCGGACTGTCAGGAAACGCGTCCTGGGTTCCTCTTTTCCGACCGGGCCTGGCCGTTCAAGCTCGGGATCGCGATCGCCCTCTTCGCCGCGCTCTGCGGCCGCGCCCATCGCGAAATCGGCGGGCTCCACCCCGAGATCGAGTCGGGCGCCGTCGCGATCGAGAACGTGCGGGGCAAGACCATCCACGCCTGGGCCCTGCCGATCCTCGGGGCGACCGGGGATGGATTCGACGTCGAGACGAAGGTCGGTCCCTTTCACGTGACATGGCCCTCCCCGGCTCCCGCGCCCGGCCAGTACGTCACGCTCACCGGGACGATCGTGGAGCCGCGACACGTCGTGGCCTCGGCGATCCGGGTCAACACCGGCTACCGATGGAAGCGGGGGCTCAACTACGGCCTCTCCTCGGCAACCGTCCTCGCGTTCCTGTGGATCGTCCGACGGCGGTTCCGGTGGAGGCTGTCCGAGGGTCTGCTCCGGGGCCGGTACTGAGATGGCCGACCTCTTCACGCACCTCGCCGCCGCGCGGCTCCCGGCCGCGTTCGTGCGCGACCGCCGCCTCGCGGCGCTCCTCGTGATCGGCACGTTCCTGCCGGACCTCGTCTCGAAGGGGCTCTACTGGATCCTCCGGTGCGCCGACAATTTCGAGACGCCCTCCCACACGCTCGCGGGGCTCGCGCTCCTCTCCTACGCCGCCGCGCTCCTGGTCGGGCAGCGTCTCCGCCGGCCCGCCTTCGCCGCGATCTTCGCCGGCGGCGTGATCCACCTCGCGGTGGACCTCCTCAAGGAAAACCTCGGGGCGGGGTCGGCGCGCCTGTTCTATCCCCTCTCGATCCGGTCCTACGAGCTCGGCCTCATCGACCCCCTCGACGTGATCCTGCTCGTCCCCCTCGACATCGCCATCCTCTGGGCCGCCTGGGCCCTCGAGCGGAGGCTCCGACGTGTTCAGCAATAGGCACTTCGGCTGGAAGCTGGCGGCCAGCCTCGTGGCCATCGCGCTCCTCGGCCTCCGCTCCGAGCGGCTCGGCGACTCGATTCATCCGAACCTCTGGCGGTGCCTCGCCCAGCCCGCGCGGTGGGACGGGACGGCCCTCTGGCTTCCAAGGGCGCTCGTCGTCGCCTCCGACGCCGACGGCTTCGAGATCGAGGTGCAGGGTGTGCGCGCCCGCGTGGCGCCCGCGGACCGCGTCGCCCCGGGCGACACGATCGCGCTCACCGGGACGTTCCGGGCCTCGGGGCCGATCCAGCTCAAGCTGCTGAGGAAGGACCCGCCGGGCGACGAGTCCCGCCGCTGGCCGGTGATCGTCTCGATCGCGGTCGTCGCGCTCGCGATCCTCAATCTCCTCCGTCACTTCTCATTCCGACCCAAGGTGATCCAGGTGGAAGGAAGGGACTGATGGCGGACCTCCTCGTCCACTTCGCGACGGCGTTCGCGCCGGGGCAGGCGCTGCGCGATGGCCGCCTTCGCGCGGTCCTCTACCTCGGGGTCTGCCTGCCGGACCTTCTCTACAAGGGGCTGCTCTACCTCGGCGGCGCGCCGACGTGGCTCTGCGAGCCGACCCATTCGCCGCTGGGCCTCGTCCCCTGGTGCTACGCGGCGGCGCTCCTCTTCGAGGAGGAGTGGCGCGCGCGGGCGTTCGTCACGCTCCTCGCGGGCTCGTGGCTCCACCTGCTGGTCGACGCGGGCAAGGGCTACATGGGCTCGGGCGTGATCCCCTGGGCCTTCCCCTTCTCGATGGACCGCGTCGAGGTCGGGCTCTACGGGGCGGAGGACGGGCCGGTGATGATGATGGGCTCGCTTGTCGTGATCCTCGTGGTCGAACTGGGTTCGCGGCTCCGGGGGCGCCGCGTCACTTCCCGTTGACCGGCCCCTGCCCGCGCAGGATCGGCAGCCAGACCCCCGCCGTGTGGATCGCGACGAAAGCGAGGATCCAGAGCACGTTCAGCCAGATGAGCAGCTTGAGGAATCCGTCGATCGCGCCTTTCAGCGCCAGGAGGCCCACCGCGAGGACGATGAACGCCGCGAGGGCGATCCCCATGGGCTGGCTGAAGAAACCCCCGACCTTGAACAGCCACTCCGAGGGAAGCGGCAGGTCGGCCATCGGAAGCTTCCGGAAGGCCGATTCGAAATGCTGGCTGACGAGGCAGACGCCGATCGTCGCCGCGAACGCGACCATCTGGACGACGAAGTAAACCTTCCTGGGCGGACGCCCGATCGTCGAGGTGACCTTCGACGTGTAGGCCACCGCGGACGCATCGCTGGGCTCGTTCAGATCACTTCCCATGCAAACACCTCGACTTCATCTTGTCTCTTCATCTCCTCGTATCCCTTTATCTCCCCTAGATACCCCGCAGCTGGACCGCCTCGTACACCCTCTGGATCGCCACCATGAACGCGGCCATGCGCATCGGGACGTTCCGCTTCTTCGCCATGTCCGTGACCTCCGCGTAGGCGCGGTCCATCACCGCCTCGAGCTTCTGGCGGACCTCCGACTCCTCCCAGTAGAACTGCTGGAGGTTCTGGGTCCACTCGAAGTACGAGACCGTCACGCCGCCGGCGTTCGCCAGGATGTCGGGGATCACGGGGATCTTCTTCTCGGCGAGGATGTGGTCGGCATGCGGGTTGATCGGGTTGTTCGCCGCCTCGATCACGAGCTTCGCGTCGACCGATCCGACGTTCGCGTCGGTGAGGACGCCGTTCATCGCCGCGGGGATCAGGATGTCGCAGGGGATCTCGAAGATCCGCTCCTTCGCCCACGCGTCGGCGCCCGCGAAGCCGGCGACCGTCTTCTTCTCCTTCGCCCACGCGAGAAGCGCGGCGATGTCGAGCCCCTTGTCGTTCCGCACCGCACCGTCCACGTCGGCGATCGCGATGATCTTCGCCCCCGCGTCGTGGAGGTACTTCGCGGTCCACGAGCCGACGTTGCCGAAGCCCTGGATGACGACCCGCGCGCCCGGCAGGCTGATCCCGTGGTCGCGGCACGCGCGCTGCGTGATGAAGAAGACGCCCAGGCCGGTGGCCGACTCGCGCCCCTTCGAGCTGCCCAGGTTCACCGGCTTCCCCGTCACGATCGCGGGGGTGTACCCGTGCTTGCGGCCGTACTCGTCCATCATCCACGCCATGACCTTGGCGTTCGTGCCCATGTCGGGCGCCGGGACATCGCGGTAGACGCCGAGCGCAATGTCGATCTTCCGCGTGAAGGTGCGGGTCAGCGTCTGCAGTTCGTTGTCCGACATGGTCCGGGGATCGCAATTGACCCCGCCCTTCGCGCCGCCGTAGGGGATGTTCACCAGCGCGGTCTTCCACGTCATGAGCGACGCGAGGGAGCGGACCTCGTCCATGTCGACGCTCGGGTGGTAGCGCACGCCGCCCTTGTAGGGCCCGCGCGCGCCGTTGTGCTGGACGCGGAAGCCGTAGAGCTCCTCGAGGCGGCCGTTGTCGCGGTGGAGGGTGATCTGGACCTTGAGCTCCCGGTAGCAGTTCCGCATGATCGCCTTGTGCTGCTCGGGGATTCCCAGGAGCTCGGCGGCCTTGTTGTACTGCCAGTTGACCTCCTCGTAGGCGGTCATCTTCCGGCGGTAGGTGTCTGCCATTCGCTGGTCTCCAGGCGGTAGTGATTCAACTTTACCCCATTTCCACGCAGGACGAGGTGGGATCGCCACCGGCGGTCGTCGGTTTTCGCGAAATCGCGCCGATAGTGGACGCCCCGGCTCTCGCGCCGCCGCAGGGCCGACCACGCCATGAGCCGCCCGAGCGCCAGCATGTTCTGGAGCTCCCAGCCGCCCGGGTCGTCGAACACGCGGTCGAGCACGTAGCGCGACCAGAGGCCGATCGAGTCGATCGCGTACCGGAGCCCCTCCTCGTCGCGCTCGATCCCGACCTTGAACCACATGACGTTCCGCAGCGAATTGCGGATGTCCTCCAGGTCGAGCTCCGTCCCGAAGAGGCGCCGCTTCGCGGAGCGCACCCCGAACCGCGGGACGGGCGCGTGGGCCTCCTGCGCCGCGACCGAACCGGCCCGCCTCCCGAAGACGAGGCACTCGAGGAGCGAGTTCGAGGCGAGGCGGTTGGCACCGTGGAACCCCGCGGCAGCCACCTCCCCGCAGGCGAACAGGTTCGCGATCGAGGTCCTTCCCCACTCGTCCGCGCGGATGCCGCCGACCATGTAGTGCGCGGCCGGGCGGACCGGGATCATGTCGCGCGATGGATCGAGGTCGAACCGCCGGCAGAGGCGGACGAAGGCGGGGAATTTCTTCGGGAGTCCCTTGATGTGCCGCGTGTCGAGGTAGACCTGCGTGTCGCGGGTCTGGAGCATGTGGCGGAGGATGGAGCGCGAGACGATGTCGCGGGGCGCGAGCTCCGCCATCGCGTGGTAGTCCTTCATGAACGCGCGGCCCTTCCGGTCGCGCAGCCGCGCGCCCGCGCCGCGGACCGCCTCGCTGATCAGCGCGCGCGACGCGCAGGCGAGGTAGAGGGTCGTGGGGTGGAACTGCATGAATTCCATGTCCATGAGCTCCGCACCGGCGCGCCAGGCCATCGCCACGCCGTCGCCGGTCGCGACCGGCGGGTTCGTCGTCTCCCGGTAGATCTGCCCGAGGCCGCCCGTGGCGAGGATCGTCCGGCGCGCGCGGATCCACAGGAGGCCCTTCTTGGGATGGGCGACGACCGCGCCCCAGCACGCGCCGGCGTGGGTCACGAGGTCGAGCGCGAAGCACTCCTCGACGATCGGCGAGCGCACGTGGCGGAGGAGCTCGCGCTCCAGCATCGCGCCGGTCTCGTCGCCCCTGTGGAGGACGCGGGCGGTCGAGTGGCCCCCCTCGAGGCCGAACGAGAGCCGCCGCCCGTCGCGGTCGAAGGGCGCGCCCCACTCGAGGAGCTCGCGGACGCGGTCGGCCCCCTCGCGGACGACGATCTCGACCATCGCGGGGTCGGAGATCCCGCAACCCACCTTCATCGTGTCCAAAATGTGGGACTCGGGCGTGTCGTGGTCGGCGATCGCGGCGGCAATCCCGCCCTGCGCGTAGAACGAATTGCAGTCGGTGCGCTGCCTCTTGGTGACGATGAGCACGCGGCGCCGGAGCCGCGCGGCCTCGATCGCCGCCCGGAGCGCCGCCGACCCGCTCCCGATGATGAGGACGTCGGTGTCCGTCACGGGGAGCTTCGAGAGCTCGAACGGGACGAGGTACCGGGGGTTCATCCCAAACAGAAGAAAACCGAAGAGAAGAAAACCACGGAGACACAGAGACACGGAGAATCCCGCCTTGGGACCCCCCCCTGCCCCCCCGGGGGGAGCGACACAAAGAACTTTATTCTCTGTGTCTCTGTGTCTCTGTGGTTCTCTTTCTTCTTCATTCGGGTTCGGCGGGGAGGGCGCCGTGGAGGGAGCCGTTGCGGTGGCAGACGATCAGGGCCTTGATGACCTCGTCGTCGAACTCCTTCCCGCCGCGCTGGGCGAGGTCCTTGACGACCTCCTTGGAGGAGAGCGGCTGGCCGCCGGGGCCGCCGTGCGTGCAGGCCTCGTCGAAGGCGTTCGCGACGATCAGGATCCGCGCCATCACCGGGGTGTCCGCGTTCTTGAGCTTGTAGGGGAAGCCGCTGCCGTCGGCCCTCTCGTGGTGATAGCGGACGCCCGGAAGGATCCGCTCGAACCCCTCGACGCCCGTGAGGATCCGCTCGCCGGCCTGCACGTGCTGGTCGCGGATCTGGTCGGGGGTCGATGCGCTGTTCTCCAGCCGCACCGCGATCTCCCCCACGTCGTGCAGGAGCGCCGCGAAGCGGACGCGCCGGATCTCGTCGGCCGGCAGCCCCAGCTGGCCGGCGATCACCCCGGCATACTCCGAGACCCGCTGCGAGTGGCCGCGCCCCCCCGGCCCCGAGGCCTCCATCCCCGTCACCAGGCACTGGAGCGTCCCCACGAGCCCCTTCCGGACCCGCTCCACCGAGCCCGACGACGCCATCGCCATCGAGAGCTGGAGCGACACGGCGGTGACGAGCTCGAGGTCCTCGACCGTCAGCGTGTGGTCGACCTTGCTGGAATGGAAATAGAGGAGCGCCTCCACCTTGTCCTCGACCAGGACGGGCGCGCAGATGACCGACTTGATCTTCTTGAGGATGATGCTTTCCGAGAGGGAGAAGCGGCCGTCGAGCGTCGCGTCGGTGGTGAGGAGCGGCATGAGGCTCTCGCGGACGCGGTTCACGAGCGTCCGGCTGACCTTCTTTTCCGAGCCCGAGTCCTCGCCCTCGACGACCGCCCGCGCCACGAGCTTGCCGGTCGGCGCCTCGACGACGAAGAGGTACGCCTGGTTCGCCGCGATGGCCGCGCAGAGGATCTCGAGCGTCCGGTCGAGCGCGCGCTGGAAGTCGGCCTCGCCCCGAAGGACCCGGCCAATCTGGCTGATCAGCGTCAGGTTGCGCGACTGCGCCTCCTTGCCGACCACCCGCTCCTGCTGCTTCGAAGCCGGCGGGTCGACCTTGAGCTCGACGGTCGTGGTCTCGAACTTCCCGCCGGCGCCATCGTCGAACTCGACGTCGCCGGCCGCTCCCGCCGACCGGCCCGGCGCGTCGTCCACGAAGACGAGGATCGTGGTTCCGATCAGGAGCTCGTCGCCCGCCTTGAGCGACTCCTCGGTGACCTTGACGTCGTTGACGAACGTCCCGTTGGTCGAGTTCAGGTCGCGCACGAAGCACATCTCGCCCAGGTGGAAGATCTCGGCGTGGGTTCGGGAGACCCCCTGGTCGAGGATCTGGATGACCTGGTTGTCCTCGCGCCCGATGGTGATCGGGGCGTCCTTGATGTCGAAGTGCTTACCCTTGTTCGGCCCCGTCTTGATCCTGATGTAAGCCATATGGGTGGAGACCGGCCATGATAACCGGCCGGGGGGGTCAGTCAAGGAAAGGGAGCCGGGCCTGCCCGCCGTAGCGCCATCCCGAATGATGCGCGGAGGCGGGGCTACTCGATGAAGCGGCCGTCGACGAGCCGGAGCTGCCGGTGCGCGAGCGCGGCAACGTTCGGGTCGTGCGTGACGACGACGAACGTCTTCCCGGTCTCCTTGGACAGGTCGACGATGAGCTTCTGGATCTCGGCGGACGTGGTCGCGTCGAGGTTGCCGGTGGGCTCGTCGCAGAAGACGATCTCGGGGTCGCCGATCAGCGCGCGCGCGATGGCCACGCGCTGGCGCTCTCCGCCGGAGAGCTGCGAGGGGAGGTGGTGGAGCCGCTCGCCGAGGCCGAGCCGCTCGAGGAGCTGCCGGGCCTTCCCATTGAGAGCTCCCCGGTTCCCCATCCACTCCCCCGTCGAGTGGCGGATCATGAGGGGGAGGGCGACATTCTCGTGCGCGGTGAGCTCGGGAAGCAGGTGATACATCTGGAACACGAAGCCGAAGTGGGCGTTGCGGATCCGCGCCTGCTCCTCGCGATTGGATTCCGACAAGCGCCATTCGCGAAACACGACGTCGCCCGAGGTGGGCTTGTCGAGGAAGCCAAACAGGTGCAGGAGCGTGGACTTCCCCGAACCCGAGGGCCCCACGATGGCCGTGATCTTCCCGGGTTCGATCGAGAGCGTGATCCCCTTCAGGACCCGCAGCGTCGACTCGCCGCTCGGGTAGTCCTTGACGAGGTTCTCGGATTGGAGGAAATCACTCATCCCGGATCGCTTCAATGGGGTTCGCCGCCGCCGCCCGGATCGCGGGGTAGACCGCGAACAGGATGCTGATCACGAGCGTGAGCACGACGATGATCGCCAGCGATCCGTAGTCCACGTAGACCGGGATCCGGTCCAGGTAATAGATTCGCCGGTCGAAAAGCTCCAATCCGCGCCACCCGGAATTGGGCTTCATGGCCGTCACGGCGTCCGCAATCGCGAGGGCCGCGGTCGCGGCCAGGAGAAACGCGCCGAAGAACAGCGACCCGGCAAACCCGAAGAAGATCCACCCCGGCCGCCTCCGCCACCGGTCCAGCAGGCGCCACGAGGCGACCAGGAGCACCCAGAGCCCTCCCGTCCAGGCCATGAGCGTCCAGCGAAATCCCCCACCGAGATCGGGATCGAACCGCTCGAACGCGTGGTACCCTTCGAGCCAGCCGGTCGACGCCCAGACGGCCGCGAGGATCGCGGCCAGCCCGGCCGCCATGCGAACCCAGGGATGGGATCGCCGCTGCTTGTAGAACAGCAGCCAGTTCCAGACCACCGCGCACCAGGCCAGGTGGAGGAGGACCGCGGCCCAGAAGGCGCCGCTCCCCTCGAGGCGAAGCCGGTTGAATTCCCGCGAAACCACGCGGACGAAGCCCTCGATCTCGTTCACGTCGTAGGAGAACAGGAGCCCCAGCGCCAGGCCGAAGATCGACCCGATGACGCCGCAAAGCCCGCCGCTCAACAGGAACACCGAGGTCACGCCCCTCTCCGTCGCGCCCAGCGCGCGGAGGATGCCGATGTCCCGCGTCTTGGCCCGCACGACGAGTGTGTAGATCGCCGCGATGTTGAAGGCCGCCACCACGACGATCAGGAAGAGGACGATGATCATGATCCCGCGCTCGACCTCCACCGCCGCCAGCAGGTTTCTTTTCACCTGCTCCCAGGTCATCGTCTTGTAGATCCCGCAGCGCCCGGACCGATGGTCCTCGGGTCGCGCGCACGGACGGGCCTTGTGGATCGCCTCCAGGATTCCCGCGCGCACGCGGGGGCCCTCCGTCTCGTAGTCCTTCACGGACACGGCAATCACGTTGGCACGCGGGATGGAGCTCAGCTTGAGGAAATCCTGGGCCTCGCGAAGGTGCATGACGACGAAGGTCGAATCGTACTCGGACATGCCGGATTGGAAGTAGCCGACCTCGTCGAAGTCCTTCACGCAGAAGATCGGGGTGTCGCGATCCATGGCCGTCATGAGCCCGACCTTGGAGTCGAAGTAGTCCCGGTGGAGCTCGATGCCCACGACGATGCCCGGCCGCGCCGGCTCTTCGCCCGAGTCGCTCTTGAAGTCGAAATTCCGCTTCCGCCCCCGGGTGAAATAGGCCTCGAGCTTGCTCACCCGCCGCTCCTGCTCGGGCACGATCCCCAGGATGTGGACGGGCCGGCGGGTCCCCGCGCGGCCGAGCCACGCCTCGTACTCGATCCGCGGCGCGACGGCGATCACGCCCTCGACCTTGCCCAGCGCCTCGCACAGCGAGTCCGGATTCACGATCCAGAGGTTGGCGTCGTAGGAGGAGACGATGATGTCGGTCTGGAGCCCCCGGATGCGCTCCTTCATGTCGCGGGAGAATCCGCCCATGATGGACGTGACCGCGACGAGGGTCATGATGCCGACCGCGACCCCGGCGATGGAGAAGTAGATGATCTTGTGCGCCCGGAGGTACCGGAACGCCATGAAGAGCTTGTACATTCAGATGAGCATCAAGAATGAAGCATCCAGCACCAAGGGAGGGCCATTCCGAGCCCCATCGGCGAATCGAGAGCCCCTCCTCTTTCGATAAGAGGCCCCTGTTCTCCGATCCTTGATGCCTGATACTTGATGCTTGATGCTGGCTCCTATTTCCCGGTCTCCCTCATCAGGGGGAACAGGATCACTTCGCGGATGGACGGGTTGTTGGTGAGCACCATCACCAGCCGGTCGATCCCGATCCCGACTCCGCCCGCGGGCGGCATCCCGTGCTCGAGGGCCAGCAGGAAATCCTCGTCGACCTTTCCCTGCTTGGCCATCTCGTCGCCGCCGGCCTGCTCTTCTAGACGCTTGCGCTGCTCGATCGGGTCGTTCAATTCGGTGTACGCATTCGAAAGCTCGAAGCCCGCGGCGTAGCACTCGAACCGGTCGGCGTAGCCGGGGCGGCCGGCCAGCTCGCGGCAGAGCGGCGTCATCTCGATCGGCTGGTTGATCACGAAGCAGGCGTCCTGCAGGTTCGGCTCAACAAAGGTGCCGAAGACCTCGTCCTGGATCTCGGGCTTCGTCATTTTCGCGGCGTCGATCTTCCGCTCGAGGAGTTTGCGGCGACAGGCGTCGAGGTCGTTCGGGTCGACCCCGGCGTGCTCCTTGAGGAGCTCGCAGAAGTCCATCTTGGGCCACGGGGGCGTCAGGTCGATCGTCTTCTCGCCGAAGGGGACCTTGGTGCCGCCCGCGACCTCCTTCGCCAGGTGGACCGTCACGGACTCGACGAGCTCCATCATCGTCCGGAGGTCGCCGTACGCGTGGTAAAGCTCGATCATCGTGAACTCGGGGTTGTGGTGCGTGTCGACCCCCTCGTTGCGGAAAACCCGGCCGATCTCGTAGACCTTTTCGATCCCGCCGACCAGCAGCTTTTTGAGCGGGATCTCGAGCGCGATCCGCATGAAAAGGTCCGTGTCGAGCGCGTTGTGGTGCGTCACGAACGGCCGCGCCGCGGCGCCGCCGGGGATCGCGTGCATCATCGGGGTCTCGACCTCGACGTAGCCCCGGTCGTCGAGGAACCGGCGCATGAGCGACACGATGCGCGTCCGCTTGAGGAACTTCTGCATCACCTCGGGGTTCGAGATGAGGTCGAGGTAGCGCTGGCGGTAGCGGATCTCCGGGTCGCTGAGGCCGTGCCACTTCTCCGGCAGCGGCCGGATCGACTTGGAAAGCAGCGTGAACCGGTCGGCGAAGATCGTGATCTCCCCGGTCTTCGACTTCCCGAGCAGCCCGCCGAAGCCGACCAGGTCGCCGATGTGGACGTGCTCGAAGGCGGCGAAGGAGTCGCCCAACTTGTCCTTCTTGGCATGGACCTGGACCTTGCCCGTCCAGTCGCGGACGTCGAGGAACGCGGCCTTCCCCATCGAGCGGAGCGCGGTGATGCGACCGGCGACGGTGACGGGCTTGTTCTCGAGCTCGGCGAAGCGGGCGACGATCGATCCGGCCGGCTGGGCGCCGTCGAAGCGCTGTCCAAAGGGGTCGACCTTGAGCGCGCGGAGGGCGTCGAGCTTCTTGATCCGCTCGTCCCGTTCGTCGGACATGGGCGCGGATCGTAGCAAAATCGAGGGCCCTTGGAAAGGGACCGGCACGCGGCTATGATCGGGGCGTGGACGCGACGCTGACGCGCGACGACCGGCTCCGGAAGCAGAAGGAGATCGACGCCGTCTACAAGACGGGGCGACGCTGGCACGGGAAGTTCTTCCGCGTGCACGTCAAGCCGAACACGCTCGCCCGCTCGCGGTTCACGGTGAGCGTCCCGCGGCGCCTCTGCACGGCCGTCCTCCGGAACCGGTGGAAGCGCCTGCTCCGCGAGTCGTTCCGCCTGAACAAGGAGGCGATCGGCCCGGGCCTCGACATCGTCGCGGTTCCGACCTCGCCTCCGGGCGAACTCAAGCGCCAGCAGGTCGAGTTCGTGCTGGTGCAGCTGGTGAAGAAGCACCGGTCGAAATGAAGTTCCTCGTCATTCTCCCCGTCCGGCTCTACCAGTTCCTGGTCGCGCCGATCCTGCCGCCGGCCTGCCGCTACTTCCCGAGCTGCTCGAACTACATGATCCAGGCGGTCCAGAAGCACGGGGCGTTCAAAGGGGTCTTCCTGGGCGTCAAGCGGCTGCTCCGGTGCGCGCCGTGGGGCGGCCACGGCTACGACCCCGTGCCGTAGGCTACTTCGGGGTGCCCGCGGCGACCTCGACGAAGTAGAGGATGAACTTCTGGCGGGTCTCCGGTTGGGACTGGGCCTGGACGGCGGCGCCGAGCGTGTTCGCCGGCTTTTCATCCTTCGCCTTGTCCCCTGCCTGGCGGTCCTTCTGCTCCGCCCCAGCCCGGCCCTGCGTCGGCTGCTTGCTTTCGGCCTCCGTGGCGACCGGCGCGGCGCTGCGCTTCGCATCTTCCGCGGGCTTGCCGGCCCCGCCGCCCACGCCGCCGGCGGGCCCCCGGTCCGCGCGGAAAACCTGGGCTTGGGATGCGTCCTCGGGGCCGCCCGCCACCAGCCGCGCGCCTGACTGCGTCTCGAGCTGCTTCTTGAGCTCCGCGAACTGCGACGGGGTCAGGTCGACCGCGATGAATCCCGGGTCCGGCCCGGCCGTCTTCGCACGGGCGGGCGCGGCGTTCGTGTCATCGGCGCCCCACTTCGCCAGCACCTCGCGCGCCTTCGCGCGGGCAACGGCGACCTGCGGCGTGGTGACCGTGAACTTCGACGTGCCGTTCGCGTTCTGCTTGTTCTGCTGCAGTTCGGCTTTCTCCCCCGCCGCCTTGTCCATCTCCTTGAGCGCGAGCGCCGACTCGCGAAGGCCCTCGGCCTGGGGCTTCGGGTCCGCCTTCGTGGGCGCCGGAAGCGGTGCGGGGGAGGCCGCCTTCTCCTCCAACTTCTTCGCGAGGGCCTCTCCCGGGGGCGCGGCGGGCTTTGCGGCCGCGGGCGGCTCCGGCGCGAGCGCGCGTTGCCCGGCCCCCCGGTTCCCGTCCTTGAACTTCTCCATCTCGTCCGACGTGGCGCCGAATCCGGCCTTGGGAGCCGGCGGCGCGCCCTTCGCGAGCGCGACTTTCTCTTCCTTCTTCTCTTCCTTCTTCGCCGAGTCCGCGAGCGGCTCGTCGCGCTTCTCCACCTCGCGACGGCGTTCCAGTTGATCCACCTTTCGGTCCCGCCCCTCCTCCTGGACGTTCTTGCGCGCCTCGCCGGCCTCGTGCCAGTCCGCCTTGGAGGGGATGCTTCCCACCGCGGGAGTGGAGGGCGCCCGCGCGACGTCGTTCACCGGCGCCTCCTCGCGACCCGCGAAGTAGGCGACCGTGCCGATCAGGAGGGCCGCCGCGGCGGCGGAAAACGTCCAGAAGATGGACTTCCGGTATTTCTCCAGAGAATGGACCCGGCCGGTGGACCCGACCTCGCGACGCACGCCCTCGGCGATCGCGCGGGGCGCGCGGAGCCGGGGGAGCGTCTTGACCAGCAGCGCGGCCGACTTGATCTCCCCCAGTTCGCGGAGGCACTCCGAGCAGGCCGAGATGTGCTTCTCGACCTCGCCCTTCTCGCCGTTCTGCAGCTCGCCGTCGAAGTAGCCGGTGAGCTTCTCCTTGTCGAACGTGCAGCTCATTCCTTCTTCTTCTCCGGGGCCGTCCCCGGCAGCTTGATCCTCAGCACAAGGTAGCGGTCGCACATTTCGCAGCGGGCGAATTCGCCCGACACGTGATTGCATCCCGGGCAGACGAACTCGATCGCGGGCCGGGCCGGCCCTCCGAAGCCGCCCTTGAGCTTCGATTCGCGCAGGTGATCGATGCCGCCGCGGAAGTTCTCCACGCCCTTCTGGAGGGCGACCGCGTCGGTGGGGCCCGCCTGGAACTGCGCGCGCAGCGAGTTCGTCAGCGCGTCGAAATCATCTTTCTTGAAGTTGCACTCCTCCAGGGCGTGGCGGTTCTGGTACCACGCCTTCGCAAGTTCGGGATCGCTCATCGCGGCGAGGGTTCCCGTCCGGCGGAGCTCCTTCTGAGCGTGCGGCGCGGGGGGGGCCGCGGCGGGCGCGGACGACGCGGGCTTGTCCTGCTGCCTCGGGGCGTCGGCCGCCCTTTCCGCCTTCTTCTCGTCCAGGCCCCGTTCCGCGGCGCCGGCTTTGCGCGGCTCGGCCAGCGCGAGCACACGGTCCGACCCGTCCTTGTCGTTCTTCTCGCCCTTCGCCTTCGCCAGCTCCTCGACGGGCGCGTCGTGGCGCCACGCCTGGGCCACCTCGAGGCACGGCTTGACGTCGGCCGAGGCCGAGAAGCCCGCGCCCGGCGCGGCGAGACCTTCCAGGTCCTTCGCGATCGTCCGCGCCGCCTCGTCCACGAGCGCAAAGACGTCGCCTTCCGCCTTCTCGAAGCTCCGGGTCCCGAAGAGCGGCTCGCGCCCGGGCAGCCGGTAGCCCGTGAGCGTCACGCGGATCTTTCCGCCGCGCACGTAGTACTTGCCCGTGACGTAACCGGTCGCGCCCAGGCCGCGCGCGAGGCGCTCGGCGTCCGTCGCGTCGACCGTCTCCTTCGCGCCGCCGTGGGCCCACATGAGCGTCTCGCGCGAGGGGACCTCGACGCCCGGGAATTGCGCGAGCGACGCGATCATGAGATCCGAGAGGGCAATCTCGTACCAGTTCGTCGCTGCGTCGGGCGTGCCGTTCCTGAAGTCGAGGACGGCGAGCTTGAAGCGTTCGATCTTCGCCGCGGGCCGGACGGCAGCGGACGGTACCGCGGGCTTCGCCTCCGTCCCCTGCGAGGAGCGGACCCAGAGGACCGCCCCGAGCGCCAGCACCGCGGCGCCGGCGAGGCCGAGGACCGCCATCGGCACCTTCGATCGACGGACGGGTCCGCCGCCCTGCTCCACGCGGCGGATCTCCTCCGCGAGCTCGGCGCCGGAGGCGAACCGGTCGGCGGGACTCTTGGCCATCAGCTTCGCGACGAGCGCCTCGACCGCGGGCGGCACCTCCGGGTTGAGCAGCCGGAGCGCGCGGGGCTTGTCGTGCAGGATCTTCTTGAAGAGCGCCATCGGCGTGTCGGCCTTGTGGGGCATCCGGCCGGCGAGCATCTCGTAGAGCACGACGCCGAGCGAGTAGAGGTCGCTCCGGCCGTCGAGCTCCGAGGTCTCGCACTGCTCGGGCGAGGCGTACTCGGGGGTTCCAAAGAAGTCGCCGCGCTGGGTGATCGCCTCGCCGCCCATCTTCGAGCGCATGAGGCCGAAGTCCATGATCTTCACGCGGCCCTCGGCGTCGACCATGATGTTGTTGGGCTTGATGTCGCGGTGGACGAGGCCGGCGCGGTGCGCGGCCTCGAGCCCCTCGGCCGCCTGGCGGACGATCGAAAGCGCCTCGCCCACCGGGAGGCGCTTGCGCTCCCGGAGGACCTGGTGGAGCGTCCGGCCGCGGACGAGCTGCATCGCCATGAAGAGAACGTTCTCGGCGCGCCCGGCCGCGTAGACGGCAACGACGTTCGGGTGGTCGAGCTTCGCGGCGGTCTTCGCCTCGCGGATGAAGCGGAGCTCGTACTCGGAGTCCTGGGCGAGGTAGGGCTGGAGGACCTTGAGCGCGACCTCGCGGTCGAGCGTGGCGTCCTTGGCGCGGTAGACGACGCCCATCCCGCCCTCGCCGAGCGGCTCGAGGATCTCGTAGTCGCCGAGGCGCCGCCCCACGAGGCCCGGGACGGAGGAGGTCTTCCCCGCCGCGGGCTTCGATCCCGGGGTGGTCGGCGCGTAAGGGTCGTCGGCCGGCGTTACCATCTTGAGCACGGCCCTTGGACGCAGGGGTTCATTGCAGGGTTCCAATAAACGATTTCAATTTCGTCTTGAGCTCGAGGCGCGCGCGGTGGAGCCTCGATCGCACGGTCCCCTTGGGGATCTGGAGGATGTCGGCGATCTCGTCGTACGAGGCGCCCTGGAGGTCCTTGAGGAGGATGATCTGGCGGTCGGCCTCGCCGAGGAGGTCGAGCGCCTGCTGGACCTTCCGCTGGGTTTCCTGGGACTCGAGGCGCTCGGTCGGGTTGCGGTCCTCGCTGGGCTCGGAAAGGATCTCGTCGTCCTTTGAGTAGATGGAGACCGGCGCACGCTTGTTTTCGCGGCGGAAGGAGATCGCCTGGTTGAAGGCGATCCGGTAGATCCACGTGGAGAACGCGGCATCGCCCTTGAACTCGCCGATCTTGCGGAAGGCGTTGATGAAGGCGCGCTGGGTGATGTCGCTCGCGTCCTCGGGGTTGCCGCAGAAACGCGTGATGGCGGTGTAGATCCGGTCCTGGTGGCGCGAGACGAGCTCGGTGAACGCGTCGGGATCCTGGCGCTGGCAGCGGAGGACGAGCTCGCGATCGGGGAGATCGCGGAGCGGCACGTGGCCGGATCCGGGGGCGTTCGACGGGCTCACTTTACATCGCGCACGCAGCGGAACCCGACGTCGGGGTGGCCCAGGGTCGGGTCCTCGGGATACACGGTCGCGCAGCGGATCGCCTTGGCCGGGGTCATGAACGATCCTCCCTTGAGCACCCGGAAGTCCTCGGCCTTCCCGGCGACGGTCCGCATCACGGAGGTCGAGGTCCACTCCCAGGCGTTGCCGCCCATCCCGTATACGCCGTAGAAGCTGGCGCTGTTAGCCCCGTCGAAGGCGTCGACGGGCATCGTGCCGTAGAGGGTCTTGGTGAGCTGCCAGTATTCGACGCAGTTGCAGTGGAAGACGTTTTCCTTCTCGGTGAACGCGTTGCCCCAGGGGTACTCGCGCTTGTCCGGCCCGCGCGCCGCGACCTCCCACTCGTCGGCGGTGGGGAGCCGCTTCCCCGCCCACGCCGCGTAGGCCTCGGCATCCGCGTAGGACACGTTGACGACCGGGTGCTTCTCCTTCCCCGGCACGGGCTTCCCCAGGTACCAGACCGGCGGCACGTTCTTGGTCGTCGGCGGGGGCGCGTGCCCGCTGGCCGTGACGAAGCCGAGGTACTCCTCGTTGGTGACCTCGTACTTGTCGATGTAGAAGGGCTGGAGCGTCATGACGCGGACCGGGTTCTCGTCCTTCGGGTCCTCGCTCCCGATCGTGCAGGGCACGTTGCACGCCACGCGGACCATCGTCTTCCGCAGGAGGAGGTCGTTGACCCGGTCCTGGAACTCCTTGACGGCCGCCATCCGCTCCGGGTAGAGGTCGCCCGCCCTCTTCGCCCACAGGATCGCGTCGGAGAAGCGCTCCTCCGCGAACGCCTTTCGCGCGCTGGCCATGTACTGGGTGTTCAGCGTGTCGGCGTCCTCGCGCACGAGCCGGAGGTGCTTCCTGACATCGATGAAGCGCTGGTCCTCGAGGATTTTCGGGAACTCCCTGGCCAACGCCTCGAGCGCGTTCCACGCGTCGTCGTAGAGATTTTTCTCCCGGTCCTCCCGCTCCCGCTGGCTCGTCTGGATCCACTTCGCCTCCTGCCGGCGACGCGCCTCGATCTCGGCCTTCGCGACGGCCTCTTCGTCATCGCGGCCCTTGGCAACCCTCTCGAGAAGCGTCTTGAGCTCGGGGCGGTCGAAGATCTCCCGCGCCTTCTTGACCGCGTCCTCCGCGTCGATCCAGTGCTTCGCCTCGATCGCGACCTCCGCGTCGTGCACCCTCTCCTTGTATGTCTCCTCCTTGGGGTCTTTCTGGGGAACGACCGGAGTCGAAGCGGGCTGGCCGGGCGTAGGGGCCACAACGGGCCCCCGGCTCACGGGGACGGGAACCGCCTCCTTCACGACGGCCGGGCCGGTGTCCCGGCGCTGCCAGCGGATGAACAGGAAGACGGCCAGGAGGAGAACCAGGAGGGTCATCGCGAGAAGCGGCCAAGGCCCCGCGCGGCGCGATCCGCCGTCCGTCATCACTGCACTTTATACGAACGGCGGGGAAAAGAGAAGGGGATCGGCGAGGGCCGTTACTTGGGGATTTTCAGGATCTTGATCGAACCGAGCATGAGCTCGAGATTCTTCGCGTGCTTCTTGTACATGCCCTCGTCGCCGATGGCATAGACCTTGTAGAAGTTCTGGTTCTCCTTGCCTACGAAGCACCACATCTTGATCTCGAGCGAACGGTCCCCCTTGTCCTTGCAGGTCATCTCGAGGTGGTAGGCCATCGGGTTGTTCGCTCCGCCGTTGGGGAGCTTCCCCGCCTTGATCTCCTGCACCTTCTTGCAATCCTTGAAGTTGTCGCTGGTCGAGAACTGCTTCCAGTCCGCCTCGGCCGCGCCCTTCGGGTCGTAGGAGCCGGCGCCGGGGGCCTTGTCCTGGCAGAAGATCTCGATGAAGACGTGGTCGACCTTGTGGGCGACGGTGAGATTCGAATTGCTGAAGAGGCCGTGGTCCTTGAACTCCCACTCGTCGTTCTTGGCCGGCTTCTGGATGGAAATGCCGAGTTCCTTCTTGTAGAGGAGGTCCGGGTCGCCCTTGGCGTCCTTCTTGTCCTGGGCGAACCCCGGATCGGAGAGGATCGCCAAGCCGGCCAGCGACATCCAGAAGCGCATGAAACCTCCGAGGATTCGAATTCCCTTTATTATACCACCGACGACGCGCCGGGTTCCCTTTCCCACGTGCTAATTGGGGCGGGGAATAGTACCCCCTCGCTCCTCCTACCCCTCGATGCCGTACTCCCGCATCTTCTCCCAGAGGTTTTTCCGGGTGATGCCGAGGATCCGCGCCGCCTCGCCGCGGTGGCCCTGCGTGTACCCCACGACGCTCTTGATGTGCCGGGCCTCGGCCTCCGCGACGGTCTCGCGGAGCGTGGCGAGCTTCCCCGTGGGCGGAACGTCGGTGCCCGCCATGTTGAGCGGCCGGAGAAGGTGCTCCTTCTTGAGGACGGGGTCGTCGCCGGCCAGGGCGATCGCGCGCTCGATCGCGTGCTCCAGCTCGCGGACGTTGCCGGGCCACGAGTAGCCCTGGAGCGCCTCGAGCACCTCGGAGGCCACGGCGAACTCGCGCCCGCGGCCGAGCTTCTTGATGAAATGCCCCACGAGGATCGGGATGTCGTCCGTCCGGTCGCGGAGGGGCGGGATCCGGACCTTGACCACGTTGAGCCGGTGGAACAGGTCCTCGCGGAACTGGTTGTTCTGGACGAGGTCCCAGAGGTCCCTCTTGGTGGCGACGACCACGCGGACGTCGATCTTGATGGGCTGCGTCGCGCCGATCCGCTCAAATTCCCGCTCCTGGAGGACGCGGAGCAGCTTCACCTGCGGGACGGGATGGAGATCGTCGATGTCGTCGATGAAGATGGTCCCCGTGTGGGCGCGTTCGAAGCGGCCGGACTTGTCGAATTTCGCGTCGGTGAAGGCCCCTTTGACGTGGCCGAAGAGCTCGTCCTCGATGAGCGTCTCGGGGAAGACACTGCAGGACATCTTGACGAGCGGCTTCGACTTGCGCGGCGAGTTGTAATGGATCGCCTCGGCGACGAGCTCCTTCCCCGTGCCGCTCTCCCCCTCGATCAGGATGTTCGCCTCGCTCGCGGCGACGGACTTCACGAGGTCGTAGACCGCCTGCATCTTGGGCGACTTGCCCACGAGCGCGCCGAACTGCCGGCGCCCGGCGAGTTCCTCCTTGAGCTCCTTGTTCTCCCGCTCGAGGCCGGTGAGCCGCTCGAGCTTCTTCACCCGCGCGAGGACGTCGTCGTTGAAGAAAGGCTTCTGGACGTAGTCCTCCGCGCCGTCCTTGATCGCGGAGACCGCGTCCTCGACGCTCGCGTAGGCGGTGATGAGGATGACCTTGCAGGAGGGCTGGGCTGCCTTGGCGGCCTTCAGGACCTTGAGGCCGTCGGCCTTGGGAAGGCGGATGTCGGTGATGACGCAGTCAAAGGAGTCGGCCTGGATCGCCTGGATCGCCTGCTCGCCGTCGGAGACGACGGTGACCGGGTAGCCGGCCCCGCGGAGGGCGTCGCCGAGCGTGACGGCGATGCTCCGTTCGTCATCCGCGAGCAGAATTTTCATCGAGCACGTGGCGCAGGACGTCGCGGCCGGCAAAAGGCCGCGCGATCGCCCCGCACGCGCGTTTCATCATATCGAGGCGGGCGGGGTTTTCCAACAGCTCCAGGACCTTGTAGTCCAGGACGTCCATCGTGCGCGCCTTGACCGCGGCACCGTGTTCCATGAGGTAGTCGGCGTTGCACTCCTCCTGGCCGGGAATCGGGGAGGAGATGACCATGGGAAGGCGCTTGGCGAGGCACTCGGAGACGGTGAGCCCGCCGGCCTTGGTGATCATGAGGTCGCTCCGGGCCATGAACTCGTGGACGTTGGTCACGAAACCGTGGACCTCGGCCCGCCCCGCCGAGATCTCTTCCAGCTTCTTCTTCATCTTCTCGTTCTTCCCGGCAATCACGGTGAGATGGAAGGGGGTCCGGATGGCGAGGAGCCGCTCGAGGGCCTCCTCCATGTGCCCCATGCCGAAGCCGCCGCTCATGAAGAGGAGGCGGGGTTTCGGGGAGGGCGCGACGGCGACCTCCTTCGAAAAGACCGGGTGGATGGGGATGCCCGTGACGTGGATGCGCTCGGGCGGGTAGCCGTACCGGGAGAGGAGGACCTTGAGCTCCTCGCAGGCGACGAAATACCCCGCGGCCTTCTTGTTGAGCCAGAGCGGGTGGACGTCGAAGTCGGTGACCACGACATAGACGGGAATCCCGAGCCGCTTGTTCAGGATGACGTTCGAGGGAAGGAAGTGCGTGCAGATCGCGGCATCGGGACGGAACTCCTCGATCCGCTCCTTGAGCTTGCGGTAGGTGAGCCGGTCGTGGAGCTCGACGACCTTGTCGAACTTCCTCCGCTCCACGTTCTTCCCCGCCTGCTTGTAGAGGAGGCCCCAGAGGGAGGGCGAGTAGCTCGCCATCCAGACGTAGCTCTTCTCGTAGAGCTTGGCGAAGACGCGGTTGGTGAACTTGAGGGAGTCGACCCACTCGGTCTCGACGCCCGGGCAGTACTCGCGGGCGCTCTCGTGGATCGCCTCGGCCGCGCGGTTGTGGCCGGCCCCGGCGGAGGCGGACAGGACGAGCAAGCGGGCCATGGCACGAGCTTACCGCCTGGAACGCCCGGCTCAAAGCTTCTTGACCCGGCGCTCCAGCTCGTCGACGCACCGGCCGAGCTCCCGGTCTGCCAGCCAATACTCCACCTTCCGGCCGGCGTGGCGGACGCCGCTGGAATGGTACCGGACGACGCCCGCGATCTTGAGATGCTTGAGCTGGTTCACGACGGAGGTCGCCGAGACGCCGAGGATCTTCGCCAGGTCCATCGGGCGGCGCCGGCGGCCGTCCAGGAGCCGGACAATGCGATACGCCAGGGGATTTCCCAGGATCCTGCAGAATTGAGACGCACGACGCGCGCCCGGATCATCCATCGTCCGCACCGCTGAGTCCTTCCACCCGTTCGCCCCTCTCCACAAGGCCAGTGCCCGCCGTTCTCCACGCCGCCCCTCCCCCGATGCCGTTTACGTACTTATAAACTTACGCATGCGTAAGCTTATTGATTTGAAAAGCATACAAAATGGACGAGGACTGTCAACGATTTTTCGAAAACAAAAAAGCGCTACGGCTGGAGGAGGACGGGCGGAAAACCGATGTCGGCCACCACGAGCTCGCCCAGGAACTCGCGCGCGGCGGGATTCCGGAACCCGGCCTTGGGCAGGCCCATCGTGACCGTGACGGTCGCGCGGGCGGCGACGCCGAGCGGCGCGCCGGTGTTCGCGTCGAGCCCCGAGGGGATGTCGACCGAGACGATCGGGAACCAGCGGGCGTCGAGCCGGTTCATCTCCTGGATCAGCGACTTCTCGCGGCCCGTCACCGGCCGGGAAAGCCCGGTGCCGAAGATGGCGTCGACGATCACCGCCATCGGGCGCGTCTTGAACCGTCCCACGAAGTCGAGCGTCTCGCGCGCCTTCGCCCAGTTCCGCCCGGTCGCGGTCGATTCATCGTAGGAATTCTGGAGCGAGATCACCTCGACCTCGAACCCGCGCGCGGCCAGGAGCCGCGCCGCCACGAACCCGTCGCCCCCGTTGTTGCCCTTCCCGCACACGGCGACCACCGGGCACGCCTTCGAGGCCCGCTCCTCGACCGCGTCGGCCACGGCGCGCCCGGCGTTTTCCATCAGCACGTCGACGGAGATGCCGTGCTTCTCGGTCGCGAGGCGGTCGATCTCCTGCATCTCCTCGCGGGTCACGTAACGATGGGGGCTCACGGGCGCCGCGGGCGTTCCTTCCAGCGGGCGTACTCCGTGGCGTACCAGTGAAGCCACTGCTCCTTCCGGGTGAGGCGCTCGCCGGTGACGTGGTAGAGCGCGTTCATCACCTGGTTGGTCGTCTCGACGCTCGGCACCTCGAGCATGAGCATGAGGCTGGGAACCGACTCCTCGTACCTGAGCTCGCCGATGGACTGGATGATCGCCTGGCGGACCACCCGCTCCGGCTCCTTCTTCATCCGGTCGACGAGCGCGCGGCCGGCCGCGGCCTTCGCGCCCGACATCCTCCCCAGCGACTCGCCCGCCGTGGCCCGCACGGGCCAGTCCGGATCCTCCGAGACCAACTTGACCAGGATGGGCACGCAGGCGAGCGCCACCTGGATGACGCGGCCGTCGCCCCCGTTGACCGACTCCCCGATCGCACGGGCGCAGCCGCGGCGGACGTTCGGCTTCGGGGACTTCGCGAGTTCCTCCAGGACCGGGAGACCCTTCTCACCGAACCAGATCAGCGCCACCCCGGCGCCGACCAGGTCGTCGCTCCGGTAGATCGCCGTCGCCGCCGGCGTCCGCACCACCAGTTCCCGCGCCCACCCGATCACGGTCTCCAGCGCCACCGGACCGGTCTCGTAGAGGGCCGCCCGGATGTGATCCCAGTCGCCCCGGAACTGGCCGTTCATCAGCATCTCGACCAGGGTGGTCGAGAGAAGGATCTGGCCCGGCTGCCCGGCGTCCAACAGGACCTTCAGCGCCTCGTCCCACTTCCTCTTGTCGTAGCCCTTCGTGAAGTCCATCAGGGAGTTGAGGATCAGTCCCCGCCGCCCCAGCTCGATGCGCGCGGCATCGTCGCCGGCGAGGAACTTCCGGATCAGCTCGGGATCCTCGTCGAACACGCGGTACGGCCGGGTCAGCTCCAGCCTCCGGCGGGCCTCGACCCAGTCGAGCGGGCGGGTCGAGCTGCAGAGCTGGAGCGCGACGACGTAGTCCTGGTGCCTCTGGCTCAGCAGCCGGAAGAGCTCGACCTCGATCGGCGGCGAGTCGCCGGGCGTCGGCTCCGCGTCGCCCTTCGGGCTCGCGCAGGAGGCGATGGCCGCCCCCAGCAGGGCGGCGACGATCGCCGCAAGACGATGGTTTACTGGCATCGCGATCCTTTTAACTGGACGTCGCGCGGGCTCCGTTCACTTCGCGGAGGGCTTCTGGACCGACTTGAGGGCGCGCCCCCGGAGCGACTGGCACTCCGCCACGAGCCGGGCGTGTTCCTTCTCGAGGCGCTCCCGGCGCACCGCGTCGTGAATGGACGCAGCGTTGATCCTGACGTTCTCGCCGCACCCGGCCAGCGCCGCCTCCAGGAAATGGACCGCGCCGGCGAGGTCGCTCACGAGGTGCTTGTTGCACCGCGGGCCAAGCTCCGCAAGCGCCCCCAGCGCGCGCGCCGCGAGCTCCATCCCCTTGAGCGGCACCTCGGCTGCGTCGGAGAGCGCGTTCTGTACGGCCGCCTTCCGCCGCGCCTTCTCCTCGTCCGTCGCCTTCGGCAGCGACATCGCGGAATTCACCTGCCCGTAGGCCTCGGCATCCGCGTCCACGAGCTTGAGGAACTCCGCCTTGAGCTGCTCCAGGCCCGCCTCCACGTCCGCGGCGTCGGAATAGCGGGCGGTCATGATGCCGAGCGCGACGCCAAGCGCCCCCACGGCCGCCGAGACGCTCCCGCCTCCCGGCGTCGGCGTCTTAGCCGCCACCGCCTCGACGAGATCGTTGAACCGCGTGTCGACCAGCATAAGGGGCACAAGTATATCAGGAGGGAAGATTCCGGATCGCGGATTTTGAATCCCGGATTCCGCCGCAGGTGACGAATCACACGGTGACGGTGTGATTCATTGTTGCTCGTGGTGGGGATGGCAGAGGCCGCGGCCCCCCTCGACATCCAGGGCGCCGCGGTCCAGCCACGAGGGCTCGGATGTCGGGAATGTCCCCATGGGCGGGTAGACCAGCCCCTTCTCCGTGAGCACGGCGTGGACCAGCCGCCCCGGCACGATCTCGAACCCGCGCTCGAGGGGAGGCGGCTTCCTCACCCTTTTGAGCTCGCTCGCCACCGCGAAGACCCCGCAGCGGCCCTCGCGGCGCACCCGGCGAAGGAATTCGGCCGTCCCTTTCGCGCTGACGAAGTCGCCCCCTGGCAGGAGGGCGTCCGCCCCCACGAGGCCCACGTCGGCGGGCAGCTCCTCCACCCTCTTCGCCCGCGCCGCCCGCAGGATCGCCTCCACCGTCCCGCTCCCCCCGAAGGCGATGTACCGCGCGCCCGCCGGCAGCACCTCGCGCGACGCCCGCACCACGCGCGTCACGCCCGACCGGAGCTCGCGCCGCGACGCCGCGACGCCGCGCCGGAGCGCCCGCCGCACCACGGCCGCGATCAACGGCATCCCTGGACGCGCCGCGATCAACTCCCGCGCCGCGCCGCGCGAAACCGCCAGCGCGTCGAGCGCCCGCTCCGCCAGCGCCGTCGCACCGCGCTTCCGGTCGCCCCGGATCTCAAGGACGATCTCGTTCATGGGGCCGAAAGGCTAACACGGCCGGGGCCCCTATGCAAGCCGCGGCGACCCAAGTAGAATGGAAACATGGGCATCATCGAGGCCCGCGAGCTCGGCCGCGACTACCCCCGCGTGCGCGCCCTCGACCAGCTCTCGGTCGACATCCCCGGCGGCGCCGTCGGCCTCCTCGGGCAGAACGGCGCGGGCAAGTCGACGCTGATCAAGATCCTCCTGGGCTTCGTCGCTCCGACGTCGGGGCAGGTGCGCGTGCTCGGGCTCGACCCCGCGACCCAGGCGGTCGAAATCCGCCAGAGGATCGGGTACATGCCCGAGGTCGAGAGCTTCATCCCCGCCCTCACCGCCGTCGACTTCGTCTACCTCGCCGCGCGCCTCACCGGCCTGCCCCACACGGACGCGATGCAGCGCACCCACATGGTGCTCAACTACGTCGGCCTCCACGAGGAGCGTTACCGGAAGATGGGGACCTACTCGACCGGGATGAAGCAGAAGGCGAAGCTCGCGCAGGCGATCGTCCACCACCCGCGGCTCCTCCTCCTCGACGAGCCGACCTCGGGACTCGACCCGCGGGCGCGCGAGGAGATGCTCCTGCTGATCCACGACATCGCCCACGGCAAGGGGATCGACGTCGTGCTCTCGACGCACATCCTCCACGACGTGGAAGTCGTATGCGATCACGTCGTCATCCTCCACCAGGGGCGCCTCGTGGCGCAGGACGATCTCGCAAAGCTCGTCTCCACGAGGGAGGAGGCGTACGAACTGCGCGTGAAGGGCGACCGCGACGCGTTCCTCCGCGGCCTGCGCGAGGAAGGCCTCGAGGGAACGGCCGGGGAGGACGAGGCGGTCCGCGTGCTTCACGGGAACGGCACCGAGGCGATCCTCCGCGCGGCGGTGAAATCGGGGGTCCAAATCCGGCACCTCGCGCGTTCACAGAACAGCCTGGAGGCGCTCTTCGCGCGCCTGGTGGGTGGGAAATGAAGAAAACCACGGTGACACGGCGGCACGGAGAAACCCCTCCGTGCCTTCCCCCCGGGGGAATCCACAAGCTGAATCTCATCTCCGGAGTGAGCTAGGGATGGCCGTTTACGACCAGACTTACCGGCCGTGGACCGGGAGCTACGGCTCGCGGGCGGGGCGGATCTGGGCCATGGTCCGGCTGGAGATCACGCAGCCCTTCAAGAGCATCTGGGTCCTGATCGTGGTCCTGGCCGCGTTCGCGCTCGTCATGGCGTGGCTCCTCCTCATCTTTATGGCGCTCAACGTCGGCCCGGCGGGCTCGGTGCTGGCGACGTTCCTCACGGGCAACCGACTCTACAGCGACGGCTTCTACAACTTCCCCGCCTTCCGGGACCCCGAGAACTCCATCACGCTCTCCCTGTTCGCGATGATCCTGATGTTCCTCTCGGCGACCGTCGGGTCCGCGCTCATCTCGCGCGACCTGAAGTACAACGCGCTCCTCATGTACTTCTCGCGCGCGATCACCCGGGCGGACTACCTCGCGGGCAAGTTCCTCACGCTCGCCCTCTTCCTCCTCTTCGCCACGCTCGTCCCGGGCGTCCTCCTGTTCGCGGGCTCGCTGGGGATCCAGGGCGACTCCCTGGGCGTCGTCGACCGGCTGCGCGACCTCCTGGGCATCGTCCTCCACTCGCTCGTCCTCGTGGTCCCGATGACCGCCGTGGTCCTCGCGTTTTCGTCGCTGACGAAGCGGCCGTACGTCGCGGCGATCCTCTGGGCGACGCTCTTCTTCTCGAGCTGGATCTGCAGCGGCGTGCTCACCTCGCTCATCCACCAGGAATGGTGCAAGCTCGTCTCCTGGATGAACCTGGTCATCCACCTGGGCAACTCCTGCTATCCGCAGAGGGGGAGCGTGAAGCCCTTCCTGGAGTGCGACTGGAGGCCCCCCTTCGCCATCCTGGCGTCGATCACGCTCCTGTCCCTTTGGGTGGCATGGCGGCGGATCCGGTCCGTGGAGGCCGGCGAATGATCCTCGAGGCCGTCCGCCTCAACAAGTGGTACGGGCGCGTGATCGCGCTCAACGACGTCTCGCTCTCGCTCGACGCCGGGATCACCGGCCTCCTCGGCCCCAACGGCGCCGGGAAGACGAGCTTCATGCGGATCGCGGTCGGCCTGATGCAGGAGTCCGGCGGGACCCTCCGCGTGCTCGGCGAGCGGCCGTGGAACAACCCCGGCCTCGCCGTGCGCATGGGCTACTGCCCCGAGCACGACGGCTTCTACGAGTGGATGAGCGGCCGCGCGTTCGTCGAATCGCTCGCGCGCCTCCGCGGCGTGCGCGGCGTCGCCCGGGCGGCCGGCGTGGCGCTGGAGCGCGTCCGGCTCACGGACGTCGCGGGGCGCCGGATCTCGACCTACAGCCGCGGGATGCGCCAGCGCCTCAAGATCGCGCAGGCGATCGTCCACGGGCCGGAGCTCCTGGTGCTCGACGAGCCGCTCACCGGGTGCGACCCGCTGGTCCGCCAGGAGCTGATCGCGCTCATCAAGCAGTTCGCCCAGGAGGGAAAGAGCGTGATCGTCTCGAGCCACGTGCTCCACGAGATCGAGCAGCTGACGCGGCGGATCGCGCTCATCCACCGCGGGCGGCTCGTCGCCGAGGGGGACGTGCGCGAGATCCGCGGGCTGATCGACCGGCACCCCCACACGGTGCGCGTGAAGACCGACTGTCCGCGAGAGCTCGCGGCCGCGCTCGCCCTGGTCCCGGAGGTCGTCGAGATCCGGCTGGACGAGGGTGCCGTCTGGATCCGCACGCCGAAGCCGGACGCGTTCTACGCGACGCTTCCGCGCCTCGCGCTCGAGAAGGGCTGCCCGGTGTCGGAGATCGAGTCGCCGGACGACAACCTGGAGGCGGTCTTCCGGTACCTGACCGAGACATGAAGAAGAAAAAGAAGAAAGAGAACCACAGAGACACGGAGGCACGGAGAAGATTCCCTCATGGACCCCCCCCCTTGTGTCTTTGGAGTGAAGGATCTTCGCCGTGGTGAGGGCGGCGGCGGGCCTGGCGCGTCTCACGCTCCGCAACCTGGCGGCCGGGAAACGGTCGTACGCGGCGGCATTCCTGCTCCTCGTCCCGCCGCTCCTGGCGCTTCTCATCGCGGGGCTCGGGAAGGGCGTGGACGGCGCGAGGGTCTTCCAGGGGATCGTCTTCCAGTTCACCCTCTGGTTCATGGTCTACCTCCTCGCCCTGGTCTTCGGCATCGCGCTTTCGTCGGGGGAGATCGAGGACGGGACGGCCGGGTACCTCTACCTGGCCGCCGTCCCCAAGTGGCTCGTCGTCCTCGTCCAGGCGGGCGTCACGTCGCTGGCGCTCACGGTGATGCTCTTCGCGAGCCTGCTCCTGACGGCGCTCGCGGCGGGCCTGGGCCACGGCGGGCTGCCGCGACCGTGGCACGACGTGGCGGTCTGCACGATGGTGGGCGGTACGGCGATCACGATCGGGCTCGCGTACACGATGACCTGCGGACTGGTGTTCCGCTCGCCGCTCGGGGCGCTGGCCGCGGCCGTGATCCCGGTCTTCTTCTGGGAGCTGATGGTGACGCTGCTTCCCATCCGGTTCGCAGCCTACACCGTGACCAACAACGTTCGTGCGCTCCTGCTGTCGCAGCTCTTCAACGGCCGCCGCGTCCAGCCGTTTTTCAACTACGTCCAGAACTGGCAGCTCCCCGACTACGGCCGGGCGGCGCTGTTCCTCTCGGTGCTCGCGGGACTCTTCCTCTCGACGGCGATGGTGGCCGCGATGAACCGTTCGATCGAGGGGAAGGAAGCGCGGTAGCCTACGATCGGCCGCGGAGCTTCAGAAGCGGTGAGGCCCGGAAGGGCTATTTCCCCTTTCGCCTCGCCCGCTTGGGGGCTTGCTTGGCAACCGCGGGTGCCTTCGTCTGCGGTTGCGTCATCTGCTCGTACGCAAGCGTCGCGGCGCGCCACATGCGGAGCGGCGTGGTCTTCGTGAAGGAGAGGTCCCAGAGGAACTCGATCACCTCTTCGCGGCTGATGATGTACCAGCCGCCCGCGCTCCGGCGGGCGCGGATCCGCCCCTCTTCGATGTAGCGGACGATCGTGTTCCGGCTCGCCTGGACCAGCCCCGCGAGCTGGCCCGTGGAGAACCGCGCGCGCTCCTCCGCCCGAGACTTTGACATCTTCGCTCCCGGTCGACGTCCCGCCCGGAAGTATATTACAATTTGAATTCACCTCCTGTCGGGAAATCCCCCGGTGAGTCCCCGCGGCCCTGGGTGTGGCTCCCACAGATCTCCTTGATAATCCCCGGATCCCCTTCGATAATCCTCCCACCGTGAAGCCCGAGTTCGTCCACCTCCACGTCCACAGCGACTACTCGTTCCTCGACGGCGCCTGCAAGATCCACGACCTCGTCAAGAAGGTCTCCGGCCTGGGGATGAAATCCTGCGCCCTCACCGACCACGGGAACATGCTCGGCGCAATCGAGTTCTACGACGCCGCCATGAAATCCGGCGTCAAGCCCATCCTCGGCATCGAAGCGTACGTCGCTCCCGGCTCGCGCCTCGACCGCAAGGAGGTCAAGGGCCTGAAGGAACCCGCCCACCACCTCACGCTCCTCGTCAGGAATGAAAAGGGCTACCGCAACCTCCTCAAGCTGACCTCCTCCTCCTTCCGCGAGGGCTTTTACTACAAGCCCCGCATGGACAAGGAGCTCCTCTCGAAGCACCACGAGGGCCTCATCGCCCTCTCGGGGTGCCCGAACTCGGAGTTCGGCCGCGCCTGCAAGACCGACCAGGCCGACAAGGCCCTCAAGGCGGCCGACGACTACCGCAAGATCTTCGGGCCCGAGAATTTCTACCTCGAGGTCCAGTCCCACGGCTTCGACGACGAGAAGAAGATCCACGAGGGGGCCGCGGCCGCGGCCCGCGACCTGGGCCTCAAGGTCGTCGCCACCAACGACGCCCATTACATGGCGAGGGACGACGCCAAGGCGCACGACGCGCTCCTCGCCCTCTCGACCGGCCGGCTCGTCTCCGACCCCGACCGGCTGCGCTACCCGAGCCCGGAGTTCTACGTCAAGTCGCCCGAGGAGATGGCCCAGGCCTTCCCCCACTTCCCCGAGGGCCTCAGGACCTCCGTCGAGATCGCCGAGAAGTGCAACCTGGAACTTCGCTTCAACGAGATCCACCTCCCGGTCTTCGAGCTCCCCCCGGGCACCTCGAAGGCGATCGACTACCTGCGCGTACTCAGCGTGCAGGGCGCGAAGGAAAAATACGGCGACCCCATCCCCGAGGCGGTCCAGAAGCGCATGGACTACGAGCTCTCGGTCATGGAAAAGATGGGCTTCGCGAGCTACTTCCTCATCGTCTGGGACCTCCGGCGCTTCGCACGCGAGAACGGCGTCCGCGTCGGCCCGGGCCGCGGCTCCGCCGCCGGGTCGCTCGTCGGTTACGTCCTCGGGATCACCTCGATCGACCCGCTCCGCTACGACCTCATCTTCGAGCGCTTCCTCAACCCGTCGCGCAAGGAGATGCCCGACATCGACCTGGACTTTTCCAACGAGGACCGCGGGCGCGTCATCGAGTACATCTTCGAGAAGTACGGCCACGACAAGGTGGCCCAGATCATCACCTACGGGACGATGAAGGCACGCGCCGTGCTGCGCGACGTCGGCCGCGTCCTCGCGATCGACCTCAAGCGCGTCGACCAGATCGCCAAGAAGATCCCGAAGGTCCTCGACATCACGCTCCAGGACGCCGCGCGGATGGAGCCCGAGCTCCAGAAGGACATCGACCAGGATCCGCAGGTGAAGGAACTGTGGGAGATCGCCCTCAAGCTCGAGGGCAACGCGCGCCACGCCGGCAAGCACGCCTCGGGCGTCGTGATCTGCGATCGCCCGCTCGAGGAGATCGTCCCCATCTACATGCAGGACGACGCGATCATGACGCAGTACGACATGAACGCGGTGGCCAAGCTCGGGCTCCTCAAGATCGACATCCTCGGGCTGGAAACGCTGACCGTCCTCGACCGCGCGGTGAAGCTCATCGAGCAGGTCCAGAAGGTCAGGATCGACCTCCAGAAGATCCCGCTCGACGACAAGGACACGTACGCGATGCTGGGGCGGGGCACCGTGAAGGGGGTCTTCCAGCTGGAGACGTCGCGCGGCATGCGCGAGCTCGTCCAGAAGATGAAGCCCGACCGGATCGAGGACCTGATCGCGACGATCGCGCTCTTCCGGCCGGGCCCGCTCCAGTCGGGCATGGTGGACCAGTACATCCGCTGCAAGCACGGCCTGGAGGCAATCAAGCCCATCCACCCGGCGATCGACCCGATCCTGGCGGAGACCAACGGGGTCATCCTCTACCAGGAGCAGGTCATGAGGATCGCCAACGTCATGGCCGGCTTCTCGATGGCCGACGCCGACGGCCTCCGCAAGGCGATGGGCAAGAAGATCCCCGAGATCATGGTGAAGTACAAGGAGCAGTTCGTGAAGGGCGCCGTGAAGAACGGCGTGAAGGAGGAGCTCGCGGTCCAGGTGTTCGACCTGATGGCCTTCTTCGCGGGCTACGGTTTTAACAAGTCACACAGTGCCGCGTACGGAATCGTCTCCTACCAGACCGCGTACCTCAAGGCAAAGTGGCCCGTCGAGTACATGGCCGCGCTCATGTCGTGCGCCATGGGAAACACGGACAAGCTGGCCGAGTATATCGAGGAGTGCCGGCAGCTCCGGATCGACGTCCTCCCGCCGGACCTCAACGAGAGCGACCTCGACTTCAAGGTCGTCGAGAAGAAGATCCGCTTCGGCCTGGGAGCCGTGAAGGGCGCCGGCGAAAAGGCGATCCAGCACGTGATCGAGGTCCGCCGGAAACTCGGCCGCTTCGACTCGGTCTACCAATTCTGCGAGAACGTCGACCCGAGGTTCGCCGACCGCAAGGTCCTCGAGCAGCTCGTCAAGTGCGGCGCGTTCGACACCGCGGGCGGCCACCACCGCGCGCAGGTGTTCGAGGCGGTCGACCAGGCCGTCCGCATGGGGAGCGCGAAGCAGGCGGACCGCAAGATCGGGCAGCTCTCGATCTTCGACCAGGCGGGCCCGGCCGAGACGCCCGCGCTCCCGGACGTCCCGCCCTGGCCGCCGGAGACGCTCCTCACCTACGAGAAGGAGGTCCTCGGCTGCTACGTCACCTCCAACCCGGTGCTCCGCTACGAGGACGTGATCCGGAACCTGTCGACGGCGACCGTCGAACGCATGCCCGAACTCCAGGACGGCCAGGAGGTGACGATGGGCGGGATCATCTCGGGCCTCAAGGCGATGATCCAGAAAACCGGGAAGAACGCCGGGCAGAAGTACGTGATGTTCAAGTTCAGCGACCTGAGCGGCACGTGCGAGGGGGTCTGCTTCGCGGGCGACTTCGAACGGAACCGCGACCACCTGTTCAACGACGCGATCGTCTTCATCTCCGGCCGCGTCGGGTTCCGGAACGAGACGCCGTCGCTCCGGGCCTCCACGGTGACGCCCATCGAGAAGGCCCGGGAGGTTCTCTCGGGGAGCGTGCGCCTCGCGGTCTCGAGCGCCGGCCTCGAGGAGGACCTCCTCCTCCAGCTCCAGGACGTGATCCGCGCCCACCCGGGGCCCTGTCCCGTCTTCTTCGAGGTCGAGACCCCGCAGGGCCACAAGGTGCTGGTGAAGACGCAGAACGAGCACTTCGTCTCACCCTCCGGGCAGTTTCTTGCCGATATAGAGGAGGTTCTCGGAACAGGCCACGTGAGAGTGATGGGGAAACCGCAGCGATGAACGCCATGACGACGCCGCAACAGCCGCCGCAGCAGGGCGAGGAGTGGAAGATCCACAAGCGCGCGAAGTCGTGCAGCGCCTGCCAGCGCGCCTTCCGCTCCGAGGAGGAGCACTACTCCGGGATCGTCGAGGTCGGGGGCCGCTTCGAGCGGCGCGACGCCTGCGTCCCCTGCTGGGCCCAGACGCCGGAACTCTTCTCCTTCTGGAAGACCCGGACGCCCAAGCGCACGGAGAAGCGGCTGGAGGACATCAACGCGATGCAGGACTTCTTCAAGAAGCTGCTCGAGAAGCCCTCGGACGACCCCTCGCGCCAGAAGATCACCTACCTCACGGCGCTCCTGCTGGCCCGCAAGCGCCGCCTCAAGCTCGCCGGCTCCAAGGATGGGAAGCTGAAGATCGAGAAGGGCTGGGACGGCGAGACGATCGAGATCCCGGACCCCCCGATCACCGACCCGGAGCTCGAGACCCTCAAGCAGCAGATGGAGGCGCTCTTCGAAGTAGAGTTCTCCTCGCCCGAGTAACCCCGAAGGCAGAGGTCGAGACGCCGGGAGCTGGAGAATCTTTTTTCTTCTCACCGACTCACGCTCTCACCGTCTCCCCCTTCGTCACTCCTGCTGATCTGTCCAGGATTCTTGTCCCCCGATCTCCTGCGCCTGGGAAACGAGGAAATCCCGTGCCGTTCCCCGCGCCTCGTGTGTTGCTCCGGCTTATCTCCCCACGGTTCGTTTTTCCTTGAAAAGGCATCCCCCCCCGATATACTCGCTCCGATGGCCAAGCGGCGCGTGCTGGTCATCGACGACGAACCGCGGGTCCTCGACATCGTCCGGTACTTCCTCGAGCAGGGCGGGTACGAGGTGGAGGCCTTCACCGGGCAGGACGAGGGCCTCGCCGCGGCCCGGCGCGCGCCCTTCGACGTGGCGACGCTGGACATCGTGCTCGAGGAGGCCAGCGGCTACGACGTGGCGTTCGAGCTGAGGAAGATCAAGAACACGGAGCGGGTCCCGGTGCTTTTCATGTCGAGCAAGGTGGAGATGGCGGACCTGTTCCTCAAGAGCTACGACGGCCGGGCGGAGTTCATCCTCAAGCCGTTCAAGAAGCCCGACCTCCTGGCCAAGATCGAGCTCCTGGCTGGCGGCGGGGGCCGCCAGGCGCACAAGGCCGCCCCCCCGTCGCGGAAATCCTAGGAGAGCCATGGCGGACACCGGGATGGAAAACATCAAGGTCGGGAGCGCCGAGCTCTCGGCCGGGATCTGGGAGCTCCGGATCGACGGCTCCCTCGACTGGTCCAACTTCGCGAAAGTCGAGACCGCGATCGAGGAGATCTTCAAGAAGGGCGTCTACAAGGTCGTGGTCAACCTGAAGGGCACGAAGTACATCTCCTCCGCCGGCTTCGGCTGCTTCATCAGCTCGCTCGACACGGCGATGAAGAACAATGGCGACCTCGTCTTCGCCTCCACCCCCTCGGAAATCCAGGACGTCTTCAACATCCTGGGCCTCTCGAAGATCCTCCGGTTCGCCGAGAACGCCGACGCCGCGCTGGCGCTGTTCAAGAAGTAGCCCGGGCGAATCACGAATTCCGAATCACGAATCACGAATCACGGCCAGGCCATTCCATGCTCCAAGGCGAATCGAATGCACCGTCGGCCATCCGCAAGCGTCCAAGAATCGTGAAGACCGTCGCCTGCATGGCTCTCCTGGCCCTGTCCCCCCGGATAAGCCGCGAGATCGCGGTCGGAGAGAGCGTCGAGTGGATGGTCTACGACGCCGACCGCATCGTCACCGGGAAGGTCACGGAGGCCCGGCGCACCGAGGACAACGGGGACACCTGGGACGAGGCCACTCTCCAGGTCACAGGGACGTTGAAGGGTGAATCCAAGGGAACGGTCGCCTTCCTCGTCCGTTCCATGGGCGCCGTGGAGAGCCCGGTCGGGTGGAAGAGGGATGGATGCGAACTGCTTCTCTTCCTGGTCGAAGGGAAGCGGTACGAAAAGGACCTCCCGAGATACGGGCGGCACGCCCTGGCGCTCCGCAAGGAGAATGGCCAGACCGGGGCTTTCCGGATCGATGGGAAGCCCTCGGTCCCGCTCTTCGACGCGCAGTTCGCGGCGCACTTGGAGATGAAACGAATCCTCGACGCCACCCGCGGAGGGATCAAGGCCATGCAGGCCGCGAAGCCCGGGACGCTCCGGGTCCCCGTGCCCTGGGACTCACCGGCCCACAAGGCCCTTTACGGCGGGAGCACGGTCTACCTGGAGGTGCCCCTGGACAAGGCGATGGAGGAGCGGGCGCGAAAGGGCGTGACCTCCGCGGATCCGGACGTGAAAGCGGGAGGCCTCCGCGTCATCGGCCGATTCAAAGGCGCGGAAAACATCATCCTCGTCAAGGCCCTGCTCTCCGATCCGGACTGCTGGATCATCACCGACGTGGTCGGGAAGAACCGGCGCAAGGTCTACGGCCTCCGCCGGGAGGCCGTGCGAATCCTGGAGGAGTGGGGCGTCGAGTTCCAGAAGCCTGTCCTCGAGGAACCGATCCGCAATTGATGCCTGGATGGGCGGTCCGTGATTCGGCGGTCTACTTCCCCATCCCCTTGCGGATGGAGTCCGCCGCCTTCTCGAGTTCGCCCGCGGGGTACGGCTTCGCGGGCCAGACATACTTGACCCCGTCGTCCGGCTTCCGCGGGATCACGTGGTAGTGGGCGTGCGCGATCGCCTGGCCGGAGCAGGAGTGGTTGTTCATCAGGAGGTTGAAGCCGATCGCGCCGGTCGCCTTCAGAACGCCCCGCGCCACGACCTGCGAGGCCTGCGACAGGGACGAGGCCACGTCCACCGGCAGGTCGGTCCACATCTCGAAGTGCGCGCGCGGGACGACCAGCGTGTGGCCCCAGCTGACGGGGTTGATGTCGAGGAACGCGACGACCTTGTCGTTCTCGAAGACCTTCTGCGCGCCCAGCTCGCCCTTGACGATCTTGCAGAAGATGCACTCGGCCATGGCTCCTCCCCCGAAAACGAAACCGCGGAGCCCGCGGGTGGCGCGGACTCCGCGGTGGAAAGTCCGACGGGGCTACTTCTTCTTCTTCGCCGGCTTCGCCGGCGCGGCGCCCGCGGCGGCAGTCGTGCGCCCGCTCTTCTTCGCGGCCTGGCGGGCCTCCTCGGCCTCCTTGGCCTCCTTGCCGACGCCCGCCGCCTTCATCTCCTCGTCCTTCTCCTTGCGGACGACCAGCTCCCAGATCGCCTTCTTGCCGTTGTCGCCCAGCCGGTTGAACGCGAAGAGACCGCGGCCGTCGCCGTCCCACCGCGAGCCGCCGAGCTTGATGACCCGCGTGTAGCCGCCCGGGCGGTCGGTGAACCGCTTGGCCACGTCGTTCACGATCTTGTGAGCGATCTCCGGCTTCTGGATGGTGCGGAGGATCCGCCGGAAGTTGGCGAGGCCGCCCTTCTTCGCCAGCGTGATCATGCGCTCCGCCGTGCGGCGGAACTCCTTGGCCTTCTCGACCGTCGTGATCACCCGGCCGTAGATGAAGAGGCTCTGGACGATGTTCCGCTCCAGCGCCTGGCGGTGGGCGGTCGTGCGGCCGAGCTTCCTTCCTTTGAGTCTATGGCGCATACGATTATCCCGAGAACGGGGCCTTCTTTCCGAAGATCGCCTCCAGGTCCATCCCGAGCTGGAGGGTCATGTCCGACAGTTTCTTCTTCACCTCGCGCAGCGACGTCTTGCCGAAGTTGCGCACCTTCAGGAGCTCCGCCTCGGAGCGCGAGACCAGCTCGCCGATCGTCTCGATCTTCTCGCTCGAGAGGCAGTTCGCCGAGCGCACCGAGAGGTCGAGCTCGGAGATGGACATCGACAGCTTCTGCCGCAGGTCCTCCTTCTCCGTCTCCTTCTTCCGGAGCTCCTCCTCCTTCTTCTCGTTGATCTGGAGCTCGCGGCCCAGCTCGAAGTACTGGACGAAGGGGTTCAGGTGCTTGCGCAGGATCTTGGACGCCTCGGTCATCGCCTCCTCGGGCGTGATCGTGCCGTTGGTCCAGATCTCGAGGATCAGGCGCTCGTAGTTCGTCAGCTTGCCCACGCGGGTGTTCTCGACCTTGTACCGCACGCGCTTGACGGGCGAGAAGCTGGAGTCCGTGGGCACGAACCCGGGCTCCTGGAGGTCCTTCGCCTGCTCCTCCGAGGTCACGTAGCGGCGGCCCTTGCCCACGGTGATCTCGACCGAGACCTCCGAATCCTCCGCCAGCGTGCAGAGGTGCAACTCGGGGTTGATGATCTCGACGCCCGCCTCGGCGGTGATCGCGCCGGCCTTGACGACGCCCTTCTTCGTGACCTCGAGCTTGAGGGTCTTCCGGCCCTCGTCGGCCAGTTTCACGATCAGCTGCTTGATGTTGAGGACGAGGTCCGTCACGTCCTCGACCATGCCCTCGATGGTGGTGTACTCGTGGGAGACGCCCTTGATCTTGATCGACGTCACCGCCGTGCCCTCGATCGAGGAGTAGAGGACGCGGCGGATCGAGTTTCCGATCGTGGTCGCGAACCCGCGCTCGAACGGCTCGGCCGAGAACATCCCGTACGTCGGGGTGGCGGTCTTCTCGTCGCAGGAGACGCGGGTAGGCAGCTCGAAATCTTTCCAGCGGACGCGCATGACGGGGACTCCTTGTTCCTTTCGGGGGCCCGTACGGAACCGCACGCTTACGCGGGCAACGAAGGCTCGCGCGTGCGGGACCGTTCGGGCCCGCGGTCCGGGACTATCGCGACATGAATTCGACGATGAGCTGGGACTCCACGGGCACCTGGAGCTCCTGCACCGTGGGCAGCGTGACGACCATCCCGGTGGCCTGCTCCTCCGCGAGCTTGAGCCACGAGGGGATCTGGACGTCCTTCTTGAGGAGCAAGGCCTCCTTGACGATCTTCTGGCTCCGTTCCTTCTTGGTCGGCTCGATCTGGTCGCCCGCGTCCACCTGGTAGGACGGCACGGTGACCCTCTTCCCGTTCACGCGGATGTGGCCGTGCAGGATCATCTGCCGGGCCTGGGGCCGCGAGGCGCCCATGCGGAGGCGGTAGACCACGTTGTCGAGCCGGCGCTCCAGGAGCTGCACGAGGTAATCCCCCGTGTTGCCCGGCTTGGCGATCGCCTCGTTGTAGTAGCGGCGGAACTGGCGCTGCATGAGCCCGTACATCTTCTTCGCGCGCTGGACCTCGCGCAGGTGGATACCGTACTCGGTCAGGCGGATGCGCTTGGCGCCGTGCGCGCCGGGCGGCTTGCTCTCCTTCTCGACCGGGCACTTGGCAGAGTCGCACCGGTTGCCCTTGAGGAAAAGCTTCGTGCCCAGGCGCCGGCAGATCCGGCACTTGGCTCCCGTGATCCGCGCCATACTCTAGACTCTCCTCTTCTTCCGGGGACGGCAGCCGTTGTGCGGGAGCGGGGTCACATCCTCGATCACGCGCACGTCCAGGCCCGAGGCCTGCAGCGCGCGGATCGCGCTCTCGCGCCCGGCGCCGGGCCCCTTGATCTTCACTTCCACCTCGCGGACGCCGAACTTCTGCGCCTTCTCCGCCACGCTCTCGGCCGCCTTCTGGGCGGCGAACGGCGTCGACTTCCGCGAGCCCTTGTACCCGATCGTCCCGGCGGACGCCCAGCAGAGCGTGTCCCCGCCCAGGTCGGTGATGGTGATGATCGTGTTGTTGAAGGTGGACTGGATGTGGCACACCGCCTTCGGCACCAGCTTCTTGACCTTGCGGACCGCGGCCTTCTTCTCGTCGGGCTTCCCGGCCTCCGCCGCGGCGGGCTTCGCGTCTTTCTTTTCCTCGGCCACGAAATGCTCTCCTTACGGTTTAAGTCGGCGACTTCGGCGCCTTCTTGCCCGCGACCGTCTTCCGCGGCCCCTTCCGGGTGCGCGAATTGGTGCGCGTGCGCTGGCCGCGGACGGGCAGGCCGCGCTTGTGCCGGCTCCCGCGGTAGCAGGCGATATCCTTCAGCCGCTGGATGTTCTGGGCGACGACGCGCCGGAGCGCGCCCTCGACCACGTAGTTCTTGTCGACGATCGAGTTGATGCGCGTGAGCTGGTCCTCGGTGAGCTCCTTGATGCGGAGGTTCTCCGGGACGCCCGCCTCCTTCAGGATCTTGTGGGCGAGCGTCTCGCCGATCCCGAAGACGTACGTCAGGGAGACCCACCCGAGCTTGTTCGCGGGGATTTCGATGCCGGCCACGCGCGCCATACGTTAGCCCTGCCTCTGCTTGTGTTTGGGATTCAAGCAGATCACCCGCACGCGACCCTTGCGGCGAACGATCTGGCACTTCTCGCAGATCCTTTTGACCGACGGTCTGACCTTCATGGCTCTAGTGCTCGCGGTAGATGATCCGCCCCTTCGTCAGGTCGTAGGGGCTCATCTCGATGATGACCTTGTCCCCGGGAAGGATCTTGATGAAGTTCATCCTCATCTTGCCCGACACGTGCGTCAGCACCATGTGGTTCGGATTCTTCACCAGAGCCACCCGGAACATCGCGTTGGGGAGCGACTCCTTCACAATGGCTTCCACCCGGACCGGCTCTTCCTTCGCCATCAAACCCCTAAATCGACCCTCAGCGGAACGGACACTATAGGGAGCGAGGGGGGTGATGTCAAGCGAGCCGAGCCGCGAATTGCGAATCAAAAGAGTCACGTCGGCCCCGTCCCGGAGCATAGGGATGGGGGGACGAATCGTCCGAACCCGCGGGGGCGGGGCGCGTCCAATCCCGATCGGGTGGAAGGAGGATCCCATGCGACCCATTACGCTTTCCTTGGGACTCGCGGCGGCAGTCCTCGTGCTCGCCCCCCGCCCCGCCGATCCCGCATGCTGCTACTTCTCGGCGATGGGGCAGGATGTCAACCAGCCCGCCCAGAAGGCCTTCATCACCTGGGACGCCGAGGAGAGCCTGGTGAGCTGGACCGTCCAGCCCAAGTTCGAGGGGAACGCCCTCGACTTCGGCATGGTCATCCCCACGCCCTCCCAGCCCAAGCTCGCCGAGATGCCGCGCGACTTCTTCAAGGAGCTCGCCGTCTTCACCATCCTCAAGCCCATGGACCTCGACAAGTATAAAATGAGATCGTTCGCCCTGTCCGCCAAGGCGGGAGGCGCCAAGGGCGTGGAGACGGAGGAGAAGGCAAAGGTCCGGATCCTCGAGTCCGGCGTCGTCGGCTCCCTCGACTACAAGATCATCGCGGCCGAGAAGGCCGAGGACCTCTTCACCTGGCTCAAGGAGAACAAGTACAACTTCGCGGGGGACACCGCGAGCCTCGACCATTACACCCAGAAGGGCTGGTTCTTCACCGTCATGAAGATCGACCCCAAGCAGATGAAGAAGAACGCCGACGGCTCCTACGCGGGCGAGGTCACCCCCACGCGGTTCCAGTTCAGCTCGAAAGTGCCGATCTACCCGATCCGGATCACCCAGATCAGCGTCAAGACCTCGACCGAGGCGCTCTTCTACATCCTCGCGAAGAACAAGATGGATCTCCCCGGCGGTTGGTCCCACCGCTACAGTTTCCTCCCCATGTGGTCCCAGGCGCTCTCCTACGCGATCCCCGAGAAGCTCACCAAGGAGGAGAAGGAGTGGAACGAGGTCGTCAAGCCGAAGCTCGCCGAGACCCAGCAGAAAGCCGAGGAGATCAAGCGCGACCGGATCCAGCTCACCCGCCTCGAGTACGCGAAGCGCCTCACCGAGGACGACATGAACCTGATCGACGGCTCGGCGAAGTACGACCGGCAGGCCGACAAGGAGGCGATCGACAACCTCAAGATCCTCAAGGGCCACCTCCGCAAGGGGCTCTTCCTCACCAAGTGCCGCAAGGTCTTCGTGAAGGACGAGATGCGGGCGGACCTCGTCTTCGTCGATGCGACGTTCAACGACAAGCAGGACTCGATGGAGTACGATCGCATTCTTCCGACCTCGCCTCCATGAGGAAGACAAGGAGGGCATCCATGGTCCGCATCCGACTCGCTGCGCTGGCGGCCATCGCCGCCGCGTTCGCGCCCCGCCCCGCCGAACCGGCCTGCTGCTACTTCTCCGCGGTGGGCCAGGACGTCAATCAACCGGCACAGAAGGCCTTCATCACGTGGGACCCGGAGGAGGACGTCGTCAGCTGGACCGTCCAGCCCAAGTTCGAGGGGAACGCGGCCGACTTCGGCAT
>JBGPCZ010000028.1:0-46583 GCA_041482015.1 Planctomycetota bacterium | reverse complement strand
CGCGCTGCCGGTCTCGACCTGGGTCCAGGTGATCCGCGAGTTCGCGCCCTTGCAGCGGCCGCGCTTGGTGACGAAGTTGTAGATGCCGCCCTTGCCGTTCTTGTCGCCGGGGTACCAGTTCTGGACGGTCGAGTACTTGATCGTCGCGTTCTCGAGCGCCACGAGCTCGACGACGGCCGCGTGGAGCTGGTTCTCGTCGCGCATCGGCGCAGTGCAGCCCTCGAGGTAGCTGACGGTCGAACCCTCCTCGGCGACGATGAGGGTCCGCTCGAACTGTCCCGTCTCCTTCGCGTTGATGCGGAAGTAGGTCGAGAGTTCCATCGGGCAGCGGACGCCCTTGGGGATGTAGCAGAACGAGCCGTCGGTGAAGACGGCGCTGTTCAGGGTGGCGAAGAAATTGTCGGTGTAGGGGACGACGGTGCCCATCCACTTGCGGACGAGGTCGGGGTGCTCGCGGACCGCCTCGCTGAAGGAGCAGAAGAGGATCCCCACCTTCTGGAGCTTGTCCTTGAACGTGGTCGCGACGGATACGGAGTCGAAGACCGCATCGACGGCGACGCCGGCCATCATCTGCTGCTCGACGAGCGGGATGCCGAGCTTCTCGTAGGTCTTCCGGATCTCGGGGTCGAGCTCGTCGAGGCTGCCGAGCGTCTTCTTCGCCTTGGGGGCGGAGTAGTAGTAGGCGTTCTGGTAGTCGATGGGCCCGTACTTCACGTTGGCCCACGTCGGCTCCTTCATCGTGAGCCAGTGCTTGAAGGCCTTGAGGCGCCACTCGAGGAGCCAGGCGGGCTCGCCCTTCTTCTGGGAGATCAGGCGGACGATGTCCTCGTTGAGGCCCTTGGGGATGCGGTCCTCCTCGACGGGCGTGACGAAGCCGTACTGGTACTCCTGGGCGGCCAGCTTCTCGATCGTGTTGCGGTTCGTGTCGGTCATGGGTCACCTTTTGGGGAGGCCGACCGCGCGGGCCAGCTCGCCGCGCGGGTGGACGGGCGTCTCGACGAGCGCGAGCGGGTGGGTCATCTCGGCGAGGGTGATCTTTCCCAGTGCATCGAGGACGGCCGTGTTGATTTTCCTCCAGTTGTTGCGGACGATGCAGGAGCGCTCGATGTCGCACGTCCCGTCGTGCGAGCTGCACTCGGTGACCCCGATGGGGCCCTCGAGGGCGTGGATGATCTCGGCGACGGTGATCTCGTCCGCCGAGCGCGCGAGGCGGAAACCGCCCTTGACGCCCCGGTGGGCCTCGAGGAGGTCGTGCCGGGCGAGGACCTTGAGGAGCTTGCTGACGGTGGGGAGGGGCAGGAGCGCCTCCACGGAGAGGTCGCGCGCGCTGCGCATCGCCCGCTTGCCGTCCCGGGCGAAGAGCGTCAGCAGCATGATCCCGTAGTCGGTGAGCCGGGTCATGCGGATCATGGGCGTCCCTCGAAATCGTACTAAGCTAGTACCCTTTATAGCAACCGCCGTGGCAGCGTTCAAGGTCTAAATGGTACTAGGGAAGTCCTGTTTCGGCGGAGGATGCATTTCCACGACGGGCGGTGTATGATGCCGGGCGTGCAGGTGCTGACGGCGGACCAGGTCGAGAAGGTCTACCAGCTGACCGACGCGCTGCTCCTCAACCGCGACTGGGTGGTGGTGCCGCTCGTGGGATCGCCGACGGGGCTGGAAATGGTCCTGCCCGACGGGAAGCTCCTGGTCCGGCCCGCCGGGGGCGAGGGCTTCGCCGCGTGGTTCCCGGGTCTCAAGGAGCGGCTGGAGCTGCTCGACCTCGACCGCGCGCTCCGCGCCAGCCAGCTGGAGCGCCACTACGTCCGCACTCCCGCCTCGGCTGCGCCCGGGAGCGGCGCGCGGAAGTACGTCAAATAACCTTCGCGTGCCACGGCAGGGCGCGGACGTGCGCGGGCCGGCCGCCCACCTCGAGGTGTGTCCCCGGCGCCTTGTATTCCTTCCTCACGTATCCGAGGGCCACGTTCGTCGCCGCGCTCGTCACGTGGCCGATCTCCTCCCCGTTCGCGCTGATCTTCTCCCTCGGTTTCGCGCCGGCGATCTCGAGCTGGACGAGCATGCGCGGCGACTCGCTGTAGGTCTTCACGCGCTGGATCACTTCCTGCCCGATGTAGCAGCCTTTTGAGTAGCTGATCGCGATCGGCTCGAGTCCCGCCTCCATGGGCAAATAGTCGGGCCCCATGTCGACGCCCCAGCGGGGGAAGCCGTTCTCGATGCGGCGCGAGTCGTACTCGGCTTCGCTGAGGGGTACCGCAGAGGAGTCTTTGACCGCAAAGATCCTGCCCCCCAGCGCCGGCTCGGGCGCGGTCGGCTGCCCCTCGGGCGGCGCCGCGCCGTAGAGGCCCACGACCACGCGATCGTCGGGGGTCATCGCCACGTCATCGGCCACGAGGAACTTCGCCAGGTGGTCGATCGTCGGCTGGAGATTCGACCGTTCGACGATCGCGAGGAGGGCGTCCGCCGTCGCGAGGACCGCCAACTCGGCGACCATCTTCCCCTGGCGGTTGACGACGACCGCGCGGCATCCCTGGCCGGGCGCGAGCTTCTTGATGTCGTTGGTGCACATGCCGTGGAGGAATCGTGCCCGGTCGCGGCCGGTCATGCGGATCACGCCGAACCAGGGGAACTCGAGAAAGGAGGACATCAGACGCAGCGCTTGAGGATCTGGGCGAGGGAGGCGGAGAACTGGCCCTTGGTGAGCACCTCGGAGCAGCCGGCGGCCAGCGCCTTCTCGCGGAGCGCGACCTCCTCGTGGGCGAGGTAGCCGATGACCGGGATCCCCTGGAGCGTCGGGATCGTTTCGAGCGGTTGGAGCGCGGCGGCCTGCAGGTCCATGAGGACGAGCCGGGGTTTCTCGGCGCGCACCTTCTGGAGCACCTCGTCCGCGTCGCGCGCGATGTCGAGCTCGACCGCGAGCGCCTTCGCGGTCTCGATCACCTTCGCGCGGAAGAAGAGGTCGGGGATCGCCACCAACACCTGCGCCATGCCCGCAGTCTATCGCGGGCCGTGGGATAAATCCACCTGTTGGTTTTGTCCCGGGCCGGCGATACGATGGAGCCATGGCGAGCATCTACATGGACCACCACGCGACCACGCCCGTCGATCCGCGGGTGATGGAGGCGATGCTCCCGTGGTTCACCCGGAAGTTCGGGAATGCCGCCAGCCGCACCCACTCGTTCGGATGGGAGGCCAACAAGGCCGTCGAGGCCGCTCGCGCCGAGGTTGCCGCGCTCATCGGCGCCGACCCGTCCGAGATCGTCTTCACGAGCGGCGCCACCGAGAGCGACAACCTCGCCATCAAGGGGGCCGTCGAGCAGTACAAGGACAAGGGGAACCACCTCGTCACCGTCGCCACCGAGCACAAGGCGGTCCTCGACCCCTGCCGCATCCTCGAGTCGTCCGGCCGCGCGAAGGTCACGGTCCTCCCGGTGAAGCGGGACGGGCTCGTCGACCTCGATGCCCTCCGCCGCGCCCTCACCGACCGCACCGTGCTCGTCTCCGTCATGGCCGCGAATAACGAGATCGGCGTGCTCCAGCCCGTCGCGGAGATCGGCGTGATCTGCCACGAGCGCGGGGTCCTCTTCCACACCGATGCCGCGCAGGCGTGCGGGAAGGTTCCCGTCGACGTCCTGGCGATGAACACCGATCTCCTCTCGCTCACGGCGCACAAGCTCTACGGACCCAAAGGGGTGGGCGCGCTCTATGTCCGCAAGCGGGGGCCTCGCGTGAAGCTCGTCGCCCAGATGGACGGCGGCGGCCACGAGAACGGGCTTCGGAGCGGCACGCTCCCGGTGCCGCTCGTCGTCGGGTTCGGAAAGGCGTGCGCGATCGGGGGGCAGGAGATGCCGGAGGAATCGAAGCGGCTGCTCGCCCTCCGGGAACGGCTCCGCCGCCGCATCTTCGAATCGCTCGACCACGTGACGCTGAACGGGAGCCTCGAACATCGGCTGCCCGGGAATCTCAACGCCAGTTTCGCGTTTGTAGAGGGGGAGAGCCTGATCCTCGGGATCGGGGAGGTCGCGGTCTCCTCGGGCAGCGCCTGCACGAGCGCGAAGCTGGAGCCGTCCTACGTGCTCCAGGCGCTGGGTGTGGACGAGGCCCTCTCGCGCTCGTCGATCCGCTTCGGGCTCGGGAGGTTCAACACCGAGGCGGAGGTGGACCGGACGGCGGAGCTGCTGGAGCGGGAGGTGAAGCGGCTGAGGGCGATTTCCCCTCTTTATGAGGTGGAACGGGACGCCCAAAGAAGGTAAGATAGGTTGGAAGTACATAGATCGCATGAAACAGGAGGATGTCATGGGTTGCTGCGGCGGAAACGAAGCCAACGGCGGACAGCAGGAAGAACACGGCCACTCGCACGGCGGCGGCCATTCACACGGGCACGAGGCCCAGGCGGTCGCGGCCCCCGTCCTGGCCCCTTCGCGCTTCTCGGGCCAGGTCGGGATCTCCGACAAGGCCGCGGAGAAGCTCCGGGACCTGATGGTCGCGGAGAAGAAGGATCCGGCCGAGTTCGGCCTGCGCCTGGGGGTCCAGGGCGGCGGCTGCTCGGGGATGTCGTACTTCATGGACTTCGACACGGCGAAAGACGACGACAAGGTCTTCACCCATCCCGTGGCGGGCGTGAAGGTCCTGGTCGATGCCAAGAGCATCCTCCACCTCAGCGGCTCGATCCTCGACTACAGCGAGGGGCTGATGGGGGCGGGCTTCTCGATCAAGAACCCGAACGTGAAGAGCTCGTGCGGGTGCGGGAGCTCGTTCTCGACGTAGACGTTTGGAGGAGAGGGTCATGGCCGAGCCTGTGAAAGAGAAGCCGTTCTCGCCGATCTCGCAGCTGTACATGAAGGTCGACGAGGTGCTCGATCGCATCCGGCCCTACGTCCAGATGGACGGCGGTCACGTGGAGCTGGTGAACGTCAACGAGGACGACGGGGTCGTCTACATCCGGTTCCAGGGCTCCTGCCAGGGCTGTCCCTCGAGCGCGATGACGCTCCAGATGGGCATCGAGAACGAGATCAAAAGCTCGCTGCCCGAGATCAAGCAGGTCGTCGCCGTCTAGCGAGCCCACCCCGGGGGAACCGAATGGCGAACGTCACGCAAATGCACCGCGCCCGCGAGGGCGAGGTGACGAAGGAGATGGTCCGGGTCGCGGAGCGGGAGGGGCTCGATCCGGAGCTCGTCCGCCGCGAGGTTGCCGAAGGCCGCGCGATCATCCCCGCCAACGTCCACCACCTGGAGCACCGGCTCGATCCCATGGGGATCGGGATCGCGTTCACCTGCAAGATCAACGCGAACATCGGAAACTCCGCCGTGACGTCGAACGTCGAGGAGGAGCTCAAGAAGCTCCACACCTCCGTCCATTACGGCTCCGACACGGTCATGGACCTCTCGACGGGCGGGAACATCGACGAGATCCGCAAGGCGATCATCGAGGCGTCGACCGTGCCCATCGGCACGGTGCCGATCTACCAGATGATCCAGAACGTCAAGGAGGTCGCCGACCTCACGCCGCGGGACATGCTCGACATGATCGAGCGGCAGGCGAAGCAGGGCGTGGACTACATGACGATCCACGCGGGCGTGCTCCTCGAGTACCTGCCGCTCGTGAAGGACCGGATCACGAAGATCGTCTCGCGCGGCGGGTCCCTGATCGCCGAGTGGATGGTGCGCCACCGCGAGCAAAATCCGCTCTACACCCACTTCGGCGAGATCTGCGAGATCCTCAAGCAGCACGACGTGTCGTTCTCGCTCGGGGACAGCCTGCGCCCGGGCTGCCAGCACGACGCCTCCGACGCCGCGCAGTTCAGCGAGCTCAAGACGCTGGGCGACCTCACGCTCCAGGCGTGGAGGCAGGACGTCCAGGTGATGATCGAGGGGCCGGGCCACGTGCCCCTCGACCAGGTGCCGTTCCAGGCAATCAAGGCGGCGCAGGACTGCCACAACGCGCCGTTCTACACGCTGGGGCCTCTGGTCACCGACATCGCGCCCGGCTACGACCACATCACGAGCGCGATCGGCGCGGCCGTGATCGGCCAGTTCGGCTCGTCGATGCTCTGCTACGTGACCCCGAAGGAGCACCTGGGGCTCCCGAAGGAAGAGGACGTCAAGCAGGGCGTGATCGCGTACAAGATCGCCGCGCACGCGGCGGACATTGCGCGCCACCGGAAGGGCGCCCGCGACCGTGACGACGAGCTCTCTCGCGCGCGGTTCGCGTTCGATTGGAACAAGCAGTTCGCGCTCGCGCTCGACCCCGAGACGGCGAAGAAGTACCACGACGAGGACCTCCCGGCCGACTACTTCAAGAGCGCCGAGTTCTGCTCGATGTGCGGCCCGAAGTTCTGCTCGATGAAGGTCTCGACGCGGATCGAATCGTGGGACGTCGCGCCGAAGGCCTGATTCACGAGGCTCTCGCCGTCGGGCCGCTCGCCTGCAACTGCCACCTCCTCGCGGACCCGGCGACGAAGGAAGCGGTCATCATCGACCCGGGCGACGATGCCGACGAGATCCTGCGCCGCGCGGCGGGGTACAAGGTGCTCGCCCTCCTCCACACCCACTGCCACTTCGACCATATGACCGCGACGCGCCGCGTGGCGGAGGCGACGGGGGCGGAGATCCTGATCCACAAGGCGGACAAGTCGTACTACGACAACCTCGCGGGGCAGTACGCCCAGTTCGGCCGGATGTTCGGGCAGGGCGCGGGGAAGGGGCACGACCCGCTGCCGGTGAAGCGTTTCCTGAAGGACGGCGAAAAGATCGCGTTCGGGAAGCACGCGCTGACGGCACTCCACACGCCGGGCCACACGGAGGGCAGCTGCTCGTTCCACCTGGAGGGGAAGCTCTTCTCCGGCGACACGCTCTTCTGCCGCTCGATCGGCCGGACCGACCTGCCCGGCGGCGACATGGAAACGGAGCTCGAGTCGATCCGAACCAAGCTCTTTACGCTCGACCCCGAGACGATCGTCTACCCCGGCCACGGGCCCGAGACCCGGATCGAAGAGGAGCGCGCGGAGAACCCGTTTCTGAACCCCTGAATCTCCTCCCCGTGTCTTGTGATTTGAGAATTCTCAAAGTAGGATTAGCGAGACCCAAGGAGGCCCGATGACCACGACCCGCATCAGCAAGATCGGAAACGAGCCCCGCGTCAAGGAATTGCGCGCGATCGTCGAGCGCGACCCGCTCAACGTCAACCAGCGGTTCATGCTCGCCTCCGCCCTCGAAGCGAACGGGAAGGTCGAGGAGGCCGTGAAGGAGTACGGGACCGCGGTCGAGAAGGGGCGCCGCAACCTCGGAGTCGCCCACTGCAACTACGCGGTCGCCCTCATGAAGGTCAACAAGCCCGAGGAGGCCCTCAAGGAGTTCGACTTCGCCATCGAGATCGACCCCTCGAACGCCAGCTTCTACCTCTCCAATAAGGCCCACGCCCTCTCGCAGATCGGCCTGGCGGACAAGGCCCGTGCGATCTACTCGCAGATCCTCGACCGGAAGGACGTGTCGAAGGAGACGCAGCGGATCGTGATCAAGCGCGTCTCCGACATGAAGACCCCGCCGAGGAAGTGACCGCGCGCGCTACGGCTTGATCATCCCCTTCTTCAGAAGGTCGTCCAGCGTCCTCGGCCGGAGCGCCTCCACGCACTGCCAGAAGATGACCCCCGTCACCTCGCAGTCGCCGATCGACCGGTGGCGCTCCTTGAACTTCACCTTGAAGTGGTAGGCCAGCGTGTCCAGGTTGTAGGTCGGCAGCCCCGGCTTCACCTTCCGCGCGAGCAGGATCGTGTCGAGCGCCGGCATCGCCAGCTTCGTCATCCCCGCCCGCACGAACTCGGCGTTCAGGAACCCGACGTCGAATTCCGCGTTCTGCGCCACGAGGCAGCTTTGCGACATGAACTTCCGGAGGTCCGGCGCGATCGCCCCGAACGCGGGCGCCTCCTTCAGCATCTCGTCGCTGATCCCGTGCTTCGATTTCGCGATCGCGGGCATCGGCATGGCGGGATTGACCAGCGAGTGGAACCGCCCCTCCTCCTTGCCGCCGACGAGGCGGATGGCGCCCACCTCGCAGACGCGGTCCTGCGCGGGATCGAGCCCCGTCGTCTCGACGTCGATCACCACGAACGGCGACGTCCGCGGGTCATACATGGGGCGACATGGTAGCCGCGCCGGCGGCCTTCTTCCAGCAGAAACGGCCCGCGACGAGCGCCCAGAGAGTGAACGCCGGGATCGCCACGGTCGTCGAGATCGCGAGGCCGGCCTCCCAGTAGACGATCCCCGAGAGCGCCATGAGGTAGCCCGCCGCGATCCCGGGGACCGACAGCAGCAGCGATGCGCGCGGCAGCCCCGCGCGACGGGCCAGCAGGTGCCACGCCACCGTGTACGCGCCGTTCCCGAGCGTCGCCGACAGGATCGCGCAGAGGCGGTCGTGGCGCGCGAGGTCGGCCGTCGCGAGCGCGGGGTAGAGCGCGATGTAGATCATCTCCGCGCCGATGTCGGGAAGGAGGCCCGCGATCGCGATCCAGGCCGCGATCCGCGGCCCGCCGGTCGCGCGCTGGAAGGAGAGATAGAAGGCCGCGAGCGAGAACGCGGTGATGACCCAGAGCGCCCACGACGCGCGCCACGGGAGTTCGAACTCGCGGATGAAGTCGAGGCGCTGCGGCGAGGGCAGGAGGCCCGGGCGGAGGAAGAGGAGCATGGCGACCGCGGCGCCCGCGTTCAGCGCGGCGCACGTGAACGCCGCGAACGCCGCCCGCCGGAACCGCCGTTGCTCGTCGGACACTGTTTGGTATAATCCCGCCCACCTGTGGAGAAGTCAACCGTCGAGCGGAGCCTCGACGCGTCGATAAAGGACGGCGCCTCTTACGCGGTGATGATGGGCCTCGGGGAGGCCTATGTCGGGGCCTGCGCCGTCTTCCTCGGCGCGTCCGATTCCCTCGTCGCGCTCATCAGCACCGTCCCCCTGTTCCTCGGCTCCTGGGCACAGCTCCTCGCGCCGGGCCTGATCGACCGGACCGGCCGGCGCCGTCGCTGGTACCTGGCGGGGTCGATCTCCCAGGCACTCACCTGGATCCCGATGACGGCCTCGCTCTTCGCCCCGAAGGGGGCGGGGGCGTGGCTGCTCATGGCCGGCTTCATCCTCTACTTCGCCACCGTCCAGTTCACCGTCCCGCCCTGGCTCTCGACGATGGGCGACCTCGTGCCGCCGGCGACGCGCGGGCGGTACTTCGGGCGGCGGACGTCGCTGGGGATCCTGCTCCAGTTCGTGTCGGGCACGGCGGGGGGCCTGGGCCTGTGGATCTTCAAGCAGGACGGCCACGAGGCCTGGGGCTACACGATCGTCTTTTCCGCGGCGTTCCTCGCGCGCTGGAGCTCGATCTATTTCCTCGCCCGGATGGTCGAGCCCCCGTACGTCCCGCGCGGGGAGGACGCCTTCTCGCTCTGGCAGTTCCTCCGGCGGCTTCCGCACTCGAATTTCGCGAAGTTCGTCGTCTTCGTCGCGTGCCTGATGGCGAGCGCGCAGTTCGCGGGCTGCCTCTTCAACATCTACTGGCTCCGCACCCTTCACTATCCCTACTGGTGGCAGTACACCGCGTGCCTCAACGCGCTCCTGATCGTCCAGATCCCCGCGCTCCTCTTCTGGGGGCGCGCCGCCGACCGCTTCGGCAACAAGAAGGTGCTCGGCGTGACCTCGATCGGGATCGCGGTGCTCCCGGCGCTCTGGCTCATCTCGTCCCACATCGCGCTGGCCATCTTCCTGCAGCTGTGGTCGGGCTTCTTCTGGTGCGGCTTCAACCAGAGCGTGCAGAACTTCCTGCTCGACGCCGTCTCGCCCCCCAAGCGGACGCGCTGCACGGCCTACCTCAACCTGATCCAGAACTTCGGGCTCCTCGTGGGCGGCGTGGCGGGCTCGATCGTGATCCGGTTCATCCCGAACCATCTCGGTCCGTTCCGCTGGGAGCACCCCTTCTGGACGATGCTGGGGATTTCGTTCCTCCTCCGCGTGGCGACGATCCTCTTCTTCCTCCCGCGCTTCCGCGAGGTGCGCGACGTGCCCAAGATCGGCGTGGCCGAGATGCTCTACACGGCGGGCCGCGAGACGGCCGAGAGCGCGGTGAACCTCATGGCGGGGCTGGTGCAGCGGGGCGGGAAGGAGACGTAAGAAAACCACAGAGGCACGGAGGCGCAGAGAATTCTTTTTTGGGGATTTCCCCCTCCCCCCGGTGGTGGGGGACGACATAATCCAGGTTCCTCTCGGTGTCTCTGTGGTTTTCTTACTTGCACCTCAGCAACGCCATCACCGCGAACGCCGTGCCGTAAGGCTTGTGATAGTCCCACATCCGGTAGTCCCACCACGAGCCGTCGGGCTCCTGGTGCGGCAGGATGAACGAACGCAGCTTCTCGCGGTAGTCGGACTTGTCGGGCAGCCGCTCGATCAGCTTCGCCGCGTGGTAGTGGCCGAAATAGTAGTAGTAGGCCGCCGTGAAGTACCAGGCCTCGTGGGGGTACTGGCGCTTGCGGCCGATCTCGATGAAGCGGTGCTCCTCGAAGAGGCGCTCGAGGCCCTCGCGGATCTCCTTCTCGCCGATCCCGCCCTCGCCCCAGAGGGCCAGCGCGTAGTGGCCCGCCTGCGTCCGCCCGAGGCTGCCCTTGTCGCGGTTCGCCATGTGCATCGGGTGGTAGCGGAAGTCGCTCCCGTACAGAAAGCTGCCGTCGGGCTTGCGCATCTCCTTGAGACGCGCCAGCGCGCGGCGCACGAGACCTTCCGGCACCGCGATCCCCGCCTTCCTCGCCTCGTAGAGCGCCACCAGGCCCGCCGACGTGCCGAAGCTCGTCGGCTCCATCGAGATCGGCTGGACGCCGTAGTCGAAGTCGTAGTAGTTCCAGCCGCCGGCGTACGTCTCGTACCGTTCGAGCGCATGGAGGTGCCGCTCCGCCCCGGCGCGGTACGCCTCGAGATGTTCCCCGTCGTACGCCCGCGAGAGCGCCTGGAGCGCAAAGGTGTGGCCCCAGACGTTGTAGATCTCCGCCCGGTTGGCGCGGCGGAGGCCGTCGTACGCCGCGAGGTAATCCAGCCCGCGGCGCGACGCGTCCGTCTCCCCCGCCTCGCGGAGCGCCAGGACGCACAGTCCCGTCGTCCCCACTCGGAAGGCGTCATGTGACCCCGGCACGTCCGCCATGACATCGAAGCCCGAGGTGTCGCGCCCCGTGCCCCACGAGCCGTCGGGGTTCTGCGTGGAGACGAGGAACGCGACGCCCTCGGCGATCGCGCGGTCGATCGGCCGCTCGGCGACCTGCGGACCGGCGCACGAGGTCAAAAGGAGGACGAAGGCCGCCCGATTCACTTGGGGACGCCGATCTTCTCGCCCGCCTCGAGGCCGGTCTTGATCTGCGTCATCTTGCCGTCGCTCTTCCCGACCGTCACCTCGCGGGGCGAGGACTTTCCGTCCTTCGACACGTTCACGCTGCTCTTGCCGCCCTGCGTCGCAATCGCCGCGACCGGCACGACGACCACGTCCTTCAATTCCTTGCCCTTGATCGTCGCCTTGCCCTTCATGCCTGGGAGGAGCTCCGCGAAGGGCTCCTTGAGCTCGATCGTCGCCTCGAACGCGGTCGCCCCCTGTCCCTTGGGCAGGGCGACCGACCCCTTGGAGCGCACCGTCCCGTCGCGCTTCGCGTCGGGTAGGGCCGAGGGCGCGACCGTCGCCGCCTGGTCGACCGTCACGTCGAAGTAGTCCGCCTCGGGAAGGTCGGCCACCGCGTGCGTCTTCGTGCCGCAGACCGTGAGCAACACCTGCCCCGGCTGGAGCTTCTCGCCGGCGTGGAGGAAGGGCGCCACCTGGTCGGCCGTGGCCCACGCGCCGTGCAGCAGCTGGCCGTGGAAGACGCGCCCGTCGAACGGCGCGCGGAGCGAGAAGCCCTCGAGGTCCCTCTTGAGCTTCGCGAGGAGGTCCTCCGCCTGCGACGATGCGGCCCTGGCCTTGGCCAGCTCCGCGTCGCGCTGGACCTTCCCGAGCGCCTGGACCGCCTTCAGCGCCTCGAGGGACCGCTTCGCGTTCTCGATCGTGAAGAGGTGGGTCTGCCTCTGCTGCGGGTGCTTCACCGTCCGGACCGACTCGTACTCGCCCTTCGTCATCTCGAGCTGGACCTTCGACCGCTCGAGGGCGCGGCGGGTCCGGCGCACGACGATCTCCGCGGTGTCGTTCGTGAGCGACTCGGACTTGTACATCTTCTCGAGCTGCGCCAGCTCCTCCTGCTGGTCCTTGATGCCGTCCTCGCTGTACACGACGCCGAGGCGGGCGTTCTCGAGCATGGCCTTGCCTTCGACCTTGTCGAACGACTTGAGGATCGCCTCGGCATCCTTGAGCGCGGTCTCGGCCTGGAGGAGCGAGAGCGCGTCGCCCTTCTCTCCGAGCTTCATCTCCGTCTCGGCCTTCTCGAGCGTCGCCTTCGCGACGCGGAGGTCGATCTCCGTCGCGGCGATCATCCTCTGGATCGGCGCCGCGTCGAGCGCGAGGACGACGTCGCCCTTTCGCACGGCGGTCCCGGCCGGGAGGACCTTGAGGAGCGTCATCTCACCCTGCCACGTCTCCATGCGGGGCTTGTACTCGAGGGACTCGACCGACTCGAACGTGGTCTCGAGCTCGAGGGTGGGGACGAGATTCCCCTTGTGGACCGTGACGATCTCCTCCTCGGGCGGGGGGGCGGGTTTCTCCTGCTTGTCCTGGGCGAGCGCCGTGAGGCGCGAGTCAAAGGACTGGATCAGAAGGAACGCGAGAAAGGTCGAGGCGAGCATGGCTCCTCCGCAAAAAGGCGCAAAACAGTCGGACAGGATTCTAGCATTCCGCGTGGCGGTCGTCGCCGCTTCTACATGAGACGCGGCCGCGGCCCCGCTTGTTTGGATTCCGCGAACCTTTCGGAGCGGACCGCGCTGCAAGGGGAAGAACTGTGAGGAGGAATCAATGAAGACCCTCTTGTTCCTGGCGATCTTGGCGGCGGGCTGCGCTCCAATGCCGCCGGGCGAGCTCTACCATGACCCGGCCTACCGCGAGCGGGACGTCCTTCAGACATCGCTCATGAAGCCCGAGAACGCACTGATCCCCGAGGAGGGGATCCAGCGATTGCTGAAGTCGCGCATCGAGATCCCCCCGCGGGCGAAGCTGGCGGTCCATTCGTTCCCGCACCGGAGCGTCGAGTTGGGGATGTGGACCCGGCCCGAGATCATGGAAAACCAGAAGGGTGCGCTCGAGGCGCTCGAGGGTCCGCTCCAGGAGACGGGCCGGTTCTCGGAAATCACCCACGTCCCGCGCATGCTCCTTCCGCCGGACCCCTCGCTCACCCGCATGCGCGAGGCGGCGGCGCTGATGCAGGCGGATCTTCTCCTCGTCTATGCGACGCGGAGCGAACGGGCCACGTCGCGCCACGTGTTCATCGCCAACGAGGTCAAGGTCGCGACCGCGGTCGAGGTATTCCTCATGGACGTGAAGACCGGCGTGGTCCCCTTTGCGGAGACCTTCGAGGTCGTTCGGACGGTGACGCAGTCGAAGGAGGACGACCGGATTGCCGAGACTCAGCGTCGCGCCGAGCGGGAGGGGATCGTCGAGGCGCTCAAGCAGACCGCCGAGTCGCTCCGGCGCTTCTTCGAGAAGGGCTGAGCATCATTTGAGCCGCGCGGCATTCACGATCGCGGCCTGGCCGGGATTCCTCTCCGCGTAGCACGGCAGCGTCCCGAGCGCGGTTCTCCGAATCACGGGGTCGCCGTCGGAGCGTCCTTCCCGGTGCGGAACAGGGTGACGACCTGGTCGACGGTAATCCTGCCTTCGGCGAGGCTGGCCGAAAGGGTGGTCTGCACATCGTTGAGCGGGTCGGGCGGGGTCGGTTAGGGGACGCGGGCCGCGAACGCCGGTGGCGGCTGGGGCGCGGCGATCACGGCAGGCTCGGCCAGGGGCGAGTTTCTCCTCGGAGCAGGGGCAGGCGCCCCGGGCGAACGCGAACGCCAGGCAGAGGAGCCCGACGGACGAGACGCCGGTGATGAGCGCTTTGGCCATGATGCTCCAGCCAACGGCGCCGCCCGCCCGTTTCGTACACGGCGGGGAAAACGCAACTGTACGATTTTTCCCAGCCTTGGCTTAGAATGTCCCGACTATGGACCGGCGCCTCGAGGGCAAGACCGCGCTCGTGACGGGAGGGTCGCGCGGAATCGGAAGGGCGATCGCGCGGGCGTTCCACCACGCCGGCGCGCGCGTCTTCATCTGCGGCCGCGACGCCCGGTCGCTCGTCGCCGCGGCCAAGGAGATCGGCGAGATCAACTGCATCCGGGGCGACGTGCGCCGCGACGCGGCGAAGATCCTCAAGCGCATCGACCGTCTCGACGTGCTCGTCAACAACGCCGGCGGGATGGAGCACTTCAAAGGGTTCGAGGAGACGGGGCTCGACGCATGGCGGAGCACGTTCGAGCTCAACCTGTTCAGCGCGGTCGACGTGACGCGCGAGGCGCTGCCGCTCCTCCGGCGTTCGAGGGGCTGCATCGTCAACATCGCGAGCGACGTCGGTCGCCGGCCGTTCCGCATGGGTCCCGACTACTGCGCGGCGAAGGCGGCGCTCGTCAACCTCACGCGGTACCTCGCGGCCGATCTCGCCCCGGTGCGCGTGAACGCGGTCTGCCCGGGGCCGGTGGTGACGGGCCCCTGGTCGAAGGGGGCGATCCGCGCGGCCGCGTCGCGGACGCTCGCGGGGCGCACGGGAACGCCGGAGGAGGTGGCCGACGCGGTCCTCTTCGCCGCGACGTGCGGTTATCTGAACGGCGCGGTGTGCGGCGTCGACGGAGGCGCCGTCCGATCGCCATGAAGCTCAAAGGGAAGTTCGCCCTGGTGACCGGTGGATCGCGGGGGATCGGCGCCGCGATCGCGGAAGCGTTCGCCGCCGCGGGCGCGACGGTCGTCGTCTCGAGCCGCTCCGCGAAAGGGCCCGGGACGGTGCGGGGCGACGTCTCGAGGAGCGCCGAGAAGATCATCGCCGCCGTGATGAAAGCGCACGGGCGGCTCGACGTCGTCGTGAACACGGCGGGCGTTTCGGCGCCCGAGGCGTGGACGGACGATCTCGATGACGTGACGGACGCTCTTTGGAACCGCGTCCTCGACACCGACCTACGCGGCGCGTTCAAGCTCGCGCGCGCGGCGGCAAAAGTCATGAAGCGGGGGAAGATCATCACGGTGTCGTCGATCCCGGCGCTGACGGGCGAGCGGGAGGGGATCGTCTACTCGATCGCGAAGGCGGGCGTGCTGGGGATGACGAAATCGCTCGCCATGCTGCTGGCGCCCCGGATCCAGGTGAACGCCATGGCGTTCGGGTCGATCGAGACGGGGTGGGTCGACTGGCTGTCGCCCCGCGCGCGGAAGGCCTACGCGGAGGCGATCCCGCTTGGCCGGTTCGGGCGGCCGGAGGAGGCGGCGGAGCTCGCGCTCTTCCTCGCGGGCAACGACTGGGTGACGGGCCAGACCTACGTGCTCGACGGCGGGGAGTCGCGGGTGTGAGGAAGGCCCTGGTCCTCGTCTCGGGAGGGATCGACTCGGCGGCGGCGCTCTGGTGGGCGAGGGGGCGCTACCGGGCGACGGCGGTCTCGTTCGACGGGGCGGGGCGGCCGCGCGGGGAGGTGAAGGCCTGCGCGGCGATCGTGAAACGGGCGGGGGTGCCTCACGTCCGCGTTCCCGCGCCCTATCTCCGCCCGCGGGCCTCGGGGTACGTCCCCGCGCGGAACCTGGTGATCCACTCGATCGCGATGTCGATCGCGGAGGACCGGGACGCCTCGACGGTGGTGGCGGGGCACAACCGGTCGGACGCCGGGATCTTCGAGGACGCGCGTCCGGCGTTTTTCCGTCGCCTCGAGCGGCTGAACGGCGGCGTCCGGATCGTGCTCCCCTTCCGGGGCCTGACGGATGCGGGCGTGATCGCGCGGGCGGGCCGGCTGGGCGTCCCCCTGGAGCTGACGTGGAGCTGCTACCGCGACGGGGCGCGCCCCTGCCGACGTTGCAGCGCCTGCCGCGGTCGGGTAGAATCGTTCCTCTCCATCGGAATCGAGGACCCCGCATGAAAGTCGGCGTGATCGAGCATTTCGACAGCATGCACCTGCTGCCGGGCCATCCGAAGTGCGGCGTGCCGCACGGGCACACCTACCGAGTCGAGGTGACCGCGGAGGGGCCGGTCGTGAACGGCATGGTGATCGACTTCGACATCCTGAAGCGGTCGCTGCGCGAGCTTTTGAAGACCTTCGACCACACGGACCTGAACCGGCTGCTCCCGGTGCCGTCGTGCGAGCATATCTCGGAGGAACTGCTCCGGCGGCTGAAGGAGAAGATCTCCCAGAAGCTGACGGTCCGGGTGTGGGAGGGCGAAGGCAAGTGGGCCGAGGCCGAAGAGTGAATTAGTGTCACAAAGACACTAATGGGCGCGTTATAAGGGCAGAGATGACGACCCAGACGGACCAGCGGGGCCTCGTGCAGGACATCCTTCGGCTCAAGAAGGAGCGCCGCGCGGTGATCCTGGCCCACAACTACCAGCGGGGCGAGCTCCAGGACCTGGCCGACTTCACGGGCGACTCGCTCGGCCTCACGCAGGAGGCGGCGAAGACCGACGCGAAGGTCATCGTCTTCTGCGGGGTCCACTTCATGGCCGAGACGGCGGCCATCATGAACCCGGACAAGCTCGTCCTCATCCCGGACAAGGAAGCGGGCTGCTCGCTCGCGTCGATGATCTCCGGCGAGTCGCTCCGCCGCTGGAAGGCGGAGCACCCGGGCGCGGTCGTCGTCAGCTACATCAACTGCACGGCCGACGTGAAGGCGGAAAGCGACTACATCTGCACGTCGACCAACGCGCTCAAGATCGTCGAGGCGATCCCGCCCGACCGCGAGATCCTCTTCGCGCCCGACCAGTTCCTGGGGACCTACATCCAGCAGCGGACGGGCCGGAAGATGCATCTCTGGCCCGGCTACTGCCACGTCCACAACCGGATCGACACGGTGAAAATCAAGGAGCTGAAGGTCGAGCATCCGCAGGCGCGGTTCATCATGCACCCCGAGTGCGGCTGCCTGACCTCGTGCATGCCGCTGGCCGACAAGGTGCTCTCGACCGAGGGGATCCTCAAGCACGCCCGCGAGTCGAAGGACCGCGAGTTCATCGTGGGCACCGAGGTCGGCATTCTCCACCGCCTCCGGAAGGAGAGCCCGGAGAAGACGTTCTACCCGGCCGCGGAGGAGGCCTCCTGCGAGTTCATGAAGCTCAACACGCTGGAGAAACTTCTCTGGTCGCTCGAGGACCTGGAGGTCAAGGTCATTGTCCCCGAGGAGATCGCGAGGAAGGCGCGGACCGCGATCCAGAGGATGCTCGAGATCAGCGATCCGGGCGGGTACGCGAGGAAAGTAGAACCGTCCCAACCCGCCGACTGACCGGCCGGGTCACTCGGTCAGCGAGAAGCTCTCCAGGCAGGCCTTGAATTCCTTCTCGTGCTCTTCGAAGTCCTTCTTGAGCGCGGTGCACGTGACCTGGAAGACGCGGTCCTTGTCGACCACGATGAGCCCGAGCCAGCGGAGTTCGCGTCCCTGCATCTTCCCCTCGTAGTCCAGCGTGATCGTGTCCCGCCCGGCGACCTTGCCCGGGGTCTGGGAGTTCTTCTTGAGGGCCAGCTGATCGAACTCCTTCTGGATGAGGGCGAGAAAGGTGTCGAGCGTGGTCGTCTGCTTCAGGACCATCACGTTGACGTTGGCGCTGAAATTGTCCGCCCGGGGGGCGGTAAAGAAGACGGGGGTCGCGGAGGTCCCCGCGCCGGCTTCGGGGAAGCGGGGCGGGCGGAGCGAGAATCCGTAGAGCGCGTCCGTGTAGGACGAGGGAGTGCGGGTCGGGGTCGCGACGGCGGCCGCGACGGTCGCGGCGATGAACGCGGCCAGGGCGGCGGTCTTCATGTCGATTCTCCTGTCCTGTCGTTGAGGCTGATCTCGGGTCAGCCCGCACTTCCCGTCACGGCTTCTTGAATTCGAACTTCACCACGTCCATCGCCGACTCGGTCGTGACCTTGTCCAGCGTGTCCTTGATCCGCGAACGGACCAGGAAGCCAGGGACCTTTTCGGAGATCCAGTAGGTCGCCTCGACCTTCCGCTTCTTCTTTTTCGTCTCCGTGGCGGTCATGTCGATCTTCGCGCACTCGACCGCCACCCCGCCCACCTTCAGCGTCTCCATCCCTTTCATCGCGTAGGAGACGTCGGATTTGGTCACGTCATCCTCGCCCTTCCAGGAGATCTCGAAGATCCCGCCGGGCATCTCCGAGGTCGACGTGATCCGCCAGACCTTGAGCGCCAGCTGCGTCGGGACGAACTCGCGGACGAGCGCCTTCACGCGCTTGTCCCCGATCGCCACCTGTTTGTTCGATTTTCCCCCCGCCTGGAAACCGCTTCCCGCGGCGACCAGGCTGTCGGTGAACGCCACGAATTTGACCGCGCCCTCCTCGTCGTCCTTCCCGGGCCGCGTGACGGTGAGGGTTTTCGAGTCCTTGTCCACGGCTTTCACGGTGATCGTCTCCTCGCTCCGGATCTTGCCGGTCACGGTGAGCCGCGTCACCGACGAGCCCGCGCCGAAGCCGCCCCAGGGGTCGTGCTCGTAGACGGGGAAGGGGAACTCCTCCTGCGGGGCGAGGAGCATCGCCGCCCAAAGGATCGTGTTCATCCGCCCCCCTGTACAGGTCCCGAGCGCCAGCGGATTCGCTCACCGCGTGGCAAACCCCCCGATCGCATTATATCCTTGGAGGGGAGGATCCGATGCTCGACAAGATGGGAAGCAACTTCAAGGACTATGCCCCGTTCATCCTGAGGGTGGGACTGGCGACCGTCTTCATCATCCAGGGGGCCCGCGAGGTCACCAACCATGGCTCGGTCGAGGACCTCGTGATCGGGGGGATCGAGCTCCTGGGCGGGCTGTTCGCGCTGATCGGCTTCCTCACGCGCTGGGCCGCCGGGGCGCTCATGGCGCTCATGGCCTGGGAGATCTTCCACCGCCACGGGCTTCGCGCCTTCACCCACTTCGATCACCAGCTCTACTTCGCGATGCTCGTCATGAGCTTCGCGCTCTTCGGGCTGGGCGGCGGGAAGTGGAGCGTCGACGCCTCGAACAAAAAGAAGGAGCAGTAGGCCGGGGCCCTACTTCAGCTTCTCCGCGAAGACCTGGTCCAGCGGCCGGCGGATCTGGAGGTCGACCTGCCGCGCGACGGTCGCGTGCCAGCGTTCCGACACCTCGGGCGTGGGCTTGCGGCCGACGTAACGATCGAGGCGGCGGGCGAAGTCCTTCTGAAGATCCTCCTCCATGAGGTCCACGTTGGCCTGGGTCTTGCCCCGCGTGATCTCGGTCCTCTCGCGGAGCATCGCGGGAGTCGAGTCGGTCTTCTGCTTGCGGAACGCCTCCAGGTCGTCCTCCAGGTTCTTCCTCTGGATCTCGACCATCTTCGCCGGCTCGAAGCGCCGGGCGAGGTCGACCTTCACCAGCGCCTCCATCGCGGCCGCGTCGGGGCGCGCCTCGAGGACCCAGCGGTGGAAGGCCTCGTCGAGCTGCTCCGACCTCTTGCGCCGCTCGCCCTCGGACGTGTCGGCGGCGTCCTCGTGAGGGGGGACGGCGAAGAGCGCGTCGTCGACCGGCTGGTCGATCGTCAGCTCCTTCATCACCAGCTCCGCCGAGGAGCCGATCTTCACGTGCTCGAGGAACCCGTCCTCGCGGAGCTCCCAGTCGATGGCGCCCCAGCGGTGCACGGTCCCCTCCTTCGAATGGGACATGACCTCGTCCAGCCAGCCCAGCCGTGACCGGAGCGGGCGGACCTCCATGGCGGCCAGGAGGCCCATCCCCTTGATGGGCATGTCCCAGTTGCCCAGGACGATCACGATCTGCGGCGGCGCGGGGAGGAGGTCGCCGTACGACTGCCGAAGCGCCTCGAACATCTCGGCGGTGTTGATCGAGAAGTAGTTCTTCTTCAGCAGGTAGTGGGCCGTGCCGTCCGCGAAGACGATCGTGAAGTTCGGGCCGTACCGGAGGAGCGCCCGGTCGGGCGCGCGCCACGCGATCTCGATCGGCACGACCCGCTTGCCGTCGGTCAGCTCGGCCTGGTAGTGAAAGGACGCGTAGGCGTTCGTCTTCGCGCGGAGCTTCTCGAGCGGCGTCTCCGCGCGCGGCGGCGGCGGGGCGGCGCAGCCCGCGGCCAGCAGGAGGAGCCCGGCAAATCCCGTCGTCCGCATGGAACGCATAGTCTATCATGTCTGGACGGACGTGATCACCCCGATCCTGCTCGCCGCCGGGGCGTCGACCCGCATGGGGCGGCCCAAGGCGCTCCTCGATTTCGACGGCAGGACCTGCCTCGAGGTCGCGCTCGATGCCGTGGGGGGCCTCGATGCGCCGGTCGTCGTCCTCGGGCCCAACCGCGACGAGGTCCGCTCGCGCGTGCCGCTCGACGGCGTCCGCGTCGCGGTGAACGACGACGTCGCGAGCGGCCAGCTGGCGAGCCTGAAGGCGGGTCTCGCGTTCCTGCCTCCCGGCGCGGAGGCGTTCCTCTTCTACCCGGTCGACTACCCGCTCGTCTCGCGCGCGGAGATCGCGCGGCTGATCGGCGCTTCAAAGGCGGAGCCTGGCAAGTCGATCTTCGTCCCGTCGCACCAGATGCGCCGCGGCCACCCGGTGCTGTGCCGGCGGCCGCTCGCGGAGGAATTCTCGGCGCTGTCCGCCGGGGCGTCGGCCCGGGCGGTCCTCGATTCCCGGCCGGGGCGGATCGCCTACGTGCTCTTCGACGAGGCGTATATCTTGATGGACATGGATACGCCGGAGGATTACGCTCGGTGCCTCGAGGCGTACCACGCGCGCGAACGACGGAAGAATCCATGAGAACGGTGCAGCAGAAGATCCTGGAGCTCCTCGACGGGGGCCGCGCCTTCGCGGTGGCGACCGTGGCCGACGCGAAGGGGAGCGTCCCGGGCAAGCCGGGCGCGAAGATGGTCTTCCTCCCCGACGGCACCCAGTTCGGGACGATCGGCGGCGCGGGCCTCGAGCAGAAGGTGAAGGGGCTTTGCCGGAAGGCGCTCGAGGAGAAGAAAGGTGGGCTCTTCCCTTTCGACCTCATGTACTATAAAGAGGGCGCGCTCGACAGCCTGTGCGGCGGGAGCGTGCAGATCCTGGTGGAATACATGGCGCCGATCCCCCACGTCCTGCTCGCCGGCGGCGGCCACTGCGGCCTCGAGGTCGCGAAGCTCTGCGATCAGCTCGGCTATGTCCACTCGGTGCTCGACGATCGCGCCGAGTACGCGTCGAAGGCGCGGTTCCCGAACGCCCGCCGGGCGATCCACGCGACGCCGGAGGAGTTTTTCGCGAAGGAGGATCTCTCGGCCTGGTCGCACGTCCTCCTCCTCGGATGGTCGCACAAGATCGACACGGACCTCCTCTTCCAGCTCGTCCAGAAATTCCCGCGATGGATCGGGCTGATCTCCTCGAAGACGAAGAAGCTCGAGATGTTCCGGCGACTGAAGGCGCGGGGGATCGCGGAGGAGGCGCTCTCGCGCGTCGTGGCCCCCGTCGGCCTGCCGATCGGCGCGGAGAGCCCGGCCGAGATCGCCGTGAGCATCCTGGGCCAGGTCATCGCCTCGGTGAAGAACCCCGACGGTTCGAAGGGCGGCGTCGAGCGCGAGGAACCCGCGGAAACCGGGCAGGCCTGAGATGAGGTTCGCAGCCCTGGCCGTCCTCCTTCTCCAGCAGGCCGAGAAGCCCGCGGCGTTCGACGAGCGCGGGCGCGTCGTCTGCCTGATCGAGGAGCTGAAGGAGAAGTACCAGGCGCAGGCCGCGCCGGGGCACGATCACCTCGCCGGCTTCCGCGTCGAGGACAAGGCGGCGGCCGGGGGGGCGCGGTACTACACGCTCTTCCGGAACGCCGGCTCCGAGGCGCTCTTCGTTGACAAGCGGTTCAAGGGGCGCGAACTCCGCCTCTACGGGCGCGTCTTCCCCTCGAGCTCCGTGCTCGAGGTGAGCCGCTTCCAGTGGTTCCGTGACGGGAAGCTCCTGGACGTCTACTACTGGTGCGAAGTCTGCTCGATCCGCGGCGTCGATCCCGGCCCGTGCGCCTGCTGCCAGGCGAAGGTGGAGCTGCGCGAGGCGCCGGCGCAATAAGAGAAGATAACCACGGAGTCACAGAGGCACGGAGAAGAGAATCCTCTGTGTATCCCCCCCCCGGGGCAGAATTCCACATGGGTATTCTCTGTGTCTTCGTGTCTCTGTGATTTTCTTCAGTCGTAAAAAGCTCGATTGACGGGTGGACGCGAACGTATAGTAGGGTGTTCGTCCGCCCTTGGGGGGCGTTCAACTCTTGCGGATCCGGGAGAGGACTTTCCATGAAGAACAAACCGCCCGAGGAATCCCGCGACCGGAAGTCAAAGGGCTTCAGCCGTCGCGGGTTCATCCAGACGCTCGGCCTGGCCGGCGTCACCGCCAGCCTGCCCGCCGAGGGGCTGCTCGCGAAGGTCCCGACGACCGGGGCCGCGCCCGCGCAGGACGGCCACGGGCCGGGCGCCGTGCCGGTCACGCTCAAGGTGAACGGCAAGGAGCTCTCGCTCAAGGTCGAGCCCCGCGTCACGCTGCTCGACGCGCTCCGCGACCACCTGAAGCTTCCCGCGGACGACGACGGCCTGACCGGCTCGAAGCGCGCGTGCGACCGGGGCTCCTGCGGCGCGTGCACGATGATCGTCGACGGGAAGACCGTCTACTCCTGCACGACGCTCGCGATCGAGGCGCAGGGCCGCGAGATCCGGACCGTTGAGGGCCTTGCGAAGGACGGCCAGCTCCATCCGCTGCAGGAGGAGTTCATCGCCTGCGACGGGTTGATGTGCGGCTTCTGCACGCCGGGCTTCCTCATGGCGGGCGCCGCGTGCCTTGAGAAGCATCCGAACGCGTCGCGCGACGAGATCAAACGGTCCCTCGACGGGAACATCTGCCGCTGCGGGACTCAGCCCCGCGCCCTGGAGGCCGTCGAGAAGGCGGCCAAGCGCATGAAGGGGAGGAAATAGTCATGCCTTACAAGTGGCCCGAGAAGCGGACGATCATGGGCACGGGCGTGCCCCGGCTCGACGGCGCCCTCAAGACGAGCGGCAAGGCGAAGTACGCCTTCGACCGCAACCTGCCGGGCATGCTCTACGGCCGGATCCTCCGCTCGCCCCACGCGCACTGCAAGGTCGTCGAGATCGACCTCGCGCCCGCCGAGGCGATGCCCGGCGTCAAGGCGACCCACGTCATCAAGGGTCCCGACGTGAAGGACGCGCAGGGCAAGGTCCTCAACGAGCTCTCCTACGGCGGCGACGAGATCGCGGCCGTCGCGGCGGAGACCGAGGAGCAGGCCCGCGAGGCGGTCCGCGCGATCAAGATCAAGTACGAGATCCTCCCCAACACGGCCAACGAGGCCGACGGGATGAAGAAGGATCTCAAGCCCACCCTCAACGAGGCGGGCAAGGTGAAGGTCGATGACGCGTGGAAGGACTGCGCGGCGATCGTCGAGGGCAGCTACGGGAACACCGTCATCACGCACGTCTGCTGGGAGTCGCACGGGCTGGTCGCGTGGTGGAAGAACGACGACGAGCTCCTGGTCTACGCCTCGACGCAGGCCGTGGGGGCAACCGCGCAGGGCGTCAAGGGCAACTACAAGACGATGCCGAACTTGAAAGTCACCTGCGAGACGCCCTTCATGGGCGGCGGCTTCGGGTCGAAGTTCGGCCCCGACATCCAGGGCCTGGTCTGCGCGGAGCTCGCGCGAAAGTCGAAGCGGCCCGTCAAGCTCATGCTGGAGCGCGACGAGGAGCACTGGGTCGGCGGCAGCCGTCCGTCGGCCTTCGCGAAGGTGAAGGCGGGCGCGGCGCAGGACGGGACGCTTCTCGCCTTCGACGCGGAGACGTGGGGCACGGGCGGGTACGGGAGCGACGCGAAATTCCCGCTCCCCTATGTCTATTTGCCCGCGAGCCACCGCCGGAAGCATTTCGACGTCTACACCAACACGCAGAACAAGCGGGCGCTGCGCGCGCCGGGCCATCCCCAGGGCTGCCTTATCATGGAACAGGTCATGGACGACCTGGCCGACAAGCTCGGCATGGACCCGGTGGAGTTCCGCCGGAAGAACCTGCCCGCGGCGGGCAACCCGCTCGTGAACCTCAGCCCGATCTACGCCAAGGAGCTGACGATCGGCGCCGAGAGGATCGGCTGGGCGCAGAAGTATCACAAGAGGGGCGACCCGACGCCCGGCCCGATCAAGCGCGGGCTCGGGTGCGCGGTGAACACGTGGGGCGGAGGGCCGGGCAACGCCCAAGCCACCTGCACGATCCAGCCCGACGGCTCGGTCGAGGTCGCCTGCGGCACGCAGGACCTCGGCACGGGCACGACGACGCTGGTCCCGCTCGTCGCGGCGGAGATCCTCGGCCTGCAGATCAAGGACATCAAGGGGATGATCGGAAGCTCGGCCCTTCCGCCCGCGGGCGGCTCGGGCGGGTCGACCTCGTGCGGCGGCGTCAGTCTCGCGGTGGGCGTGGCCTGCATGAAGGCGCTCGAGAAGCTGTTCGAAAAGGCGGCGGGCGAGCTGGGCGCGCCGGCCACCGAGCTCGAGGCCGCGGGCGGGAAGGTCCAGGTCAAGGGGGGCGGCAAGAGCCTGACGTGGAAGCAGGCCTGCGCGCTCCTGGGCGGAGCGCCGATCTCGGAGCTCGGCGACAAGAACGACAAGGGCATCCAGGGGATGGCGACCTCCGGCGTGGGCGGCGCGCAGTTTGCCGACGTGTCGGTCGACATCGAGACGGGCGAAGTCCGCATGAACAAGCTGGTCGCGGTGGCCGACTGCGGCCTCGTGGTCAACCGCCTCCTCTGCGAGAGCCAGGTCTTCGGCGGCGTGGTGGGCGCCATCAACGCCGCGCTCTTCGAGGAGCGCCGCATGGACGCGAAATCGGGCCTGGTGCTCAACCCCGACCTCGAGTACTACAAGGTCGCGGGCCACTCGGACCTGGGCGACATCGACGTGGTGCTGCTCGACTACCCGGAACGGGGGATCATCGGCATCGGCGAGCCGCCCTACATCCCGGGCGCGGCGGCGATCGCCAACGCCGTCTGCAACGCGATCGGGGTGCGCGTGGGCGTCATCCCGCTGACTCCGAAGCGCGTCCTGGACGCCCTCGCGGCGGCCAAGAAATAAGGGGATCCCGCATGAAAGCGTTCACCTACAAAAGCGCGGCGACCGAGGCGGAGGCCGTCAAGGCCCTCGGCGCCGGGGCGCTCCCGCTCGCGGGCGGCACGAGCCTCCTCAACCTCATGAAGGAGCGCGTCGTCGAGCCCGACGTCCTGGTCAACCTCAAGACCATCAAGGGCCTGGACAGGGTCGAGGCGGCGGGCGACGGCTGGAAGATCGGCGCCAACGCGATCCTCTCGACGCTGCTCGAGAACGCGACGATCCAGAAGGCGTACCCCGCGCTCGCCCAGGCGCTCGAGACGGTCGGCACGCCGCAGATCCGGAACATGGCGACGATCGGCGGCAACCTCTGCGCCCGGCCGCCCTGCTGGTACTTCAGCCACGACAATTTCGCCTGCGCGAAGCGCGGGAACGCGAACACCTGCCCGGCGCGCGAGGGCGAGAACGAGTACGCGTCGATCTTCGCGACCGAGGACCCCTGCGTGGCGGTCCACGCGTCGAGCCTCGCGCCGGCGCTCGTCGCGCTCGGCGCCTCGGTCCGGGTCGCGGGTCCCAACGGCGCGCGCGAGATGGCGCTCGAGAAGTTCTTCACGCTGCCGCGCGAGAACGTCCTCAAGGAGAACGTGCTGGCGAACAACGAGATCGTGACCCACGTGATGCTGGGGAAGGCGAACGCGAAGAGCGCGACGTACGTCGTGAACCCCAAGGAGTCGCATGACTGGCCGGTCTCGATCGCCTCGGTGGCGCTCGAGATGACGGGCGACGCGGTGAAGAGCGCGAGGATCGTGCTCGGCGCCGTGGCGCCGGTGCCCTGGCGCGCGGCGAAGGCCGAGGCGGCGCTCGCGGGCCAGAAGGTGACGGCCGAGAGCGCCGGGAAGGCGGCGGACGCGGCGGTCGACGGCGCGGCGCCGCTCTCGCAGAACGCGTACAAGGTCCAGACCGCGAGGGCCGCGGTGAAGCGCGCGATCCTGATCGCCGCCACGGGCAAGTGGAGGTAGACATGGCCAACGAAGAGAGAAAGCCCTGCCTTGAGCTCCGGTGCAAGCAGATGTTCTACAAGGACGTCTCGGCGCCGCCCAGCGAGCACGAGCAGGCCGTCGCCGCGGCGTTCGGGAAATGGGACACGACCGCCTTCTGGTGCCAGTGCACCCAGGACTCGCGCGGCCCCGACGCGGACGCGGTCAACAAGGATGCGTGCAGCAAGGCCGGGCGTTCCTGTTACAAGGGCCTGGAGAACCTGGCGTAAGCTAGAATTGAGCGTAAGAAGGAGAGTCGCGATGAGGTACGGAATGATCCTGGCGGTCCTGGTGGCCGCGGCCGGGCTGGGCGCCGCGAATGACGCCCCCGTGATCCAGGGCGAGTACATCGAGGCCCGGACCTGTGACGTCTGGACCGGCCCCTGCTTCGCGAACGGCGAGATCAACCTGGTGGGCAAACAGGCGGTCGCCGGCTGGATCGTCGCCAAGGGCTCGTGGGGCGGCGTGGCGCTCGATGGCCTGAAGGTCGCCGCCGCGATCAGCGCGCAAGGCACGCTGCACACCGCCAACGAGGGCAAGGTGACGGCGGTCGTGTTTGTCGACGAGAAGGCCACTCCCGAGCAGGCGAAGGCCCTGGTCGAGATGGCGCGGACGCTCGCGCCCGGGCATCTCGGGACGATCGTGAAGGTCGAGAAGCGCGCGATCGGCTACACCCGCGACGGCTTGGACGCGGCGCTCGCGATCGGCGACGTCGCGAAGATCAAGTGCACCGCGTTCTGCGCGTGTGACCGGATCTGCTGCAACGAGGAGAAGGCGTACCCCTCGATCAGCGGCTCGACGCGCGTCGACTGCGCGAAGACGCTGGAGCATGAGTTCCGCGGCGCGGGCCTCGACGTGACGTGGAGCGACCCGCTCAAGCGCGGCTCGATGGTCGGGACGTTCGCAAAGTAACCTGGGAAAACTTCAGGCGGAGGCGCAGGGGGCGGGGCCCTCTGCGCCTTCGGTCTTTTCGGGGAAGCGATGAGGAACGCAACGACGCTCGTCCTGGTCCTGGCGGCAGCAGCCGTGGCGCGCGCCGACGAGTTTTCGGTCCAGCCGCTCAAGGAGACGGCGCCCGCGGAGATCGCGGAACCTCTGAAGAAGGAACTCGCGGCGGAGGGGACGCGGATCCTCAGGGGCGACAAGCCCTACCTGGATTTCTGGTGGCGCGGGTTCGCCCCGGCGTCGGACGCGAAGGCGCCGCTGGGCGTCCGGTTTCCCGAGCTCAAGCCCGGGAGCTTCCTCGGCGTCGTCCGTGTCCACGGAGGCGCGTCGGACTTCAAGAACCAGAAGTACCCGGCCGGGGTCTTCACGCTCCGCTTCCAGGTCCAGCCCGAGGACGGCGATCACCAGGGGACCGCCGAGTCGCGCGACTTCCTCCTCCTGGGGCCCGCGGCGGCGGACACGTCGCCCGAGACGCTGGGGGAGAAGGAATCGGTCAAGCTCTCGTCGAAGGTCAACGGCAAGAAGCACCCCATCGTCCTGTGGCTCGTCCCGCCCGCGGAGGAGGGGAAGGGCCCGCGGATCGTGAAGGACGACGCGAAAGAGCACGTCCTGTACGAGACCTCGATCCCGCAGGGGAAGAAGGACGGGAAGCCGCTGTCGATGGCGCTCGTCGTGGTGGGAAAGGCCGCGGAGCAATAATGAAGCCCGGCGCGGTCGCCTGGCTCCTCCTCCTGGCCTCCTGCGGGGACGGGACCGCGAAGCCCCACGAGCCCGCCGGCCCCGACTTCGCGGGCCTGGCGTGGGTGGACGGCGCGCCGGACCTCCAGGGCCGGGTCACGCTCGTCCGGTGGTGGACCCACCCGTGCGAGCTCTGCTCCGGCTCGGCGCCCGCGCTGGCCCGGCTCTCGGTGAAGGCGCCGCTCGTGGCGGTCTACCATCCGAAACCGCGGCGCGACGTCACGCCCGGCCAGGTGCGCGAGGAGGCGAAGCGGATCGGCATGCCGGGGATGCTCGCGATCGACCGCGACTGGGCGGTGCTCGATCGGTGGGCGCCGCCCGCGTCGCGCCAGCAGACCTCGCTCACGTTCCTGCTCGACGCGCACGGCCGCGTCCGGTACGTCCACCCCGGCGGGCTCATCGGGCCGGAGGACGAGGAGCATCTATCCCAAAGAATCGACGCCCTTCTGGCCGAAAAGAACTGAGATGACCTACCGGCGCCCGACCGTCTATATCCCGCCCTACAACTACTGCGACCGCGCGTGCGAGCGCTGCGCGATCGACAAATCGAAGTGCCTCCTCTACCAGACGGAGATGGACGAGCGGCTCCACCGCGAGATCGACGGCCTGGGCGAGCCGACGCCGGGGGAGACCGTCGACCGCATCCTCAAGGACACCCAGAAGGCGCTCGACCTCGTGGAGGGACAGGCGCGGGAGATGGGGATGGACGTCACCGACCTCGTCCGCGGGGCGCGCGAGGCGGGCGAGGAGCCGCGCCCCGCGCCGGGCCCGCTGCCGCCGATCGTCGAAGAGGCGTCGCTCCTCGCCCGGGGCGTCTCGGCCTTCCTGCGCGACCATGGCCGCGATTTTCCGCGGGAGTCGTCGTTCCTCCGCCGGTACCTCACGCTTCCGGGGGCGAAGCTCGGGCGCGCCTCGGAACCCGCGGAGGACGAGTTCGAAGTCGCCGACACGATCCTCCAGGCGCAGGTGGTGCACCGGGTGCTGGCCGGGATGGCGGCGGCGCTCGAATCGATCCGCCGCGCGCGTCCCTCGCTGGGAGATGCCATGCTCGACCTGCTCCGGCTGATGCAGTCCCTGCGGGGGGAGGTCCAGGCCCGCTGGCTCTCGCTCCCGTGCGGGCTGCTCGAGCCCGCGCCGGCGGACGCGTGGTGGGGCCCCCTGCGCGACATCACGCCGACGCTCCGGTATTTCCGCCGCTGAGCCCGGCTTTCTTTGGTCCCTGGAGTTCACTTTTTCCTGATCCCTTCCCGGGTTCGTTGACAGCTCCCCCGATCCGCTCTAGATTCTTGCAAAAGACGAGAGGGGCTGAAAGACAACGCCGCCCGACGCGATTCCAGTCTCGACGCGGCGACGAGCCGGGAGGAAAAGGATGAGGTCACTTAGCACGGCGGCGCTGGTCCTGGCGATGGCCGGGGCGGCGCTGGCGCAGGACCAGCAGCTGGGCGCCCGCACGAAGGCGATGGGCGGGAGCTACACCGCCTTCGAGGACGACCCGGTCTCGGTGTGGCTCAACCCCGCCGGCATCGCGACGCAGTCCGACCAGTTCTCGATCGCCTACCAGACCTACACGACCTACCCCCTGCACCGCGAGAAGGCGCCGGGCAGCGACGTCGTGAGCTTCAACGCGAAGGCCGAGAGCGCGCTCGTCGACCCCGCGATCCTGCCCTCCTACATCGGCTTCGTCTTCCACGTCGGCGCGGCCGACTCGGGCATGGCGGTCGGCTTCTGTTACGCGCGGCCGTACCACCTGAACTACTCGTTCGACCAGGTCGACGATCCGTTCACCACGACGTTCAAGGCCGACAGCAACGTCACCGAGTCCTTCAGCCGGTTCCGCCTCGCCTTCGCGAAGGACTTCCGGTTTGCGCCCGTGGGCGACGCCGGGTGGTTCACCCACGTCTCGGCGGGGGGCGGGCTCGACGTCGGCTACGAGCGGTGGGAGTTCACCTCGGTCGCGACGAAGGTGACGGACAACGCGACGGCCTACGGCGGGGGCGTCGGGTTCCTCGTCGGCGTCTACGACAACGGCGAGAGCTTCCGCGCGAACCTGGGCGCGGCGTACCAGAGCGCGATGAAGTGGAACTTCAACATCGACCCGGACATCTTCCCCGCGTTCGACATGCCCCAGCAGCTCAACGTGGGCGCGACGTTCTACCTCCTCAAGGGCTACCCGCTCCGCGCGACGGTCGACTTCCAGTGGATCGACTGGAGCGCGACGGCCGACAAATCCTTCTTCGGCGGGCAGCCGGTGTTCGTCGACGCGATGAACATCTCGGTCGGCGTGGAGTACAAGATCCCGCTTCCGGTCGAGAGGCTGTCGCTCTACCCGCGGCTGGGCTACCGGCGGTTCCAGCCGCCCTGGAAGGACAGGAACGACCTGCCCATGGTGGGCAACTACAAGCTGGTGCTCGACACGAAGGGGGACCGGTCGAGTCCCTTCAACATCTTCACCTACGGCTTCGGGCTCTCGTGGTCCAACGAGGCCGGGAAAGTCCGCTCGGTCGACTTCGCGGGCGACGCGGGGGGCGACTCGGTCAACTTCGCCGTCGGGTTCACCTATGAGTTCTAAAGGGTCGGAGGCGCAGATGAGTCAGCGGACGATCGTCCGGCTCCTCCGGGGGCTGGGCCTGCTCGTGACGTCCGCCGTGCTGACGGCGGGGAGCTGCAAGCAGGACATCGGGAAGGGCGACCAGCCGGGGATCTACACGGTCCGCGTCTCGGTGGATGGGGCGGGCGCGGAGGTCATCGGCACCTCGCTCGGGGCGATCGGCAGCCAGTCTCCCTCGGTCTCCGCCGACGGGCGGTTCGTCGCCTTCGAGTCAGACGCCGTCAACTTGGTCAGCGGGGACGGGAATGGCTTCCCCGACATCTTCGTGAAGGACCGGACCAACGGCGGAGTGATCCTGGCCTCCGTGAACACCGATGCGGCGCTGCCATCAAACGGCAAGAGCGGCAACCCGGCCCTCTCGGCCAACGGGTTGTTCGTGGCCTTCGAGTCGGAGGGGCGGCTGGCGATTGGGGGGACCCCGGTGCTCAACGAGCCGCACATCTACTGGCACGACATCGCGGGAAACGTGACCCGTCGGATCGCCCTTCTGGCCGTCCCCGCGGGCGGGCTGATGCTCCATCCGTCGATCTCGGGCGACGGTCTCCTCGTGGCGTTCGAGTCCAACATCACGAACATCGACACTCTCCTCGGCCCCTACCTCCTGGGGGCCAGGCAGCAGATCTACGTGGCAGACATGTCTACCACGCCGGCAACGATCACCATGGTGTCGCACAAGCAAGGCATGCCGGGGACGCCAGGGAACAACCACTCCACCAATCCCAGGATTTCGAAGGACGGCACGACCATCGTGTTCGCTTCGGATGCCAGCGACCTTCTGGCCGCCGGCGTCGACACGAATGGACACCGCGACGTCTTCGCGGGGACGCCGGCTGGCGCGGACTGCGTCCGCATTTCTGTCCGAGACGGCATCTCGGCGGTCGAATGCAACCAGGACAGCTACAGTCCTTCCGTTTCATCCGACGGCCGGTTCGTGGCCTTCACCACGAGCGACAGCGTCATCACCGCTGGGGGCCCCACCGTCATCGCGATCCGCGACAGGAGCCTGAACACCACGATCGCGATCTCGGTCCATCCCGCGGGCGGCGTGGTTCTCAATCCGGACGTGCCCAGCATCTCGGACGACGGCCAAGTGATCGCGTTCCGGGGGGATCTGAGCGCGGCCGGTGGGGCGGGAAACACCCAGATCTGGGTCCGGAACCTGGCGTCGAGCGCCGCGGAACTGGTCTCTCTCCATCTTTCGGGAGCGACCGCGGCCGCGAATTGCGACCGGCCGTCGCTGTCAGGCAACGGTGTCTGGGTCGCGTGGGACACCCCGGCGGCGAACCTGATCACCACCGATTCGAACGGACAGAGCGACGTTTTCATGAGGGGCCCGTTGCGCTAGAGGCGGGCCGGTCAAAAGGAGGGATTCGTGGGGAAAAGGGTTATCGGGCGTTTCCTCGTAGCGGCCTCGGGCCTCCTGCTCATGGCGGCCGCCGCGCTCGCGCAGAGCCAGGCCTTCAGCCAGGGACTGGGCGCGGGACCCGCCACCGCGACCCAAGGCTACACGATCCCCCTGCCGGGCTCCGTCGGCGCGCAGGCGAACACGTTCATCGCCGTGCTCTCCCAGCAGCCGAATACCAGTGCGCTCCCTTCGACGGCGACGGCCGCGACCTACTCCGTACGCCAAGGAGGGGTCGGCGTGTTCACGACGGTCCCCTCCTTCGGGAGCGTTCCTGCCGGAATCGGCTCTCCCGCCATCGGCCAGGTCTCGTTCGTCGCCGCTCCCGTGGACGGCCTGTCGATCATCCAGATCGAGCACTTCACGCCCGTCGCCAGCTCCCAGGCGTGGAATTTCAAGATCGACACCGCCGGTGGCGCGCCCGCCACCTGCTTCTGGGGCGTGATCGCCCACACGCAGGTCAACGCGCAGCAGGCGAAATTCAGCCTCGTCATCGGCCCCACCTTCTACAGCGACAACAATTGTGGCGGAGGGCCCGCGCTCGGCACCGCGTCGGTCGACTTCGGGAAGGCCTCGATCAACGCGCCCAGGCTCGGAACGGTGACGGTCTTCAACAGCGGCACCGGGAACCTGACCCTGGCGGCGAGCAGCCTGACCGCGAATCCCACGGGCTTTTACTCGATCCTCGCGCCGGCGTCGGGCACCGTGATCGCCCCCAACAACCACCAGGACATCACGCTCACCTACCTCGCGACCGCGCCGCCCGCGCCCCCCGCGCCGCCGCACACCGGGACGCTCAGCGTCCCGAGCACGGCCGGGCCGCCCGCCGCGACCGTCGCCCTGACCGGACAGGCGGTCTTTCGCGAGCTCGTCCTCTGCATCGACGCGTCGAACAGCATGAACTGGGACAACGCGGGGACGCCACTCGCCTCCTGCCCGGTCGCGACCACGCAGGCGGTGAATTTCGGCACCGACAGCCGCATTCGAAAGGTCCGCTCGGCTCTCCACACGTTCGACAGCAAGCTCACCGAGTACGGCGACAAGCAGACGCACCTCGCGATCGTCCAGTTCCCGGGCGCGGACCTGCCCTGCGGGAGCACCCACACCGACGCGCTGGCGAGTGCCCCGTCGACCTGGCAGAACGTCGTCCGCGCGCGCAGCCTGTTCGATTCCGTCCTCGCGCCCGCGCTCGGCCAGATCGACACCGCGACCGACGACGGCTACTACCACAGCACGCCGATGAAGGCGGGCATCCAGGAGTCGCTCAACCAGTTCACGACGACGGCCGGGCAGTACCGCGCCATCATCCTGTTGAGCGACGGTGCGGAGAACATCCCCGGCGGCGGCGTGAGCGCAATGGACCTCCAGCCCGACATCATCGCCAAGCCGGCGCGCCTCTACGCGATCGGCATGGGCGCGTCGGGCGGGGGGAGCGTCGACCACACGTTCCTCACGAACTTCGCGACGCCGACCGGCGGGGCGTTCTTCGACGCGACGACCGGCAGCGGGAGCGACCTGATCACCTACTACGCGAAGATCTTCACGAACTTCATGGAGCTGGCGACGGCCGTCGACCCCCAGGCGACCGTCGCGCCGGGCGCGAAGAACACCCACAAGGTCCTGGTCACCGAGTACGACCACCGGATCACCTTCTCGATCGCGTGGAACACGCCGCAGCAGGGGCTGCTCGGCTTCGAGCTCGTCGGGCCGAGCGGCCAGCGGATCACGCCGTCGACCCGCGGCGTCCGCTTCTACGAGAGCGATACGCACCGGATGTACGGGCTCGACCTCGACCCGAAGAAGCCGGGCAGCGTCGGGGAGTGGACGATGGAGGTGAGCCTCGCGGCCGCGCCCGCCCCCGAGACCTACCACTACGACGTCGTCACGCGCTCCGACCTCGAGATGGCGGTGACGTTCGACAAGGCGCAGTACCACACGGGCGACCGGGTGGTCGTCACGGCCTACCTTTCGGAGGAGGGCCGCGCGATGGCGGGGCGCCAGGTGCGCCTCCACCTCCAGCGCCCGGAGGAGGCGATTGGGAACTGGTACGCGGAGCACCCCGTGACGCTCGCGCAGATCGAGGCGGCCGTGAACCCGGTCTTTGGGGAGTCGGTGGAGTCGATCGCGCCGGCCTTCAAGAAGTTCTACTACCTGACGAAGTTCAAGGGCGTCCCGCCGCCGCTCCCGAAGGTCGTGCTGCCGGGGGGAATCGCGATGCACGACGACGGGAAGGACGGCGACGCGCGCGCGGGCGACGGCATCTACACCGCGGTCCTCACCGGGATGACGACCAAGACCGGCACGTACACGTTCACGATCGAGGCGACGGGCGGGACGCGCCACCAGAACAAGTTCCGCCGCGAGGCCCAGGTCCAGCACTACCTGACGCCGCGGATCAAGATCGATCCGAAGTTCACGATGATCGCGCTCCAGGCGGTCGAAGGGGGCGAGGGGCGGCTCAAGCGGTTCCGCGCGTTCGTGAAGCCGCAGGACCATTTGGGAAACCTGCTCGGGCCGGGCTTCGACCGCGCGATCGTCATCGAGTGCTCGAACGCGCGGGCGATCTCCAAGGGCGTGGAGGAGGACCTGAACGGCGGCTACTTCCGGACCTTTGAATACGATGGGAGGGCCGTCGCGCCGGTCGTGAAGGCGGCGGTCCAGGGCGAGTCGCTGCCCGAGGAGATCCTGGCGACCGGGGGCGGGGAGACGGGCGGGGGCGGCTCCCATTCCGCGGTGACCTTCCTCCTGATCCTCTGCATCCTGCTCGCGCTCGCGCTCCTGGTCGCGCTGCTCCGGTCGAAGCACTAAGATAGGGGGCATGGAGCAGCGTCCCTTCGGCGCCGGTGGCCCGCGCGTCCCCGTCCTCGGGATCGGGACGTGGATGATGGAGCGGGACCCGCGCGCCGACGCGGTCGCCGCGATCCGCCGCGCCGTCGAGCTCGGCATGACCCACGTCGACACCGCCGAGATGTACGGCACGGGCCGCGTCGAGGAGATCGTGGGCGAGGCGATCCGCGGCATCCGCGACCAGGTCTTTCTCGTCTCCAAGGTTCTTCCCTCCAACGCGTCGCTCCAAGGGACCGTCCAGGCGTGCGAGCGCAGTCTCAAGCACCTGGGGACCGACTTCCTCGATTCCTATCTTCTCCACTGGCCCGGATCGCACCCGCTCCAGGAGACGATCCGCGCGTTTGAGAAACTTCAGAAGGAGGGCAAGATCCGCTCCTACGGGGTCTCGAACTTCGATGTCGGGAGGATGGAGAAGGCGCTCGCGATCGCGGGCCCCGGAAAGATCGCCTGCAACCAGGTGCTCTACAACCTCGAGGAGCGGACGGTCGAGCACGCCGTCCTGCCGTGGTGCGAGGAACGCGGGATCGCGGTCGTGGCCTACAGCCCCGTCTGCGCGCAGAACTTTCCGGAGTCGAAGGCGCTCGGGGAGATCGCCGCCGCGCGCCGGGCCACGCCCCGCCAGATAGCGCTCGCTTTCCTCGTCCGCCGCGCGTCCGTCTTCGCAATCCCCAAGACCTCGAGCCTCGCGCACCTCGAGGAGAACGCCGCGGCCGTCTCGATCCGGCTCTCGGGCGACGAGGTCCGCGCCCTCGAGTCCGCCTTCCCCCGCGGCCCCTGGAAAGGCCTCGCGACCACCTGAATATCCCGATACCCCAATGACTCAATATCTCAATTCTTTTTCATCTTGATTTAAGGCGCCATCGGCCAGTATGGAGGGGTCATGCGGGTGCTCGTCGTCGAGGATGAGGTCGACCTGGCGCGCGTCGTGAAGCGCGTGCTGGTGGAGGAGGGATTCTCCGTCGACGTCGCCCACGACGGCGAAAGCGGCCTCTACAGCGCGCAGTCGGTGGACTACGATGCAATCGTGCTCGACCTCATGCTCCCCCGCATGGACGGCTGGACGGTGCTCAAGCGGCTCCGGACGAAGAAGAAGACCCCTGTCCTCCTCCTCACCGCGCGCGACGGGACGGCGGACAAGGTGAGCGGGCTCAACGCCGGGGCCGACGACTATCTCACGAAACCCTTCGAGCTGGCCGAGCTCCTCGCCCGCGTCCGGGCGCTCATCCGCCGCTCGGCCGAGAAGCCGTCGCCCGTCCTCAAGCTGGGCGACGTCGAGATCAACACCGCCGCGCGCTCCGTGAAGAAGGCGGGAAAGGCCGTCGATCTCACCGCGAAGGAGTACGCGCTGGTCGAGCTTCTCGCGCTCCACCGAGGGGAACTCGTGACGCGGACGACGATCTACGACCACATCTACGACGAGAATGACGACTCGCTCTCGAACGTCGTCGACGTCTACGTCTCGAACCTGCGAAAGAAGCTCGGGAAGGACCTGATCGAGACCCGCCGCGGGCAGGGGTACATCCTGGATGTTTAAGTCCATCCGTTGGAACCTGCTCTCCTGGTACGCGATCATCCTGTTCGCGGTCCTCCTGGCGTTCGGGGGGATGCTTTTCGAGCGCATGGAGCACCTGCTCCGGCAGGGAGTCGAAAAGGAGCTGCGCGCCTACGCGCTGGCGATCGCGGGCGCGACCGAGGACGAGAACGGAAAGCTCAAGGTGGAGCTCTCCGAGGAATACTTGCGGCACTTCTCGTCGGGCGAAAAGGGGGCTCCCTACTTTGTCGTGTGGGACCGGGAGGGAAAGATCGTCTTGAAGTCCGACAACGCGACCCAGCGCGAGTCCCTTCCGGCCGGCCACCGGAGTTCCACCGGTCCGCGGCGCCAGCTGGCGATCGCCGGGCCCTCGGGGACGGTGGTCTTCGTGGGCCGGGAGGTCAGAAGGGAGCAGGAGAAGCAGCGCGAGCTCCTGGGGAGCCTGTTTGCGGTCGGGGGCGGCGTCATGGTCCTCGCGCTCGTCGGAGGATGGTTCCTCGCGGGACGGGCGCTCGCGCCCGTGCGCCGGATGAGCGAGGCCGCGGCGGCGGTGACGGCCTCGAACCTCGCGCAGCGGATCGACGTGGGGAAGACCGAGAGCGAACTCGGCCAGCTCGCCGGCACGCTAAACGGGGCCTTCGACCGCCTGGAGAAGGCGTTCGAGCGCCAGACGCGCTTCACCGCCGACGCGTCGCACGAACTCCGGACGCCGCTCGCGATCGTCATGTCGCAGGCGGAGATGGCGCTCCGCAAGGATCGGACCCCGGAGGAATACCGCGAGGCGCTCGAGACGTCGCTCAAGGCCTCGCAGCGCATGAAGGCGGTGGTCGAGGGGCTGCTCACGCTCGCCCGCGCCGACGCGAAGGAGCTCGACCTCCGGAAGGAGCGGGTGGACCTCGGCAGGGTCGTCGAGGAGACCGCGTCGCTCCTGGGGCCGCTCGCGCTGGAACGGAAAGTCGCGCTCACCGTGAGCGCGGAGCCGGTCGCCGTGACCGGCGATTCCGACCGGCTGCGCGAAGTCGTGACGAACCTGATCACCAACGCGGTCCGCTACAACGTGCAGGGCGGGAAGGTCGACGTGACGCTCGCGGTCCAGAAGGACCAGGCGGCGCTCTCCATCGTGGACACGGGGATCGGCATCCCGGAGAAGGACCAGGCCCAGCTGTTCGAGCGCTTCTTCCGCGTCGACAAGGCGCGCTCGCGGGAGGTGGGCGGATCGGGCCTCGGCCTAGCGATCTCGAAGTGGATCATCGAGGCCCACGGCGGTACGATCTCCTTCGCGTCGCGCGAGAACGCGGGCTCGACCTTCACGGTCCGCCTCCCGCGCGCGCTGTAGGAGACTCCGATGAAGGTGCTGGTCGCGTGCCTGTCGATGGCGTGCCCTTCCGTCGACGATCATCCGCTGGCCGCCGAGGAGCGGACGCGGATCGCCCGCGAGCTCGAGGACGCGGTCGCGAAGTGGACGAAGGTCATCGAGGGGAACCCAAAGGACGTGCAGGCCCATTCCCGCCGCGGGGACGCCCGGTTCTTCCGGGGCGAGTTCAAAGGGGCGCTGGCGGATTTCGACCGGATGAACGAGCTGGAGCCGGGCGAGGCCGCGCAGCACTGGCGGCGCGGGATCGCGTGCTTCTATGCCGGGGAGTACGGGAAGGCGGCGGCCCAGTTCGAGGCGTACCACACCACCGACGACGTGGACCGCGAGAACGGGATCTGGCGGTTCCTCTCCCAGGCGAAGGCCCACGGGATCGAGAAGGCGCGCGAGGGGCTCCTGAAGTACAAGAAGGACGACCGCGAGCCGTTCCCGTCGGTCTACGAGCTCTTCGCCGGAACGATCACGCCCGGGAAGGTCCTCGAGCAGATCACGTCGGCGAAGATCGAGGACGACGAGCGCGAGAAGCGGCTCTTCTACGCGAATCTCTACATCGGCCTGAACTTCTCCGTCGGCGCCAAGCCCGGGCCGGCGGAGTCGCACCTGCGCCACGCGGTGGCAAACCGCTGGGCGCGGGACGCGGGCGGCGGCCCGGCCTGGATGTGGCAGGTGGGCCGGATCCACTACGAGGCGCTGGTCCTCGCCCGGCAGAAACCCGCCGGCGACAAGTGAGCCCCGCATGAGAATCTGGGACCTGTCGCCGCGGCGGCTCTGCCGCCAGCACCTCCTGGGCGAGCATCGCGAGCTCCACGCGATCTGGACCGTGCTGACGGAGGATCGGAAGGGCTATTCGCGCCACCCCGAAACGCTCCGCTGGAAGGGCAAGCTCCGCGCGCTCTACCTCAGGCACGACGCGCTCGTCGACGAGATGTCGCAGCGCGGGTACGATCACGTGAGCCCGCTCGAGAAGCGGCTCGCGCGGGGGAAGGCGGTCCAGGATGCGACCGTCGATCCGCCCCGGCGGCAGGTCCGGCTCCTCCGCTCCAAGGGATGCGCCTGTGACGTGTGACCCATGCCCCCGAACAAGCTGAAGGTCGTCCTGGGGATCACGGTCGCGGTGCTCGCGGGGTCGGTGCTGGTCCTCCGCAACCCGATCCGCCACGCCTGGAAGGCCCGGTTCCACGCGCACGCGCCTTCGACCGGCCGCTTCCAGAACTGCGAGGGGCTCGCGTCGGACTCCGAGGGCAATCTCTACGTCGCGAGCCAGGACACCGCGCACCTGGCGATGCTCGACCGGAACGGGAAGATGCTTCTCGATTTCGACACGGTGGAGGGGTACCACGACGGCGATGGGAATCCCGATCACATCACGCGCGGAAACAACCTGGTCGCAATCGCCCCCCGTCACCTGGTCCTCGTGGGACGGCACAACGTGGCGGAGATCGATCTCGCGGGAGAGAAACCGAAGCTGATCCGGATCGTCGGCACGCGCGGGTCGGAACTGGGGCAGATGGACGGCCCCGAGGGGCTCTGCCGCGATGCGAACGGCGACCTCTACGTGACGGATGAACACAACCGGCGGATCAACATCTTCGACAAGGACGGAAAATTCCTCCGGATGTTCGAGGTGCCGCAGGACCCGCAGACCGTCACGGTCTGGAAGGACCGGGTCTACGTGGCGCTCGACAAGCGGAACTACATCGCCTGCTATTCAAAGGAGGGGAAGGAACTCTTCCGGATCGGGCACGCGGCCGTGTTCCCGCTCCTCTGCTGGATCGCGATCCCGGGGGGGATCGGACTTTTCGCGCTCCTGCTCCTTTTGAAGAAGTCGAAGGCGGCGTGGGGGGCGCTCGCGATCTTTGCGCTCGCGGCGGCCGGCGGGAGCGCGGCCGACTATCTCCACCACGATTCGCCGGGACAGTTCCGCCTGCCCGACTACATCCTGGTGTCGCGCGACGGGACGTCGCTCTACATCACGGACCGGGCGAACGCCCGCATCCAGGTCACCGACCTGGACGGGCGGTTCAAGTTCATGTTCGGCTCGTACGGAAAGGGCGAATCGCAGTTCATCGATCCGAAGGACCTGGCGTGGGACGCCGACGGAAACCTCGTCGTCGCCGACAGCGACAACAACCGCCTCGAAGTGTTCACGCCCGCCGGGAAGTACCTCCGCGAGATCCGCTGATGCCCCACCGGCTATAATAGGGTCGGACCGGGGACTCCATCCTTGCCCAACACCGAATTCGACGAGGTGCGCCGCCGTCTCCGCGAGAGGGCCGATCCTCGCGCGGCGCGGCTCGCGAAGCAGGCGCTCCATTCTCCGCACCGCTTCCACGGCGTCATCCCGCCCGACGTCCGCGCGCTGGCGCGCGAGGTGGCCCGCCGCCACCGCCGCGACCGGGACCTGGCGCCGCTCTTCCGGCTGGCGGGCCGGCTCTGGAAGAGCCCGTGGCACGAGGAGCGGTGGGTGGCGATCCACATGGTGGCCTCGCTCGGGCGCCGGCTGCTCCCGGAGCACTGGACGATCCTCAAGGACTGGATCCGCGGCGTGCGCTCGGCCGACCACGGGGACGGCATCGCCGTCGAGCTGCTCGGCCGCCTGGTCAAGCGCGACCGCTCGTGGTGCCGCGTCCTCAAGCACTGGACGCTCTCGAAGAACCCGTGGGAGCGCCGCGCGGCGGTGATGGCGTCGATCCTCCGCGCGCGCCACATGGGGGACGCCGAGGCCGCGCTCCAGCTCTGCGAGCCGCTCATGCGCGACCGCGCGGAGGAGGTGCGGGAGGCGATCCGGGCGGCGATCCGCGAGTGCCTCGTCTCGGACCCGGCGATGACCCACGAGTTCATCGACCGCTGGCGCGGCAAGGCCTCCAAGGAGCTGCTCGACCCGGTCGTCCAGGAGCGAGACGATCCTTCCCGGTAGAAACGCCTCGCGCCCCTCGTCCAGGAGCCGCATCCCCACCATGAGGAGGCCGGGCGTGGGCTCGCCCATCGAGCGGCCACGTCCCCTCCGGCTTCTCTAAATTCGTAAGACATTTGAAACCAACCACTTGCAATGGCCGCCTCCGGGAGGCGCCGGTTTCGTCGCCCCGCACCCCCGGCCCATCACATAAGCCTAGTTTATTTATGATTTTATTGACATTAGATGGGTAAATACTAGGATGGCGGGATGCAGTTCGAGTCGCTCAAGGTGTTCTGCGACGTGGCCCGGCAGCGGAGCTTTTCCTCCGCGGCGGCCGCGAACGGCATCTCGCAGTCGGCCGTGAGCCAGATCGTCAACCAGCTCGAGAAGCGCCTGGGCGTCCTTCTCGTCGACCGCTCGCGCCGGCCGCTCCAGCTCACGCGCCAGGGCCAGGCCTACTACGACGGCTGCCGGAAGCTGGTGGACGAGTACCAGGCCGTCGAGGCCTCGGTGAGGAACGTCGGGGAGCGGATCACCGGGACGGTGCGCGTCGCGGCGATCTACTCCGTGGGCCTGCGCGACATGAGCCAGTACGTGCAGCGATACTCGGCGCAGCATCCGGAGGCGCGGGTCGAGATCGAGTACCTCCACCCGGACCGCGTGGTGGAGAAGTCGCTCGAGGGGACCGCCGACTTCGGCCTGGTCTCCTTTCCGCGGCGCACGCGCAAGCTCACCGCGCTGGCGTGGCGCGAGGAGGAGATGGTCCTGGCGTGCGCCCCGTCGCACCCCTTCGTGGCCCGGCGCCGGGTGAAGGCCGCCGCGCTCGCGGGGCAGAAGTACGTGGGCTTCGACCGCGACCTCGTCATCCGCAAGCAGGTCGACCGCTTCCTGCGCGCGCACGGCGCGGCGGTCGACGTCGTCCTCGAGTTCGACAACATCGAGAACATCAAGGACGCCATCGAGATCAACGCCGGGGTGGCGCTCCTGCCGCTCCCGGCCCTCCGGCGCGAGATCGAGACGGGGACGCTGGCCGCGGTGCCGCTCAGCGACGCCCGCTTCGTGCGCCCGCTCGCCATCATCCACCGGCGCAGCCCGGGGCCGGGCGCCAGCGCCCGGGCCTTCATCGAACTCCTGAGACAGCCCGACGATCCGGCGTCCGAAGAGGGACCGGTCGCGGGCGCCTTCGCTGGCGGGACGCCGGTCTCCAAGGGTGGCCGATGACGCATCCGATGGAACCGCCCAAGCAGGGCCTGTACGACCCCCAGTTCGAGCACGACGCCTGCGGCGTCGGATTCGTGGTCGACCTCCAGGCGCGCCCGTCGCACGACGTCGTGTCGAAGGCGGTCCAGGTGCTCCTCAACCTCGAGCACCGCGGCGCCTGCGGCTGCGAGGAAAACACGGGCGACGGCGCCGGCGTCCTCATCCAGACGCCCCACAAGTACCTCGCGCGCGAGGCCGCGAAGCTCAAGCTCGCGCTGCCGAAGCCGGGCGAGTACGGCGTGGGGATGGTCTTCCTGCCGAAGGAGGAGTCGGCCCGCCGGCAGTGCGAGGCGGTCTTCGAGAAGATCGTCCTCGAGGAGGGGCAGTGGGTCCTGGGGTGGCGCACGGTGCCCACGGACAACTCCGGGCTCGGCCCCACGTCGAAGGCGGCGGAGCCCGCCATCCGGCAGGTCTTCATCGGCCGCTCCGACGCGCTGGGCGACGAGTTGGGCTTCGAGCGCAAGCTCTTCGTCATCCGCCGCCGAGTCGAGAATGCCGTCAAGGCCTCGTCGATCCCCGCGCGCGGCATGTTCTACATCCCCAGCCTCTCGATGAAGACGATCGTCTACAAGGGGATGCTCAAGTCCAGCCAGATCACGTCGTACTATCCCGAGATCTCCGACCCCGACGTCGAGAGCGCCCTCGCCCTCGTCCACTCGCGCTTCTCGACCAACACGTTCCCCAACTGGGCGCGCGCCCACCCGTACCGCTACCTCGCGCACAACGGCGAGATCAACACGCTCCGCGGGAACATCAACTGGATGCACGCGCGCGAGCGCCTCTTCGAGAGCCCGCTCTTCGGCGGCGACATCGGGAAGATCATGCCCGTCATCGACACCGACGGCAGCGACTCCGCGATGTTCGACAACGCGCTCGAGACGCTCACGCTCACGGGCCGCACGCTCCCGCACTCGGCGATCATGATGATCCCCGAGCCCTGGGCGGGCCACGAGTCGATGAGCCCCGAGAAGAAGGCGTTCTACGAGTACCACGGCACCCTCATGGAGCCGTGGGACGGGCCCGCCCTCATCGCCTTCACGGACGGCCGGCGCATCGGCGCCGTCCTCGACCGCAACGGCCTCCGCCCCGCCCGCTACTACGTGACCAAGGACGACCTGGTCGTCCTCGCGAGCGAGGTCGGCGTGCTCGACATCCCCGCCGACCGCGTGCGCGTGAAGGGCCGCCTCCAGCCCGGCCGGATGTTCCTCGTCGACCTGAACGAGCACCGCATCGTGGGCGACGAGGAGCTCAAAAGGCGGATCGCGGGCGAGAAGCCCTACCGGAAGTGGCTGGACGAGAACCTGGTCTCGCTCGAGGACGTGCCCGCCGCGCCCGCCGTCAAGGACCCGGACCCGAAGGGCGTCCTCGCCCGGCAGCAGGCGTTCGGCTACACGACCGAGGACGTGAAGATCCTCGTCTCGCCGATGGCCGCCGACGGCGTGGAGCCGATCGGCTCGATGGGCACGGACACGCCGCTCGCGGTGCTCTCCGACAAGCCGCAGCTGCTCTACAACTATTTCAAGCAGCTGTTCGCGCAGGTCACCAACCCGCCCGTCGACGCGATCCGCGAAGAGATCATCATGGCGACGGACACGACGATCGGGCCCGAGCGGAACCTGCTCGACCCGAGGCCCGAGTCCTGCCGCCACATCAAGCTCAAGAGCCCCATCCTGAAGAACGAGGAGCTCGAGAAGCTCCGGCGGCTGGACGGCTGGCACGGCTTCAAGGCGGCGACGCTTCCCATGCTCTTCCCCGCGGGGGAGGGGGGCGACGGCCTCGAGCGGGCGATGGAGGAGCTCTGCGAGCGGGCGAGCGACGCGGTCGCGCAGGGCACGAACCTGCTGGTCCTCTCGGACCGGGGCGTCGACCGCGCGCACGCGCCGATCCCGGCGCTCCTGGCGGTCTCGGGCGTGCACCACCACCTGATCCGCGAGGGGAGCCGCGCGAGGGTCGCGATCCTCCTGGAGACCGGCGAGCCCCGCGAGGTCCACCACTTCGCGATGCTCCTGGGCTACGGCGCGGCGGCGATCAACCCGTACCTCGCGTTCGAGACGATCCACTCGCTCTGCCGGGACCGGGCGATCGCGACGGACTACGGCCACGGCGTGAAGAATTTCATCAAGGCGGTCCAGAAGGGGATCGTGAAGGTCATCTCCAAGATGGGGATCTCCACGATCCAGAGCTACCGCGGCGCGCAGATCTTCGAGGCGATCGGCCTGGGCCAGGACCTCGTGGACAAGTACTTCACGTGGACCGCGAGCCGCGTCGGCGGCATCGGCCTGGACGTGGTCGCCCGCGAGGCCCGGACGCGCCACGAACGCGCGTTTCCCGACCGGTCGGCCAACGGCCACGTGCTCGAGGCCGGGGGCCAGTACCAGTGGCGCCGCGACGGCGAACAGCACCTCTTCAATCCCGAGACGATCCACCGGCTCCAGTACGCCTGCCGGACCTCGAACTTCAAGGTCTTCCAGGAGTACAGCGAGCTCGTCAACAACCAGTCGAAGCGGCTCTGTACGCTCCGCGGGCTCATGGACCTCAAATGGGCGGAGAAGCCCGTGCCGATCGACGAGGTCGAGAGCGTCGACTCGATGGTGAAGCGGTTCAAGACCGGCGCGATGTCCTATGGATCCATCTCGAAGGAGGCGCACGAGGGGCTCGCCATCGCGATGAACCGGATCGGCGGGAAGTCCAACACCGGCGAGGGCGGGGAGGACCCCGCGCGCTACGTGAAGGACGCGAACGGCGACTCGCGGAACAGCGCCATCAAGCAGGTCGCCAGCGGCCGCTTCGGCGTGACGAGCACGTACCTCGTGAACGCGCAGGAACTCCAGATCAAGATCGCCCAGGGCGCGAAGCCCGGCGAGGGCGGCCAGCTGCCGGGCACGAAAGTCTACCCGTGGATCGCGAAGGTCCGGCACGCGACGCCGGGCGTGGGCCTGATCTCGCCGCCGCCGCACCACGACATCTACTCGATCGAGGACCTGGCCGAGCTGATCTACGACCTCAAGTGCTCGAACGACCGCGCGCGGATCAGCGTCAAGCTCGTCGCCGAGGTCGGCGTCGGGACGATCGCGGCGGGCGTCGCGAAGGCGAAGGCCGACGTCGTCCTCATCTCGGGCTTCGACGGCGGGACGGGCGCGTCGCCGCTCACGTCGATCAAGCACGCGGGGATCCCCTGGGAGCTCGGCATCGCGGAGACCCAGCAGGTGCTTGTTCTCAACAATCTCCGGAGCCGGATCGTCGTCGAGGCGGACGGGCAGCTCAAGACCGGCCGCGACGTCGTCATCGCCGCGCTGCTCGGCGCCGAGGAGTTCGGCTTCGCGACGGCGCCGCTCGTGGTGCTCGGCTGCATCCTCATGCGCGTCTGCCATCTGAACACGTGCCCCGTGGGCGTGGCCACGCAGGACCCGAAGCTGCGCGCGAAGTTCACGGGCGACCCCGCGCACGTGGTCACCTTCATGCGCTTCATCGCGCAGGAGGTCCGCGAGCTGATGTCGAAGCTCGGGTTCCGGAACCTCGACGAGATGGTCGGCCGCACCGACCGGGTCGAGATGAAGAACGCCGTGGAGCACTGGAAGACGCAGGGGCTGGACTACTCGCAGATCTTCTACCAGCCGCCGGTGGGCGCCGAGGTGGGGCGCTTCTGCTCGCAGAAGCAGGACCACGGTCTCGACGCGACGCTCGACAAGAAGACGCTCCTCCCCCTCTGCCGGCCGGCGATCGAGAAGGGGGACTCGGTGGGCGCCACGCTCCCGATCCGGAACGTGAACCGGACGGTGGGCACGATCCTCGGCAGCGAGGTCACCCGGAAGTGGGGCTACAAGGGGCTCCCCCACGACACGATCCACCTCCACTTCCAGGGCTCGGCGGGGCAGAGCTTCGGCGCGTTCGTCCCGCGGGGCCTGACGCTCCTGCTCGAGGGGGACGCGAACGACTACGTTGGCAAGGGCCTTTCGGGCGGGAAGATCATCGTGATGCCGCCGGCGGGCTCGACCTTCGCGGCGGAGGAGAACGTCATCATCGGCAACGTGGCGCTCTACGGCGCCACCGACGGCGAGGCGTACATCCGCGGCATGGCCGGCGAGCGCTTCGCGGTGCGGAATTCGGGGGCGACGGCGGTCGTGGAGGGCGTGGGCGACCACGGCTGCGAGTACATGACGGGCGGCAAGGTGGTCGTGCTCGGCCCGGCGGGGCGGAATTTCGCCGCGGGCATGTCGGGCGGCTTTGCCTACGTGCTCGACGAGGACGGCACGTTCTCCTCGCGCTGCAACAAGTCGATGGTGGGCCTCTACCCGCTGGACGACCCCGAGGAGGCGTGGAAGATCCGGATGCTCGTCCGGAAGCACGCGGACCTGACCGACAGCCAGAGGGCGTGGAAGGTGCTCGCGCTCTGGGAGACGATGCTCGGGAAGTTCGTCAAGGTCTTCCCCCACGACTTCAAGCGGGCGCTCGAGGCGGAGGTGAAGGTGAAGGCGCTCGGGCTCTCCGAGGACGAGGCCGAGATGGCGGCGTTCGAGATGAACGCCAAGGACGCCGCCCGCGTCGGGGGAAACTAAATACAGCCGCAGAGGCACAGAGTCGCGGAGCGGAGAATCTGAATAGGAGCCGGCAGCCGGGGGTCTTGGGGATGATCAGGGAGTCTTCTCTGCGTCTCCGCGCCTCTGCGGCTGTCTTTCTTCTGGATTAGCGACATGGGGAAGCCGACGGGATTCATGGAGTTCACGCGGGAGACGCCCGAGTACCGGGCGCCCTCCGAGCGCACGGCGGACT
>JBGPCZ010000027.1:0-47293 GCA_041482015.1 Planctomycetota bacterium | reverse complement strand
GGAGCTCGACGCGCGAACCGGCGGACTGATCGGCGCGTCCGCCGCGCTGAAGGCAGTGCTCGCGCGCGCCCGCAAGGTGGCACCGACCGAGTCCACCGTGCTGGTGACCGGCGAGACCGGAACGGGCAAGGAGGTGATCGCCCGCTTCATCCACCGCGAGGGGCCGTTCGTCGCGGTCAACGCCGCGGCGCTCTCGGAGACGCTCCTCGAAAGCGAGCTCTTCGGCCATGAGAAGGGGGCCTTCACCGGCGCCCACGCGCGCCGCGCGGGAAAGTTCGAGCTCGCGCACGGCGGGACGATCTTCCTCGACGAGATCGGCGACATCTCTCCCGCGATGCAGGCGAAGCTCCTCCGCGTGCTGCAGGAGCGCGAGTTCGAGCGGGTCGGCGGGACGGAGACGCTCCGGGTCGATGTCCGCGTCATCGCCGCGACGAACCGCGATCTCAAAGGGCGCGTCACCGAGGGGAAGTTCCGGGAAGACCTCTTTTACCGTCTGAACGTGATCTCGATCACGCTCCCGCCTCTCCGCGAGCGGCGCGGCGACGTCCGTCCGCTCGCCGGGCATTTCATCCGGGAACTCAAGCCTTCCCTCCGGTTCGCGCCCGGCGTGCTCGAGGCCCTAGAGCGCTACGACTGGCCGGGCAACGTCCGCGAGCTTCGGAACGCGATCGAGCGGGCGACGGCGCTGCTCGACGGGGACGAGATCACGCCGGGAGATCTCCCGCCTGAAATCCTCTTCTCCTCCTCGCTCCCCTCCGACTCGTTCCACGGGCAGGTCGAGGACTTCCGCCGCCGCCTGATCCGCGACACCCTCGCCCGCTTCGGCGGACACCAGACGAAGGCCGCCGAGGCCCTCGGTCTCCAGCGCACCTACCTCGCCCGGCTCATCAAGCAGCTCGGCTTGCCCTGAGCGAGTCCGCCGGAGGCGGTCGAGTCGAAGGGGTATCTAGCCGGATACAGCCGGCGTATCGGATCGGATACACGTGTTAACGAAATCGCGGCGCGATTTCGTTAACACTTGGATGGCACCGGGATTGCTCTGCGGGAGGGCATGAAAACACTGACCCTCGCGCTGCTCATGATCCCCGCCGTCCTTGCCGCCCAGGACGAGCTTGACCCGACGGCGACGCCGGTCAAGGCCGAGCCCCGCGAGGCCGCGATCTTCAAGGACGGCCACGCGTTCGTCGTTTCCGAGGCGACGATCCCCCCCAAGAGCGGCTGGGTCGTGACCCTCGACGTGCCCGAGGCGATCCTCGGCACCCTCTGGGTCTTCGCCGGGACTCCGAAGGCGAAGGTCGAGGCGGTCCGCGCAGGCTTCGAGGTGGTCGACCAGAAGCGGCCGTGCCTCACCCTCGTCGAGTCCCTCGAGGCGGCGGTCGGCCTGGAAGCCGTCCTGACCCTCAACGACTCCGGCCCCTCCCGCACGCTCGAGGGGACGATCATCGATCTTCCGAAGGCCGCGCCCGAGCGCGCGACCGCCGACGCGCCCGCCGACTTTCTCCCCGGCGAGACGCTCCACGTCCGGACCCCGGCCGGACTCGAGATCGTCCGCAAGGCGAACGTGACGTCGATCCGCCTCAGGAAGGAGACCCCGATCGAGCGCACGGTGAAGGTCGTCCGCCGCCGCATCCTCGTCAAAGTCGCGGTCGACGCGGACGTCGCGAATCCCGTCCCGCTCCGCTTCGTCTACGTCCAGAAGGGGCTCCGCTGGATCCCCGAGTACCGCGCGGAGCTCCTCGCGGACAAGAAGGTCCGCCTCGCGCTGCAGGCCACGGTCGTCAACGACCTGGCCGACCTGAAGGACATCAGCGCCTCGCTCGTCGTGGGCATCCCGAACTTCCTGATGAAGGACTCGCTCTCGCCGCTCGCGCTCCGCGAGGCCGCGGCGCACGTGGCACCCTACCTCCGGCACGGGGGCCAGCAGTTCCTCAGCAATTCCGTCGCGAGCCAGGTCGCCGCGTACGGCGACCCGCGCCCGGGCGGGCCGGCGGTCGATCCGTCGATGGACCTCCTCGCCAAAGGCAGCTCGGCCGACGAGTTCTTCCTCTACTCGCGCCCGCACGTGACGATCAAGAAGGGCGAGCGCGCGAGCTTCCCGGTCTTCGAGGGGACGTTCGGGTACGACGACGTCTACACGCTGAACATCGCGCCCACGCCGCCCCGATCCGTCGGGATGGACCGCTCCGAGGAGCTCCGCCTGGCGCTCCTTTCCCCGAAGGTCATGCACGGCCTGCGCCTCCGCAACGCCGGTACGGTCCCGTGGACGACCGGCCCCGCGATGATCGTGCGCGACGGCCGCGCGCTCTCGCAGGACCTCCTCCGCTTCACCCCCGCGGGCGGGCAGACGGTGCTCCCGATGGCCGAGCTGGCCGACGTGGCGGTCCGCACCCACGACGTCGAGCAGAACCGCACGAACAACGTCCGGATCGACGGCTACGACTACTCGCAGGTCTTTATGAAGGGCACGGTCTGCCTCGTGAGCCACCGCAAGGAGCCGCTCGCCGTCGAGATCGACCGCGTCTTCTTCGGGCAGGTCGAGAAGGTGCAGAACGGCGGCACGACCGAGGCGTTCGACTTCGCCGCGCTGCCGTGGGAGCGCTATGCCATGAGCTCGTGGCCCCACTGGTGGCACTCGGTCAACGGCATGTTCCAGGCCGACTGGAAGGCCGTGCTCGAATCCGGCAAGACCTGCGAGTTCACCGTCGAGTGGTCGTACTTCCGGAGGTAGCCCATGAAAAGCATGATCCTCGCCCTGGCGACCCTCGCCGCCGTCTCGCTCAACCTGCCCCGCCCCGCCGACGCCTGAAGGGTCTTCACCGAACAGCCGGGGCTCGTCGAGCTCCTGGAGACCCACGCGCGCATGGAGATCCGCGAGAACGTCGCGACGAAGAAGTTCCGCATGGTCTTCCACAACCCGAACTCCGCGCCGAACGCCGAGGCCACCTTCTTCATGGATCTCGAGCCCGACCAGAAGGTCGACCGCTTCGCCGTCAAGATCGGCGGGAAGGCGGCCGAGGGCGAGATCCTCGACCAGGAGAAGGCCCGGAAGATCTACGAGGAGATCGTCCGGAAGAAGAAGGACCCGGCGCTCCTGGAGTACTACGGCTCGAAGCTCCTCCGCGTCCGCATCTTCCCGCTCCCGCCCCGGAGCGACTTCGAGGTCGAGATCGAGACGATCGAGCCCCTCCGCGCGCAGGACGGCATCGTCCGCGTCCAGACCCTCAACGCCTCCCCCTCCTCCTTCCAGAAGCCGATCCGCCGGGTGTCGATCGACGCGACGATCTCCTCGAGCCGCGCTGTGAAGAGCGTCTTCTCGCCCACGCACGCGGTCAACGTCGCCCGCAAGGACGCCCACGAGGCGCGGCTGACGTACGAGAAGCGCGACTACGTCGCGAACGGGCCCTTCACGTTCTACTACACGCTGGGCGACGACGAGCTCGGCGCGACACTCATCGCCACGCCCGACGGCGAGGACGGAGCGTTCATGCTCACGCTCACGCCGCCCTCGGAAGTCAAATGGGAGGACCAGCCGGCGCGCAACATCCTCTACCTCCTCGACACCTCGGGCAGCATGAACGAGGAGGGCAAGATCGACCAGGCGCGCGCGGCGCTCAAGAAGTTCGTCGCGACGCTGACCGACAAGGACCGCTTCGACATCGTGACCTTCGGGACCGAAGCCCAGAAGTACTCGGGCAAGGCCCCCCACGCAACGGAAAAGGCGCGCGCCGACGCGATCGCCTGGATCGACACGATCCGCGCCCGCGGCGGCACGAACATCGAAGAGGCCTTCAAGGAAGCCCAGGATATTTATCTCCGCGGCGGGACGACGAGCATCGTCCTCATCTCCGACGGCATGCCGACCATCGGCGAGCGCGACCCGAAAAAGCTCGTGGCCCTCGCCAAGGCCCTCCACGGCCGGGTCTTCTGCTTCGGCGTCGGGACCGATGTCCAGTCGCAGCTCCTCGACCGGCTCGCGATCGAGACCGGCGGCGATCGTCAGTACGTCGCCCCGAAGGAGGAGCTGGCCCTCGTCGTCGAGAACTTCGCGCGCCGCGTCGGCACGCCGGTCCTCGTCAATCCCACGCTGACGTTCGAGGGCAACGTCACCGAAATCCACCCGAAGCGGCTGCCCGATCTCTTCCGGGGCGGCGAGCTGACGGTCTATGGCCGCTTCCGCGGCGTCCCGCCCTCCAAGGTCCACCTGACCGGCTGGGAGAACGGCCGGGAGCTGCGCCGGACCTACGACCTCGCCGCCACTCCCGACCCGCGCCACGCCTTCGTCGCGCGTCTCTGGGCGATCCAGAAGATCGACTTCCTGATCGACGAGATCCGCGAGCGCGGTGCGTCGAAGGAACTGGTCGACCACATCGTCGAGGTCGCCAAGCGGTACGGGATCGTGACTCCCTACACCTCGAGCCTGATGACGGAGGACACCCCCACCGCGCAGGTGGTGAACCAGCTCAAGGCCTCGCAGGCGGCCAAGTTCACCGGCCAGGAGGACAACCAGCGGGTCGGCAACCAGATGGCCTGGCGGAACGCGGGGAACCACGAGGCCCAGCTCTACGCCTGCAACGGGGCGCTCGGCCGCGGCACCGACGCCAAGGCCATCGCCCAGACGCTCCAGGAGCAGCGACTCGTCTGCAACCGCGCCTTCGGGAACGGCAAGGCCGGCTGGTCGGAGGCGACCTTCGCCGCCCAGAAGGTCCAGTCCATCCGCTTCGGGAGCGACGAGTATTTCCAGTTCGTCCGGGAGAACCCGGAGACCGCGCCCATCCTCGCCCTCGGAAACAACGTCACCTTCCAGCACCGGAACAACTGGTATCGGATTGAAGCTTAGGAGGATCGTATGAAGACGCTGATCGCAACCCTGGCGCTGGCGTTTGCGGCGCTTCCCGTCCGCGGCAACGAAGACGCGAAGGCCCGCGTCGACGTGGTCTTCTGCATCGACCGCTCGGGCAGCATGGAAGGCGTGATCGAGACCGCGAAGCAGAAGATCTGGGCGATGGTGAGCGAGATCGCCAAGTCCAAGCCGACGCCGGCGCTCCGGATCGGCCTCATCGGCTACGGCGACGAGAACAAGCACTCCTTCATGCTTCCGCTGACGGACGACCTCGACAAGGTCTACGCGGACCTCGTGACCTACAAGGTCGAGAACTGGGGCGAGGAGTGGGTCGGCTGGGCCGTGAAGAAGGCGACCGACGAGATGGCCTGGAGCACCGAAAAGGGCGCGCTCAAGATCATCTTCGTCGTCGGCAACGAGACGGCCCTGCAGGGGCCGCCCCCGCTGCACTACACCCAGACGGTGCCGGAGACGGTCAAGAAGGACATCACCGTGAACGCGATCTACGCCGGGAAGGGGACGCCCGAGGAGCTCCGGACGTGGCGGGAGATGGCGAAGCTCGCCGACGGCGTCTACACACAGATCGATCTCTCGGGCGGCGCGATCACGATCGAGACGCCGATGGACAAGACGCTCCTGGAGCTCAACACGAAGCTGAACGGGACGTACGTGCCGTTCGGGAAGAAGGGCACGGCGGGCCAGGCCAACCAGTCGGCGCAGGACGGCAACTCGCTCGGGAACGGCGGCTCGTCGAACCTCGCGCAGCGCGCGGTCGCGAAGTGCTGGACCGGCTACAACTGCGCGTCCTGGGACCTCGTCGACGCCGCGAAGCAGAAGGACTTCAAACTCGAGGAGGTCAAGAAGGAGGACCTGCCGAAGGAGCTCCAGGAGATGACGCTCGAGGCCAGGAAGGCTTACCTCGCGAAGAAGCAGGCCGAGCGCGACGCGATCCAGAAGGAAACCAATGAACTGGCCGTCAAGCGGCAGAAGTTCATCGACGCCGAGATGAAGGCGCGGAACCTGACCCAGGACAGCGCGTTCGACGAGGCGGTCCGCCGCACGATCCACGAACAGGCGGGCAAGAAGGGCTTCACGTTCGAAGGAGCTTCGAAGTAACGCCGGAGTTCCCCGGGAGCGCGGAGCGACCCTCCGCGCTCCCGGTGTTTATCCCTTTGGATCCTGTCGGAGCGGGTGAAGGATGAAGGCGCTGCTTACGCCGTTTCTCTGCCTCATGATGATCGGGGCTGTAGGCGCGGAGCAGGAGTCGGAGGGGGCATCGCGGTGGTTCCTCTCGTACGGCGGGTTCGTACGGGGCCGGGCCGAGCATTGGGGATTCGAGAACGGGGATGGCAAGTTCGTGGAACGGCGGGACCTTGTGGCCCGCTTTCTCCCCCATCTCTGGACCCACGGGTTTTGGTCGCGATTCCTCCCCTCCGAGATCTGCCACCTTTCCCAGAAACATATCCACCTGGTATTCCCCTACTTCCTTGCGCCCCGGATGAGGGCGGACTCGCCTGAACAGGGGGGCCGGGTCCGCCTGGATGGACGGCCCGATTGGATTCCGGAGTGGATCCAGGGAGTGCAACTGGATTTCAGGGAGGGGATCGAGCCTCCGGATGTCATCTGGATCTGCAACGGACCCGGAGGTTGGACCCTGACGTGGAGCCGACGCGGGGACTGACCGCTACTTCGCGGCCTTCCAGGTGTTCTGGTGTTCCTTCCACCAGGCTTCCCAGTCCTTGCCGTCCTCGCAATTCGTGCCCGCCATTTCTGCAAGCACCTTCTTGATGAGCGTCTGCATCGCCTTGGCGAGATCGCGACGCTCCTTGAACGTCAGCTGGCTGTCGCCCGTGCCGGTCGTGCCGCCCTTGCCGCCGGGACCGCCCAGCATGCGGCCGCCGAAACCGCCCGCGCCGCCCTTGCCCCCCGCCGCCTGCGGATCGCGCGGCTTGAGAATCTCGTCGGCCTCCTTCAGGCGCTTGATGAGCGGCTCGAACGAGGTCTTGCTCTTGATGGCCGCGGCCGTGTTCACCGCCCCCTGGGCCACGTCGAGGATGTCGGATTCGATCAGCTTGTGGGCCTCGGGCAGGGCGCTGTCGTCACCCAGCTTAGCGATGGCCTCGAGGATCGCGGTCAGGACGTCGGGAGTCTTCTCGTTGGGCTTGATGAAGGAACCGAGCATCAGGGAGGCCTTCTTCTTGTCCTTGTCCTCGGTGCGGGCGCCGAGCCCCTTGGCGGCCGCGATGCGCACGGCCTTCTCCTCGGCGGTGAAGAGCGACGACAGCCTGACCGTGATCTTGTCGTGCTGGACCAAGGCCAGTTCCTCGATCGCCTTGACCTTGGCGTCCGTCTCCTTGGCCTTGTAGTCGGTGCTGAATTTCGTGATCGCGTCGGACGCGGCCTTGTCGTCCCCGGCCAGGAGTGCCAGCAGAAGGATCGCGGTCATGGCTCGCCTCCCCAGTTATCGATATCCCAACGGCGAATGACTATTTGAATATCCAACAGGATGGACACCCCGCCCGGGGCCTTATTCCACGATAAAGTGCTGTTTCAGGGCATCCAGGGCGCCCGGATCGACCTTCGTCCCGGTCTGGAGATCGTAGACCTCCATCTCGAACTTTTTCAGGATCTCGAGCAGCTGCGTGAACTCCTCCCAAGCCAGGTCGTTCCGGAGGCGCTGCCCGACCGACATCCCCAAGCCGTTCGACGCGGGGACCGGGAAGACCTCGACCCGCTTCCGGATCGGCTTCACGGCCGCGTGCAGGGCCGCCCAGTCGACCGGCTTCGGCGATTCCGCGACCAGCGTGTAGGCCATCTCACTCCCCCCCTTCGGACATGAACATGAGACCCGCCGCGCGGTCCTTCAGCGCCGTCTTGATCTTCTCGCGCGCGCCGGCCGCCACCTGCTGCTCGCGCTCGTCGAACCAGACCTCCTGCGTGAATCCCGCCATTTTCTTTCCGCACCACGCCAGTCGCGCCTCCGCGTAGCGGAGCGCCCGCTCCACCCGCTCGGGCGTCGTCAGGTCGTGAGCGAACATGTGGACGGCGCTCTTGGCCTCGTCGTTCTGGAACTCCGCCGTCGCCCCGCCCCAGTCCAGCGATAGGGGATCCATTCGCCCTCCCTGTGAAATCGTCCCCTGATTATATCCCGAAGGGAGAAAAGGAGTGGGCTGGGGATCCGGGGACATTGGATTCATCTCCTGGTCTCCCTGCATCTCCATATCCCCTTTCGTCTCTTTCTCTGTGTCCTTCGTGTCTTTGTGCCCTTGTGGTGAATCTCTTGGAACTCGAGTCCATCCCCCGCGTCCAAGGAGGCATGTTCGGAGGTTACACCATGCGCACCGCCCTCTGCCTCGCCCTCATGACCGCCGCCGCCTACGCCGACGGGCTGATCGTCGACCGGCGCGAGCGCCCCATGACCGATTTCTTCGCCGTCAAGAACCACCTCGTCACCGTCTCGATCGACGACCAGCTCGCCGTCACCGAGGTCGACCAGACGCTGCGCAACGTCTCGGGCCACCCCGCCGAGGCGGTCTATCTCTTCCCCGTCCCGATCGGCGCCACGATCACCGGCTTCGAGATGTGGGTCGGCGACAAGAAGATGGACGGCGAGATCATGGACGCGGCGAAGGCCCGCGAGATCTACCACTCGATCGTCCGCTCCAAGCGCGACCCCGCGCTCCTCGAGTACGTCGGCCAGGGCGTCTTCCGGACCAGCGTCTTCCCCGTCGGCGTCGACGAGGAGAAGCGCCTCCGCATCAAGTACACCGAGCTCCTCAAGAAGGAGTCGGGCCTCGTCCGCTACCTCTACCCGCTCAACACCGAGAAGTTCTCCAAGTTCCCCCTCGAGGAAGCGAAGGTCGAGGTCACGATCAAGTCCAAGGGGAAGATCAAGACCGTCTACTCCCCCTCCCACACGGTCGACGTCCAGCGCGCCAGTGAGACGAGCGCCCGCGCGACGTGGTCTGCGCGGCGCGACCTGCCCCGCACCGACTTCGACCTCTACTACTCCGCCGACGAGGCGGTCGTGGGGATGAACCTCCTCACCTACCGGCCCGTCGCCGACCAGGCCGGCTACTTCCTCCTCCTCGCCTCGCCCGCGATCCGGATCGACGGGCCCGTGGAGTCCAAGGACATCGTCTTCGTGATCGACAAGTCCGGAAGCATGCGCGCCGACAACAAGATGGGCCAGGCCAAGGAGGCGCTCTCCTTCTGCCTTCGCAGCCTCAACGAGGGCGACCGCTTCGGGATCGTCAGCTTCTCGAGCGGCGTCGACAAGTACACCGAGAAGCTCGTGACGTTCAACGAGGCCGAGAAGGAGAAGGCCCTCAGCCACGTCCAGCGGATCGAGGTGCAGGGCGGGACGAACATCAACGAGGCGCTCCTCCAGGCGCTCACGCTCTTCGAGAAGGGCGAGCGGCTCAAGATGATCATCTTCCTGACCGACGGCCTGCCGACGAACGGCGTGACGGACACGAACACGATCGTGAAGAACGTGACGGCGGCCAACACGATGAACGTCCGGCTCTTCAACTTCGGCGTGGGCTACGACGTCAACACGATCCTCCTCGACAAGCTCGCCCGCGAGAACAAGGGCGACTCCGACTACGTGAAGCCGAAGGAGAACCTGGAGGAGAAGGTCTCGAACTTCTACACCAAGGTCCAGTCGCCGGTGCTGTCGAGCCTCAAGGTCGGCTGGGGCGACATCAAGGTGAAGGACGTCCTCCCCCGCACCATCCCCGACCTCTTCAAGGGCGGGCAGATCGTGATGACCGGGCGCTTCGAAGGCTCGGGAACCCAGAAAGTGGTCCTGGGCGGCATGAGCCAGGGGAAGGAGCGCACGTTTGAGGTCGAGGCTTCGTTCGACGCCAAGTCCGAGGGCCTGGGAAAGTTCTTCGTCGAGCGCCTCTGGGCCCAGCGGAAAATCGGCGACATCATCGACCAGATGCAGCTCTACGGCCGGAACAAGGAACTGATCGACGAGATCGTGGCGATCTCCATCAAGTACGGCATCATCACGGAGTACACCTCGTTCCTGATCCGCGAGGACGCCCACCTGGGCGACGCGAAGGACAACGCGCGGCGCGCGGGCGAGGAACTCCGGAAACTCGAGAAGGGCGACGGGCAGCAGGGCAACCTGCAGGCCGAGGCCAAGAAGGCGCTCCAGACCTCCGACAAGGCCGCGGCTCCCACCGCTGGAGGGGGGTTCGGCAAGTACCGCGACGAGCACGGCAAGGACGTGGAAACCAGGACGATCGCGAACGTCGGTCGCCGGACCTTCTTCCAGAGGAAGAACGTGTGGCAGGAGGCGGACGTGCCCGAGGACGTGAAGGCGCAGGAGGTGAAGTTCTACTCCGACGAGTTCTTCAGGCTCCTCGTGGACCATCCCGAGCTCAACCAGGTGGCCGTGCTGGACGGCGATGTCATCGTGAAGATCGACAACCAGCACGTGAAGCTGTCGAAGTAGGCGCTTGCCCTCCGAAGCGCCGGCAAGGAAGTGCGCGAAGGAGGGCGTCTAGATAGAGGATGGCGGGCCTTCTCTTCTTCCTAATCGCATCGTCGGCACAGGAGCTCGACCGCGTCCACGTCGACGCGGCCACCGGCGAGATCACGCTCGCCGCGCGCAACTCGAAGCTCCGCGAGCACGCCAAGGCGCCCAAGTGGGACGTCATCACGGACATGGTCGTGCTGCAGGGGCGGCTGCTCGCCTCGACCACGTTCGACTTCGGCGGGCAGTGGGAGCTCTCCCCGTGGGCCTACTCAAAAGGGGCCCAGGTCCTCGAGTACTCGCCCGGGAAGGACCAGTGGACCGTACTCCGCGACTTCGAGAGCTCCATGTTCCTCAACATCCGCGTGGTGGGCGACCGCCTGATGATCCCGGAGTTCTTCCCGCTCGAGGAGCGCTCCCGCCTCGTCCACACGTTCGACGGCCGCGACTGGGAGACGCTCGGCCTCCTGCCGCAGCAGAACTGGCACGTCATGGACGTCACCCGCTTCCGCGACCGGCTTTACGTCTCGGGCTCGTGGCGCGACCTCGACCCGGAGGCGGCGAAGAAGGACCCGAACTGGTGGCCCGGCTACGGGCGCGTGTTCGAGTCCGCGGACGAGGGAAAGACGTGGGCCGAGATCCGCCGAACGCGCGAGAACGGCCGCGTGCTCGACATGGTCGAGTACCAGGGAAGGCTCTTCGCGTGCGAGCGCGGCATCCAGCTGATCGCGTGGGACGGCAAGTCGTGGGAGGAGATCCCGGTCCGATTCGAAAAGGAGAAGGTCGAGCCGAAGCTCGGGAACGGCGGGCTCATGGTCTTCGCCGGGAAGATCCTCGCCATCAACGCGGACCTCTACTACACGTTCGACGGGAAGAGGTGGCTCTCGCACACGCCCGGGTACATCGCCCTCTGGCGCGACGGCGCGAAGCTTTACGGGCTCCGCGACGACGGGAACGTCAACGTGACGGAGGACGCGGTCAAATGGACGCGGGTGACGAACGAGGGGGTGCCCGCGAAGGAGTTCGACCGGCAGGCGCCGAAGGGCCGGCCGCTCCACCGCGGCTCGCTGGCGCTGTATCGCGGGCGGCTCTTCGTGGGGACGGGCGCCGAGGGGCGGATCTACGCCGCCCCGATCGAAGATAAGGGATCGTTCTCGTCGAAGCCGGTGAAATTCGACGGCGGCGACAAGCTCGCGCTCTCCTGGGAGACCGCCGGCGCCGGGGTCCGCCTCCAATTCCGCACGGCGGAGCGGGCGGAGGACCTCGCGAAGGCCCTTTGGAAGCCCGCGAACAAGTCTCCGCTGACGATCGCGCTGCCCAAGAAGCAATCGTGGGCACAGTACCGGGTCGAACTCGAGTCCGACGGCAAGGCCATTCCCCTCCTGAAGTCGGCCACGCTCGCGCGGGAGTGATCGGAGCCGGCCCGATGTATCCTTTGGGAATGGATCCCAAGGACCGACTGACCGGCACCCTCCTGGGGACCGCGCTCGGGGATGCGCTCGGACTGCCCTGCGAAGGGATGTCCGCGCGGCGTATCGCCCGCCGATTCGGGCGCGTCGACCGCTTCCATCTCCTGGGCAGGATGGGCTTCGTCTCCGACGACACCGAGCAGTCCGCCCTCGTCGCGCAGAGCCTTGCACGACACCCCGACGACCCGGACGCCTGCATCCGCGCCTTCCGTCGCTCGCTCCTCGGGTGGTTCTGGCGGCTGCCGTGGGGAGTCGGGCTGGCCACGGTGCGCTCGTGCTTCAAGATCATGATCGGGTTCCGCACCAGCGGCGTCCGCTCGGCCGGAAACGGCGCGGCCATGCGCGCGGCCGTCGTCGGCGCATTCTTCCACGACCGGCCGGGCCAGCGACGCGCGCTCGGCGAGGCGCTCGCCCGCGTGACGCATACGGACGACCGCGCGGTGCAAGGGGCGCTCTTCGTGGCCGAACTCGTGGCGGCCGGCCCGGAGGAGGCGCGGAAGGTCGTGATCGATCCGCAGCTGGGCGCCGCTCTCGACCAGGCGGTCGCGCTCGCCGCGAAGGGCGCGACGACGGCGGAGGCGGCGGAGATCCTCAAGACGTCCGGCTTCGTGGTCCACACGGTGCCCTTCGCGCTCTTCTGCCTCCTCCGATTCGGCGACCGTCCGCTCGAAGCCCTGCAGGAATCGATCTCCGCGGGCGGCGACACCGACTCGATCGGTGCCATCCTGGGCGCGTGGCTCGGCGCTCGGCACGGTGAGCCGGGGCTTCCCGGGGAATTCCTCTCGAAGATCGCCGACGGACCCTTTGGACCCACCCATCTCCGCCGCCTCGCACGCTCGCTCGCGGAAAAATCGCCTCCTCCCCGCTATTCGTGGCTCCGCGCGCTGCTGCGAAACCTCGCGCTCTACCCCGTGATCCTCTTCCACGGGTTTCGACGAATTTTTCCGTAGACCGTGGAATCCTGAACTCGAGCGACCCTCGATTGTGTATGGTAACTAGTGGCCGGCCCTGGAGAGACGGGGTGGGAGCGGGCCGAGCGACCCTCCGCGAGAACCCTTCATGCGAGCGAGCCTGCTCCTCCTGATCTTCCTCTCTCCCCAGGGTGATCCCCCGCCCGACTTCTTCGTCTCGCCCGCCGGCAAGGACACGAATCCCGGCACGAAAGAGGCTCCCTTCGCGACAGTGACACGTGCCCGCGACGCGGCTCGCGAGCGGAAGAAGCCCGCCACGATCGTGCTCCGCGGCGGGACGTACTTCCTGGCCGAACCCCTGGTGTTCAAGGCCGAGGATTCCGGGCTCCTCGTCGCCGCTTTCCCCGGCGAGAAGCCCATCTTGAGCGCCGGACGTCCGATCACGGGATGGAAGAAGGGCGAGAACGGCCTCTGGACGGCCGCCGCAACCGGCACGTTCCGCCAGCTCTTCGTCGACGGAAACCGCGCGACTCGGGCGCGGTCCGAAATCCAAAGGGTCCAGGGTGAAGTCTCGCTCGACGCGCAGGCAAAGTTCAAGGCGAAGGAGGGAGACGTCAAGCCTGGGTGGGCCGCGCGCGGCGACGTCGAAGTGGTGGTCCTGCAATCGTGGGCCGAGCTGCGCTCGCCGATCGCCGCGATCGACGGAACGACCGTGACGCTGGCGGGAAAATGCGCCCCATCGAACCGCGAGGGCAACCCGCGTTACTGGGTGGAGAACGCGGCCGACCTGCTCGACCAGCCGGGCGAGTGGTACCTCGACGCGAAGGCGGGCGTCGTCTCGTACAAGCCCTTCGACGGGCAGGACCCGTCGAAGGTCGAAGTCATCGCTGCGTCGCTCCCGCAGATCGTCCGCTTCGAGGGCGCGAAGAACGTCCGGCTCAAGGGCCTCACGTTCGCCCACTCCGACTGGTCGATGGGGCCGAAGGGATACACCGACGTCCAGGCCGCTTATGACATCCCGGGCGCCGTGTGGGGCGATCGCGCGACGTCGATCCGGCTCGAGGACTGCACGGTCGCGCACGTCGGCGGCTACGGCATCGAGTTCGCGCGGGGCTGCAAGGACATCCACGTCGTCGGCTGCGAGATCGTCGACGCGGGCGCGGGCGGTATCAAGATCGGCGAGACGTCGATCCGCAAGGACGAGGCGGACAAGACAACGGGGAACGTCGTGACCGACACCCACATCCACGACCTGGGGTCTGTCTACCCTGCGGGCGTCGGCATCTGGGTGGGCCACAGCTCGAAGAACACGTTCGCCCACAACCACATCCACGATGCCTATTACTCGGGCTTCTCGATCGGCTGGTCGTGGGGCTACGGGCCGAGTGGCGCGCAGGAGAACCTGATCGAGCAGAATCACGTCCACCATATCGGCCGCGGGATGCTGGCCGACATGGGCGGGATCTACACGCTGGGAACCTGTACCGGGACGGTGATCCGGAACAACGTCTTCCACGACATCCAGTCGTCGACGTACGGCGGCTGGGGGATCTATTTCGACGAGGGGTCCACCGGCGTCCTCGCGGAGAACAACATCGCCTACCGCTGCAAGTCCAACGGGTTCCACCAGCACTACGGGAAGGAGAACGTGCTCCGGAACAACGTCTTCGCGCTCAACAGCGAGGCGCAGATCGCCCGGACGCGGAACGAGGCCCACCTCACGCTCACGTTCGAGCGGAACATCGTCTACTGGAAGGAGGGGAAGCTCCTCTCGGGCGACTGGGGGGGCGGCCCGTTCCGCTGGGAGAAAAACCTCTTCTGGAACCCGGCCGGGACGAAGGGGCTGCCCGCGGACTGGAAGGAGAAGGGGCTCGACAAGGATTCGCTCATCGCCGACCCGCTCTTCGTCGACCCCGACAAGGGCGACTTCACCCTCAAGCCCGACTCCCCCGCCCTCAAGCTGGGCTTCCAGCCGATCGACGTCTCGAAGGTGGGCCCCAGGAAAACGAGGTGATAAGCCGAGTGCGCCGCACCCGGCTTATCAGTTCATGAGGGGCGAGTGGCAGCGGTGGGGACGGTCGTCGCCCTCCGCCCTCAGGGCCTGGACCAGCAGGCGGCCCATGCGCGGAGAGCCGAAGAACATGTTGACCTGGGCGCCGCAGGCGCAGGTGACGAGGCGCTTCCCTTCCAGCTCGTCCCCGTCGGCCACCCGCAGGGCGACCTCGCCCTCGCATCCGAGGCACCGGAACAGGAGGTCCACCCCGCCCTCCACCACGCGCTTCCCCACCAGCTCGAACGGTGTCTTCGTCATCGTTCCCGCCTCCAGCTGTCCTGATGGTTTTTATCGACCGCGCGCGCCGCGGACTTGAATCCTCACGGAGACGCTCATGCGAATTTCGACCGGCCCGCAGGATCCCCCGAAGGCGACCTTCACCGTCTCCCCGGAGGGCAATGACACGGGTTCGGGGTCGGCCTCCGCCCCGTTCGCCACCCTGGAGCGGGCCCGCAATGCCGTCCGCGAGCTGAAGTCGACGAAGCCCGTCATCGTCCTCGTCCGCGCCGGCACGTACTTCCTCGAGCAGCCGCTGACGTTCAAAGTCGAGGACTCGGGGACCGCGGAGGCGACCGTCACCTACACGGCGTTCCCCGGCGAGAAGGTCGTCCTGAGCGGCGGGACCCCGATCCGCGGCTGGAAGCTGGCCGGCGTCGAAGGCCGGACGACGTGGGCGGCCGAATCGCCCGAGACGCGCCAGCTCTTCGTCAACGGGAGGCGGGCGACGCGGACGAAACTCCCCAAGGAGGGGTACTTCCAGGTCGACGAGGTGCTCGACCAGACCCCGAAGCAGACCGACGGCGCCAAGCGCTTCCGCTACAAGGCCGGCGACCTCAAGCCTTGGGCGAATCTCTCCGACGTCGAGGTGGTCGCGCTCCACTTCTGGCACGAGGAGCGGCTTCCCATCGAGGGCCTCGACGAGAAGGAACGGATCGTCACCTTCCAGAAGAAGTCGATCCGCCGGCTGGCCGAGGCGATCAAGAATCAGCCCGCTCGCTACTGGGTCGAGAACGTGGTCGAGGCGCTCGACACCCCGGGACAGTTCTACTGGGACCGGCGCGAAGGGATCGTGTACTACCTCCCCCGCCTGGGCGAGGATGTCGCGACCGCAGAGATGATCGTTCCCCAGCTCCGCCATGTCGTCCGGTTCGAGGGAGCGAAGCACGTGGCGCTGAAAGGGATGATCGTCTCCCACACGGAGGCCTACTGCCCGCCGCGCAAGAACCAGGAGACCGAGATCTGCGGGCCGTCGCAGGCGGCCGTCACCGCGCCCGGCGCGATCGTCTTCGAGAACGCCGAGGCGTGCTCCTTTGAAGACGGCGTGGTCGAGCACGTCGGGAGCACCGGGATCGAGATCGCCCCCGGGTCATCCAAGATCTCGATCGCCCGGAACGCGATCCGCGACCTCGGCGCGGGCGGATTGAAGATCGGCGACTGGACCTCGGGGGAGAACGCCGCGCGGGACAACGTCATCGCCGACAACTGGATCCACGACGGCGGGCTGATCTACCCGAGCGCCTGCGGCATCCTCGTCTGCCACAGCGGCGGGAACACTATCGCCCACAACTCCATCTATCACTTTTTCTACACGGGCATCTCCGTCGGCTGGACCTGGGGCTACAAGGAGAGCGCCGCGAAGGGGAACGTGATCGAGCAGAACCACATCCACCACCTGGGCCGGCGGGTCCTCTCCGACATGGGCGGGATCTACACGCTCGGGCCGTCGCCCGGCACGGTGCTGCGGAACAACCTGATCCACGACGTCGACGCCTTCGACTACGGCGGCTGGGGGATCTACTTCGACGAGGGCTCGACGGGCATCGTCGCGGAGAACAACGTCGTCTACAACACGAAGGACGGCGGCCTCCACCAGCACTACGGGAAGGAGAACGTGGTGCGGAACAACGTCCTCGCCTTCGCGCGCGAGGCGCAGATTGGCCGGAGCCGCCTCGAGGGCCACCTGAGCTTCACGTTCGAGAGGAACATCGTCCTCTGGAAAGAGGGCGCGTTCTTCCGGAAGGGGTACAGCGACAAGCCCGGCGAGCAGGTCGTGTTCAAAAGCAACGTCTACTGGCCGGTCGACGGAAAGCCGGTGGTCTTCGGCGACAAGTCCTGGGACGAGTGGCGGAAGATGGGCCAGGACGAGGGCACCGTCATCGCCGACCCGCTCTTCGTCGACCCGGAGAAGGGCGACTTCACGCTCCAGCCCGGGTCGCCCGCCCTCAAGCTCGGCTTCCAGCCGATCGACGTTTCGAAGGTCGGACCCCGCCCGACCAAGTGATAAGCGGAGTGCGCCGCACTCGGCTTATCAGTTGGAAAGTAGGCCCTCGCCAACGCTGAGCGGTTCTGGTAGGATTCCCGCCATGCAACCGGCTCCTGCGCCGGGGGCGACGGCGTCCATGCCCGTCCGCTCCCGACCCGAGGTGCTCGCACCCGCGGGCGACATGGACTGCGTCCACGCGGCCATCGAGAACGGCGCCGATGCCGTCTACTTCGGCGTACGCAAGTTCAGCGCCCGCGCCCGCGCGACCAACTTCGCCGTCGAGGAACTCCCCGAGCTCTTCTCGACCCTCCACCTTCGCGGCGTCAAGGGCTACGTCGCCTTCAACACCCTCGTCTTCTCGAACGAGCTCGACGAGGCGGCGAAGCTGATCGGGAAGATCATCGAGGCCGGGCCCGACGCCTTCATTCTCCAGGACATCGGCATCGCGCGGCTCATCCACGCGATGGCGCCCGACGTCCCGCTCCACGCGAGCACCCAGACGACGACCACGACGGCCGAGCAGATGGACTACCTCAAGGAGCTCGGTTTCTCGCGCGTGATTCTCGCGCGCGAGCTCTCGGTCGCCGAGATCCGGAAGATCCACGCCGCCACCGACATGCCGCTCGAGGTCTTCGTCCACGGCGCGCTCTGCATCGCCTATTCCGGCCAGTGCCTGACGAGCGAGGCGCTCGGCGGCCGCTCCGCCAATCGCGGCGCCTGCGCGCAGGCCTGCCGGCTCCCTTATGAGATGATCGTCGACGGCCAGGTCCGCGAGCTCGGCGACCGGAAGTACCTCATCTCGCCGCAGGACCTCGCCGCGTTCGACGCGATGCCGCAACTCGTCGGGCTTGTCGAGTCGGTCAAGATCGAGGGGCGGCTGAAGACGCCCGAGTACGTCGCCGCGACTACGCGCGCGTACCGCAAGGCGGTCGACGAAGCGGCGGCGGCGTTCTCGAGGGACGAGGTCCTCGAGCTCCAGCAGGTCTTCTCGCGCGGCCTCTCCCACGGATTCCTCGACGGGATCAACCACCAGGTCCTGGTCCCCGGCCTCTCGCCCAAGAAGCGCGGCGTCTACCTGGGCAAGGTCGCCTCCGTGCGCGGCCTTCGCGTCACGATCGCGCTCGAGGCGCCGCTCAAGCCGGGCGACGGGATCGTCTATGATTACGGCCGGCCCGAGGACGACGAGCCGGGCGGCCGCATCTTCTACGTCTGGAAGGACGAACTGCGCGTCGACGCCGCCGACGCGTCCGACACGGTCGAGTTCGAGGTGCGGGAGTGCCGCGCGCCCGAAATCGGCTGGCGGGTCTGGAAGACCAGCGACCCGGCGATGTACCGCCGGCTGCGCGCGACGTTTGAGAGGACCGGCGCGCGCTCGCCGGTCGACGCGATGGTCGAGGAGGCGGGCGGGAACCTGAGGGTCACGTTCACGGACGGGGTGCGCCGGGTCTCCGGCGAGACCGGCCCGCTCCAGGTGGCGCAGAAGCGCCCGCTCACGGCCGACTACCTCCGCGAGCAGCTGGGCCGCATGGGCCAGACCCCCTTTGAGCTCCGCGGGCTCGACGTCCGCCTCGGAAACGTCATGGTCCCCGTCAGCCAGGTCAACGACCTCCGCCGCCGCCTCTGCGACGAGCTCCAAGCCCGGCGCCGGGAAACCACCACCTATAGCGTCTCCGCCCAAAAGCCTCCCCAACTGTTAAGTGACAGATCCGATCCATCTCTTAACAGTTCGGAGCTCGTCGTCCTGTGCCGGACGATCGAGCAGGTGCGCGCCGCGCTCGAGGAGGGGGTGCGGTGGGTCGAGTGCGATTTCGAGGACATCCGGAAGTACCGCGACGCGGTGCCGCTCGCCCGGGGGGTCAACGCGAAGATCCTTCTCGCGCCGCCGCGTATCTTCAAGCCGGGCGAGACCGGGATCCTGAGAAACGTCCTCGGCGCGGGGCCCAACGGCATCCTCGTCCGCTCGACCGCCCATTTGAAGTTCTTCACGGCGGAGGCGCCCTACCTCATCCTCGTGGGCGACTTCTCGCTCAACGCGGCCAACGAACTCGCGGCCGACTGGTACCTCTCCAAGGGGCTGCACCGCCTCGTGCCGAGCTACGACCTCAACTGGGAGCAGCTCCAGGCGCTGCTCGCGCGCGTCGACCCCCGCCGCTTCGAGGTGACGGTCCACCAGCACATGCCGATGTTCCACATGGAGCACTGCGTCTTCGCGGCGATCCTTTCGACCGGCAAGGACGCCACCGACTGCGGCCGGCCCTGCGACCGCCACGACGTGCGGCTCAGGGACTGGGCCGGCATGGAGCACCCGCTCAAGGCCGACGTCGGCTGCCGGAACACGATCTACAACGCGGTCCCGCAAAGCGGGTCCCAGTACGTCGCGCGGATGCGCGACCTCGGCGTCCGCTGGTTCCGCGTCGAGCTCCTCCTCCAGGGCGCCGAGGAGACGCGCCGCCTGGTCCGCGGTTACCGCGACGTCCTCGAGGGCCGGGGGGACGGCGGGCGCCTCTGGAAGGAGCTGCGCGCCTCGAACGTGCTGGGGGTCACCCGGGGACCCCTCGGCCGCGATGAATAAGTTTCTGGAATAGCCCCCCCTTCATTGCGTTAGATAGGGTCCGGTTAAAGGAGACACCATGAAACCCGAGATCGGCGTGGCGGACAAGGACCGGGCGGCCGTCGTCGACATCCTCAACGCGCTGCTGGCGGACGAGGCCGTCCTGTACACCAAGACGCGCAACTATCACTGGAACGTCCGCGGGATGCATTTCAACGACCTCCACAAGTTCTTCGACGCTCAATATGGCGAGCTCAACGGGATCGTCGACGAGGTCGCCGAGCGCGCGCGGTCGCTGGGCGGCGTCGCGATCGGATCGCTCGCCGAGTTCCTCAAGCGCACGCGCCTGAAGGAGCGCGCCGGGGTCATGCCCGACGCGCCGGGGATGGTCCGCACACTCCTCGAGGACCACGAGGGCGTGATCCGCTACCTCCGCAGCGACCTGAAGACGGTGCTCGAGAAGCACGGCGACGCCGGGACGAGCGACTTCCTCACGGGCCTCATGGAGCAGCACGAGAAGATGACCTGGATGCTCCGCTCGTTCCTCGACAAGTGATAAGCGGGGTGCGGCGCACCCGGCTTATCACCCCGGCGAAAGCGCCTGCGGGATCAGGAGCGTGACGTCCTCGTCGCCGCGGTGGTGCTTCTTGAGAAGCTTGCGCTCGTCGCGGCGCAGGCGGTCGCAGTCGAGGCGCGGCGCCTCGTCCGCCTTGAGCGTGCACTTCGCGCACCCTTCCGGGTAGACCTTTTCGCCCGAGAAGCCGACGACCGGCACGCCGCTCAGCCGGCAGGTCAGCGGGCGGTGCTCATAGAGGCGGCACTCGCCGGCGGGGCCGAGGACGGGACACTCGACGGGCCCGAGGGCGTCGCAAAGCTCGTCGATCTCCGCGTCGATCCAACCTTCCAGCGTCGCGCCCAGGCCCGGCCACGTCTCGCGGAGCTTCGCCAGGATCGCCTGCGCCCGCGACTCGATGTCGCGCCGCGTCGGGGGATCGGCGGCCGCCAGTCCCTCGCGGAGGAGATCGCCGTCGAGGAGTGTGACGTCGAACAGCCCGAGGCAGCAGTCCCGGCACCCTTTTGAGCACGTCACCTGGGCGGGATGCTTCTCGCGGACGGAGCGGTACCACGCGTCGGCCCGCGAGAGGAACTTGAGGTAGTCCTCCATCGGGGCGCCTACCGCTTGAAGCCGAAGATGCTCCGGATCTTCTCGAGGATGCGGCGCGAGCCGGTCTCCTCCTCGGGCGTGCGGGCGTGCACCATCGTCTCGCGCTCCTGCGTGAGCCGCGCCTTCGTCGCCTGCGAGCGCGAGGCCAGGATGTCGCTCATCGCCTGCGCGACCGGCGGGTTCTCCGAGAGGAGCACGCCGAACGAGTCGCGGTCGAGGCAGAGAAGCTCGCAGTCCTCGAGCGCCGTGCAGGTCGAGGTCCGCGGCTCGCCCGTCAGGAGCGACATCTCGCCGAAGTAGGTCCCGGGCTTGAGCTGCGCGACCTCGGCCTCGACGCCGTCCGCGCCCTTCACTTTCACCGCGATCGTGCCGCTCTTGATGATGTAGAAGGTCGACCCCGGATCTCCCTGCTTGCAGATCGGCTCGCCCCGCGCGAAAAGGTGGTGCGAGAGGTCCTCCGCGAGCATCACCAAGTCCTCCTCCTTGAGGGGCGCCAGGATGTCCACGCGCTTCAGGAGCGCGATCACGTCCTCGGGCCGGCGCTCGGGCTTGTGGCGGCGCAGGTAAACGTCGCGGATCGGGAACGGGATGTTGATCCCCTCGCGCTTCAGGTGGTACCAGACGCCGCGCATCACCTCGGAATCGATCCGCGTCCGACGCTCGTACGCCTCGATCCAGTAGCGCAGTTCGTACGTGATCGCCGAGTCGCCGAACTCGACGAGGTACACGTCGGGCGAGGGCTCCTTCAGGACCCCCTCGACGTGCTGCATCATGTTCACGAGGACCTGGCGCACGCGGTTGGGCGGGGCGGCGTACTCGATGCCCACCTTCTTGCGGCAGAGGTGCTCCGGCGTCGGGTCGGTGAGGTTGACGATGTTGCTCTTGGCCATGGTGCTGTTGGGGACGTAGATCAGGTCGTCGTCCCGGGTCTGGATCCTCGTCGAGCGCCAGTTCGAATCGAGGACCTTGCCCTCCTTGCCGTCGACCTCGACCCAGTCGCCGGGCTTGAAGGGCCGGTCGATGGTGAGCATGATCCCGGAGAAGACGTTCGAGAGCGACTCCTGCAACGCGAGGCCCACGACAATCGAGAGGATCGCGGAGGTCGTGACCAGAGCGCCGATATCGACGTCGGGGAACGCCTGCTTCACGCCCAGGATGAAGATGGCCGCGAGGATCAGGACGCGGAGGAGATCCTTGATGATCGGCGCGAGCGGCGCCGTGCCACGCAGGCGCGGGAGGAACTCCCCGACGAACCCAAGGACGAGCTCGATGGCCACGTAGCCGGAGAAGAGGAAGAGGACCAGCTCGCTCACCTGGAACGAAAGCCTCCGCCCGCGCGACTCGGGGGGCGTGAGCGCGTGGAGGAGGATGAAGGCCCCCAGGAAGATCGACGCCACGACGAGCGCGAAGGACATCCGGCGGAGGCGAGTGTGGCGGATCTTCTCGATCTCGCGGCTCACGAGCGCGCGGACGACCGGGCGGACGACCATGAAGGAGAGGAGGAGCGCGGCGATGCCGGCGGCCAAGGCGATGACGAGGGCCACGCCGAACGAGGCGGTGCCCTCGCGGTAGCCCTGCCAGAGCGCGGTGAGGTCCATGGGCGTCACGCGCTTGTATCACAGGGGGCCGCGGGTTGCAAGAGAGTGCGGGGGTCCAAGTGTTAAGAGAGAGATCGGATTCCTCTCTTAACACTTGGGGAGGTCCTCTGGGGGAAGACGCTACAGGTTGTGGACTAGAGGCGGAGGCGCTGGAGGATCGACTCGCGGAGCCCCTCCTCGATCGGGGAAGACTCGACCAGGCGGCGCGCGGAGTCGACCCGGTCGGGGCGCGGCGTGAAATCCCAGATAACCACCGGCGACGCCTTGTGATGGATGCCGTCGCCCTCGCCCAGGTCCACCAGTCCCGTGCGGACGCCCACCGCGCGGCCCCAGCTCACGAACCACCGACGCCCGCCGCGTCCGTCGCCATCGATCTCGAACGAGAGAAACGTGCCGTCGGTGGCGTCGTGCTCGAGGAGGACGTCGGCCGAGTCGCTCTGGTACCACGCGCGGCGGACCCGACGGTCGGGCTGGCGGACCACGTCGGAATCGATCTTGGTGAGCACCGCCTGGTGAGACGGGCGCTGCGATTCAAACGTGACCGGATTAACGCTTGCCCAGCAGGTCGAGCATCCCGCGCGCCAGCGCCGCCGATCCCGTCCGCAGCGTCGGCTCGGGATCGATCGCCCAGAACTCGGAGTGGAGCGCGATGCCGGGGTCGTGGTTCGGCTTCGCGCCGCCGACGCGGAACTGCAGGCCCGGCACGTTCCAGTGGCGCGGCAGGATGCTGAAGTCCTCGCCGCCCATCATCGGCTCGGCGTCGTAGACCTTGTCCTTGCCCAGCAGCCGCTCGAAAACGCCCTTCATCCTCGCCGTGAGCGCCGGGTCGTGGTAGCCCGCGGGCGTGTACTCCTCCGACGCCTTGACGTCGGGCGGCGCCGCGTGGTGCGCCTCCGAGATCTTCAGCGCGAGGTGCCGGATCTCGTCCAGGAGCTTCTGGCGCGTCTCGTCCTCGTACGATCGGACGGTCAGCTGCAGCTTCGCCTCGGGCCCGATGATGTTGTGCTTCGTCCCCGCGTGGAACGAGCCGACCGTCACCACCGCCCTCGTCCCCGGCGCGATCTTCCGGCTCACGATCGTCTGGAGCGCGAGCACGAGCTCCGCGCCGATCACCACCGGGTCGACCGTCTTGTGCGGCCACGCACCGTGGCCGCCCTTCCCGTGGATCGTGATGTCGATGCTGTCGACGTTCGCCGACGCGAAGCCCGGGCAGACGCCGACCGTGCCGGCGAGGCTCGGGAAGTCGTGGATGCTGAGGCACGCGACCGGCGGCTGCGGGATCAGCTCCCTCAGCTTCGGGTCGCGCGTCATCTGCCGCGCGCCCATCCCCAGCTCCTCCGCCGGCTGGCCGATGAGCACCGCCGTGCCCGTCCACTTGTCCTTCAGCTTTGAGAGCGCCCGCGCCATCCCGACGCCGATCGTGAGGTGCGAGTCGTGGCCGCACGCGTGCATGGCGCTCGACGTGCTCGCATAGGCGAGCCCGGTCTCCTCCTTCACGGGCAGGCCGTCCATGTCGATCCGCGCGAGCACCACCGGGCCGTCGCCGTTCTTGAGGATCGCGACCACGCCGGTGCCGCCGACCTTCTCGGTGACCGTCCAGCCCGCGGCCTTCACCTCGACGGCAAAGCGCGCGGCGGTCTTCTCCTCCTTGTTCGACAGCTCGGCGTTCTGGTGGAACCACTTGTAGACGTCGACGAGCGAGGCGACCTCGGCGGCGACCGCGTCCTTCACGGCGCCGTTGATCTCGTCCCCCGCGCCCTGCGGCAGGGCCTTCATCTGCATCGTCGCCGGCGACATGGCGCAACCTCCCAGGATCAGAGACATCAACGCGAGTCGACCCATGGTCCGCACCCCAATAAAGCCTACGCCCCCGGTCCGTGGTCCGCTTTCTCCTTCGTCCCAATCCGCTCCGCGATCTGCTGGAGGTTCTGCCCCTTGAGCGCACCCGCCAGCAGCTCCGGAAGCAGGTTGGGCGTGCACGCGAAGCACGGCACTCCGAGGTTCCGGACCTTCTTCGCCAGGCCCTCATCGTAGCTTGGCACGCCCGAATCCGAAAGGGCGAGCAGCGTCACCGCCCGGACGCCCGACCCGACCATCTCCTCCATCCGCCGCGCGAACTCCACGGCATTGCCGCCCTCGAAAAGGTCGGTGAGCAGCACGAAGAGCGTCTTCCGGGGGTCGTGGATCAGCCCCTGGCAGTACTTCACCGCGCGGTTGATGTCCGTCCCGCCGCCCAGCTGGATGCCGAAGAGGAGGTCGACCGGGTCCTGCACCTGCTCGGTGAGGTCGACGACCTCCGTGTCGAACGCGATCACGTGCGTCTCAAGCGCCGGCAGGCTCGAGAGGATCGCGCCCATGACCGACCCGTAGACCACCGACTCGGCCATCGAGCCCGACTGGTCCATGCAGACGATGACGTTCCACTCCTTGCGGCGGTGGTGGCGCGCCCAGAAGTGGAACCGCTCGGGCACGAGCACGCGGCGCTTCCGGTCCCAGTTCTTGAGGTTCGCCCCGATCGTCCGCTTCCAGTCGAGGTTCGGAAGGCTCCGGAGCGGCGAGTGGCGCGAGCGGTCGAGCGATCCTCTGACCGCCTGCTCGATCGAGCTCTGGAGGCGTTTCATGATATCCTCGACGACCGCGCGGACGACCTGGCGCGCCGTCTCCTTCGTCTTGTCGGGGATCATCCCCTTGAGCGTGAGGAGCGTGCCGACGAGGTCGATGCTCGGCGTCACCTGCCCGAGCGTCTCGGGCTCGAAGAGGAGCTGCTTGAGCCCCTTGCGCTCGATCGCATCCTGCTGGATGACCGCGACGACGTCGTGCGAAAAGTAGGACCGGATGTCACCCAGCCACTTGGCCAGGCGCGGTGCCGACTTGCCCAGCCCCGCCTGCCGCCCCCCCTTCTCCTCGGGCCTCTCCTCCTCGAAGTCGTAGATCATCCCGAGCGCCTCGTCGATGTCGAGAAGCTCCCTGGATAGGATCGGGCTGGAGCCCTTCCCGGCGCAAAGGGCCTCCTCGGCGGTCTTGCCCAGGATCAGGCGCCATTTTTGGGTACGGTCCATCACTTCTCCTGGGGAGAGAGAACGAACTCCCGGTCGTGAGTCCGCCGGATCCGGAGGAGCCGATCCTCCGTGACCCAATAGTAATCGTTGAAGTCTTCTCCCACGATGACCTGCTCTCGGACCAGGGCCCATTTCCAGGCCTTGATGGTCTTGCCGTCATGGACGACTTCCTCTTCGCCCATGCAGGTCAAGGTCGACTCCTCGGATAGACGCCCGGTCTCGTCCAGGAAGTGGAACTTGATCGTGAAGCCCTTGCGCTTGGGGAGAAGGGGAACCGCGCGGAACATCCCCGAGCCTGTCCAGAGAGTGGACGGCAGGTCCAGTTCCTCGGTGGCTCCCGCTCGCGTAAGGAGCAGCTTCCCTTTCTTGACTTCCGCCTTGTAGGTCAGCGCCGGATCGTCGCCCTCGGCCGTGAGGCTCTCCACCCGGAGGGAATGATCGGGGGTCGACACCTGCTTCAGCTTCACGGTGATCGTACGATCCCTCCACTGCGCTGTAAGCACATCCAGGAACACAAGTTTCCCATTCTCGAGCGTTGTGTGGGTTTTCAGGACACCTTTCTCCTTCCCCCCGTCCAGCATCTTCCAGGTGGCGTCCGGGCCTTTCTCTGAGAGCCGGAGGACCCGCGCGTCCCAGGCCTTCTCCTCGCGCTTCCGCTCGATGGTCGCCAGTACTTCCTTGGCCCGGAGGGCGACCTCTGAATCGGCCGACGTCGACTCCCGTTTCAAGAGGGGCTCAGCCTTCTCCCCCAGCGCCACCAACTTTCCCGCCGCCGATTGCCGCTCGTCGACCTTGTCCGAGCGCAATTGTGAGATCAGCTTCGCCACGTCTTCCTGCAAAGGAGGTTGCGGGAGCATCATCAGCCATATTGCGATCATCATCCCGCCACTCCTCAAATCAAATCCAAGCCTTGAAGATCATCGGTCGCCTTCTTGAGCTCCTCGGCATCCAGCTTCTTCTCCACCTCGCGCTGGAGGTCCGCCGTCCCGCCCTTCCACACCTCGCCGAGGCACCCCACGACGCGGCGCACCTCCGCAGGCTCGAACGAAGAAAATGCGCGCCTCAAATAGAGCAGCGCCTTCCGGAACTCGTCGTCCGGCAGCGGGTCGACGTAGCCGGCGAGCGACGACCAGAGCGCCTTCCTCATGAAGAGCACCGTGCGGTTTCGCTGGACCAGGCCCTCGAACCAGCCGACCCCGACACCCGCCTCCGTTCCCGGCGAGAGCCGGCGCGAAACCGCGGCGTCGAGGGTCGCGTCGTCCACCTTCCCGCGCTCCATAAGAAGCGCCGTCGCGTAGCCCGAGAGGAACGGGTTGCGCGAGTCGCTCTCCGAGACCTTCCGGAGCGCGCCGATCCAGAGCTCCGCGTCAATTCCCTCCTCGCCCAGGAACGCGACCTCCTGGACGCGGTCCATCGAGGCGCGGACGTTCTTCGCCTCGTCCTCGTCGCAGACGCACGCGCCGGTGAGCAGGAGGCTGGCGCGAAGGTGGAGCTGCGCCAGCACCGGACGGAGCGGCGCGGGATCGACGTCCCGCACGTTGCCGTAGCGGATCAGGTCCACGATGTTCTCGAGGCCCTCGCCCGCGGGCACAAAGCCGCCCTCGTCGACCGTCATCGCCTGCACGCGCTGGAGGGACGCGGTCACCGCGTCGGCGAGCTCGCAGTTCGCCGCGTGGAGAAGGACGCCCGTCGCGGCACCCACGTCCTTCGCCTCCGCGAGCCGCTGCGAGAGGACGAACGCCGCGCCGATCTCGATCGAGTCGGCCTGGAGCGAACTCTCCGCGAGCCGGATCTCGCACTCCGGCTTCCAGCGGAGCTTCCATGCCTCCTTCGCGGTCCCCTTCTGATCCCGCCGCCCGGTGGAGGCGAACCCGACGTCCAGCACAACCAGCCGGTGGAGGAACGTCGACTGAGACCGCCCCAGGAACGCCGCCTCCTTCGTCTTCACGAAGCGGTTCTCGCGGAGATCGACCTCGAGCGACTGGTCCTGGTCCTTGATGAACTTGTCGAGCCGGAGCGTCTCGACGAGATGGTGAAAGTCGTCCTGGAGCGCCGTGCGGCTCACGCCGGGCGGAAGCTTCCCCACCGCGCTTCCGATCTCGACCTCGCGCAGCGCCTTTTCGATCGGCGCCCGCTCGCCCTGGCCGAGGATCGTCACCGCCGCATCACGCAGATCGCGGAGCACGGGCGAAGGACTGTCGTTGAGCGACGCCAGCGCCTCGGCGAGCCGGACTCCCTCGATCACCTCGGCCGACGAGCGGATCAGCCCGCCCGCCCGGAGCTGCCCCGCCACCGAGGCGAGGTACCGCGTCCGGATCCGCCCCGCCCGTCCCGCCATCGTCTCCTCGTAGAGCGCCTCGAAGTACGAGGGCGCGTGGTTCCCCGCGCCGTAGCCGCTCTGCGACGACAGGCGCGGGTAGCTGTACGGCATGAGCGTGAGGACGAGGTCGGCTTTCGGGAGCCCTTTGAATTCGTCGTCCGTCATCGGGGGAAGATCGTCGGTCAGCACCGGCGCGTGGTAGGCGCCGCAGACGACGACCGCCTTCCCCGGATCCTTTACCGCCGCGCGGATCTCGCGGCGCATGAACGCCTCGCGGAGGAGCGTCTCCTTCTCGCGCGCGGGCGGGTCCTTGCGGACCTCGCGCAGGCCGCGGCCGAACTCGAGGATCGCGTCGCGGTAGGCGGCGACCTCGACGGTGTGCTCGAACTGCCGCTCCCACCAGGTCTCGGGGTCGGGATCGCCGGAGAGCCGCGCGATCTCCGCCCACGGGTCGTCGAGGTAGGCCTTCGTGTCGTCGGGCGCCTTCTCCTCGGGCGCAATCTCGTGGAGCGAGAGAAAGACCGAGGCGGGGAGATCCATGAGGCGCACGGTCCGTTTCCTTTCGAGCGCCCAGCGGAGCGCGACCCACTCGGGGCAGTACGACGCCATGGGGTAGAGGATCGACCGGACGGGCCGCGTCTTCGTGAAGGCGAGAAGAGCGACGGGCGGGACCGTCCGCTTGTCGGCCAGGTGTTTCAGCTGGTCGGTCGCGTCGGACGGCCCCTCGATCAGGACGACGGAGGGGTCGACCTTGTCCAGGAACCGCCGCAGATGGACTGCGGCGGCCGCGGAGAAGTGCCGGACTCCGAAGACCTGCGCGAGCGGGGCCACCTATTTCTTCTCTTTCTCCTCGGGCGGCTTGTCCGGGTTCCCGAGCAGCTCCTTGCACGCCTTGTAGAGCGGCGCCCACTCGCTGCCGCGCTTCTTGAGGATGTTCTCGAGGTACTCCGTCCACGCGGCGACGTCCTTCGCATCCTCCTTGATCACCGCGCCATGCAGGCCCGCCGCGAGGTCGCGGTCGTCGACCTTCCCGTTTCCGAAGTGGCCCGCGAGCGACATCCCGCCCGCGATCAGGCTGATCGCCTCCGCGGTCGAGAGGACGCCCGACGGCGGCTTGACCTTCTGCTTTCCGTCGAGCGTCTGGCCTTTCCGCAGTTCCTGGAAGACCTGGATGATGCGGCGGACGGCGGCCTCGGCGGGAGGCGGCGCCGGCAGCTTGAGCTGCGAGCCGATCTCCGCGACGCGCTTCGTGACGATCTTCATCTCGGTCTCGAGGTCGTCCGGCACCGGAAGGATGACGACGTTGAACCGCCTTTTGAGCGCGGCCGACATGTCGTTCACGCCGCGGTCGCGCGTGTTGGCGGTGCCGATCAGGTTGAACCCGCGGCGGGCGTGGACGTGGATCCCCAGCTCCGGCACCGCGAGGACCTTCTCGGACAGGAGCGTGATGAGCGCGTCCTGCACCTCGGACGGGCAGCGGGTGATCTCCTCGAACCGGACGATGCGTCCCGCCTCCAGAGAGCGGTAGACGGGGCTCGGGACGAGCGCCTTGGGCGACGGCCCCTCGGCGAGGAGGAGCGCGTAGTTCCACGAGTAGCGGATCTGTTCTTCCGTGGTCCCCGCGGTGCCCTGGACCAGCAGCAGGCTTGTCCCGCTGATCGCGGCCGAGAGATGCTCGGAGAGCCACGACTTCGCGGTGCCCGGCTCGCCGATCAAAAGGAGCGCGCGGTCGGTCGCGAGCGTCGCGATCGCGATCTGGACGAGCCGCGAGCTTCCGACGTATTTGGGCGTGATGTCGACGCCGCCCGCCTTGCCCCCCAGGATGTACGTCTCGACCGCCCGGGGCGACATCCGCCAGCCCTCGGGCCGTTCGCCCTTGTCGGACTTCTCGAGCGCCTCGAGTTCCTTCGCGAACAGCGTCTCCGCGGGCAGGCGGAGCGCGTCCTTCACGTCATCCTTGGCCATCCGACCTCCAAAGAAAACCACAGAGGCACTGAGACACGGAGTATACCCTCTATGACTTCCCCCTCCCCCCCGGGGGGTGGGGGGGAATCCCCCAACAAAATTCTTCTCTGTGCCTCTGTGTCTCTGTGGTTTTCTTTATTGGCCAGGAAAGGCCGCCTCCAGGGACTTGAGCAAGCGCTCGAAATAAGCCTGGTTCTGCGACCCTTCCTTCATCGAAACGAACATCGAGCGGACCTTCGCAACGACGCCGGGATCGCCCAGCTTGATGAGCGCGCTCTGCCCGGCCCACGAGAGATACCAGTCGCTCTGCCCCTTCATCGTTTCGAGGATGGCGTCCTGCACCGACGGGTCCTTGAGCTCGCCCAGCGCCTCGATCACGACCACTTTGAACTCCCGGGTCTGGGCGGCGGCCAGCGCCTTGACCAGCGGCTTCGCCGCGGCGCGGTCGCCGAGCCGTCCGAGCGCGTGGATCGCCCTCGCGGTGCCGGCGCCCGGCTTTCCGTCCTTTCCGCCGAAGAACTTCTTCAGCTTCGCGCCCGCGCCGATGGCGAGATCGTAGTTCACCACCTCCAGGAGGAATTCCGACCAGGCCCGGTCGCCCTTCGGAATCGCGCGCTCGACCGCCTCGAACCGCCGCGTCCCGGCGTCGGTGTTCCGGTCCTTCGCGGTGTACGCCGCCGAGAGGCGCTCGAACGAATCCTTGCCGCCGAGCCGCGTGCAGGCCTGGACGGCCGGCCCGAAGAGCTCCACGTCGTCGGAGAGCAGCTGGTCGGCCACGCTTTGCAGGATCTTCCTGTCGCCGGACTTCACCGCCGCCTTCGCCGCCGGCCCGCCGTACGTCTCGATGAGCGGCACGACGCGGGCCGTGATCTTCGGATCGTCGTGCTCCGCGAGCGCCGAGAGGACCGAGCGGACGAGGTCTCGGCGGTCGTCGTCCTTCTTCGGGTCCTTCTGGGCGGCCAGGGCGAGCGCCTCGTCCAGCTTCGCGAGGAGCCGCGGGACCGCCTGGGGGTGGGCGTTCCTCTCGAGCGCCCACGCCGCCTGGTGGCGCGTCGTCGACGGATCGAGGGCCGCAAGGAGCGCCTCGAGACTCGCCTCCGAGCCGTATCCGCGGAGCGCCTTGATCGCTGACCGCTTGACGTCCGCCGACTTGTCCTTCTTCACCGTCTCGAGCGCCAGCGGTTCGAACTCCGCGCGCCCGGGAAGATGCTCCGCCAGCGCCTCGAACGCCGCCGAGCGCATCGGCGGGCTCCCGTCCTTGAGCGCGGCCTCGACCAGGTCCCGCGCCGCCTCGCCCTCGAGCTGAACGAGCGCGCGGAGGCATCGCGCGTCGACCGCGCTGCCGTTCGGATCGAACTCGCGCCGCATCGGCCCGACGAGCGCCTTGCCGAACCGCGGGACCACGTCCCGGATCACGCACTCGCCCATGTAGGAATCGGCGATGCCCGAGAGCACCGCCTCGACGAGCCGGAGGTCGGCGATCTCGCCGCTCGAGAGCGCCGCGCGCAGCCGCTCCTCGCGCCCGGAGCCGCTCTGGGTCAGCGCCTCCTTGAGTTCGTAGAGGTCGTGCGCGTTGCAGGGCGTGCCTAGCTCCATCGCGGGCGGGAGCGGCACCGCATCCCCCTCCGCCCCCGCAAGATCCGCCTGCGCGGCGCGGACCTGCGAGACGCGCGCGGCGAGCGAGACGACGTCGGCCGGATCCTTCCCCGCGATGGCGCGTCCCGCCGCCTCGGCCAGCTGCCCGATTACGGGCGCCTTGTCGCCGAGCTGTTTCGCGAGCGAATCGAGGGCCTGCTTGTCCTTCGCGAGGTCGGAGCTCGCCGCGGCGAGGTGCGCCCCGGCCACGAGCAGACTCCCCACGTCCTCGGACAGCCGGCGGATCGTCTCTTTGGGCATCGTGTCCCTACATGCAGAGGCGGACCAGGCGGTCGGCCGTGACGAGCGCGAGCGGCTGGCCCGAGACCGCGTTGTCATTCAGCCCGACCCAGAAGCGCGCGAGGAGCGCGAGCGGCGCCGGGCGCCCGCCCGCCGCGACCTCGATGAGCGACGCGGTCTTCGCGCGCGCGAGCGGCGAGTCGCGGAGCAGCAGACGCTTGCCGGCGGGATCGACGAGCACCGCACCCGATTTCGTCGAAACGAACTCCTTCGCCTTGACGAGGAAGACCGCCTCGGCCGGGCCGAGCGGATTCTTGATCTGCTCCTTGAACTTCGCGAACGCCGTGTCCACCCCGGCGAGCGCGACCCCATGGACCTTCGTCCAGTCCCCGGCCGCGGCGGCCCGCCGCTTGACGGCCGAGATCTCCCAGCGGATGCGCCGGTTGACGAACCCCGGGTAGACGGCCGCGTCCGCGACCGAGAGCAGTTCGCCGTAGCTCTCCTTCTCCCTCGTCTTCTCGAGCGCCGAGAAGGGCCGCATGTTGAGGTCGAGATAGACCGCGCCGTCGGCGAGATCCACGAGGTGGCTCTGCTCGAACCGCTCCCCGCGGACCGTGTCGTCGAAGCGCTCGTAGGAGAGTTCGAGGAGGTCCAGGTTCTGCCTCGTGAACCCCTTCTCCTTGAGCTCGACCAGCTTCCAGTCGTGGCCCAGGAGCTCCTCGAGGACCGCGTCGGCCTCGCCCTGCGTCTCGCCCTCCTCGAGTTTCGCGTCGAGGTGGGAGCGGCCCTTGCGGACCGTGGCCCAGAGGCGGACGACGTGGCGGGCCATGAGGCGGTGGCGTTGTTCGTCGTCGAGCCTCGCGCCGGGCTCGCCCGATTCGGGATTCGCGAGCGCGGCGAGCCGCCCGACCGCGACGGCCGCGCCCTTGAGATAGGCGTCGTTGAGCTGCTTCGACTGCTCCGAAAGTCGAGCGGCTTTCTTGGCATCCAGGTTCCCGAGCCCGCCCGAGGCGAGGTCGAGGACGAGCTTCTCAACGAGGTCGAGCGCCTCCGACTGCACCTTGGTTTTCTTCGCGAGCGCGGCCTTGTTGACCTCCTTCGGCTTCGACGCCGCCTCGGCCCGCTTCTCAGCGCGCTCCTGCGACTTCGACCGCTTGTCGAGCAGCTCCGCCGGCGGGTCGGCCTCCTTGAACTTCGCGGGCTGCTGGATGAAGTGGAACAGGAAACCCAAAAGGTGCTTGCAGGGCGGCGGCTTCACCGGGCAGGTGCAGCGCGTAATGGGCTTGTCGCCCCCCAGGTCGATCGAGAGCTCGTACAGCGCGCTCCCCTGGCACTGGCCCCAGAGGAGCGACCCGTCGGGGGCCTTCGCGGCGTTCTTGTACGCCCCTTTCGCCGCGAGCGAGCGCCCGTCGGAGATGGTTTTGTCCTTGAGCGCGATCGCGCGGACCAGGCCTTCGTTGACTTCGATGGGCACGCGAAGCCTCCCTATCCCCTGACCGGAATTATAACCCCGCGCCCCGATCCTTTCACTTGTAGTGAGCGAGCATCCCAGGAGGCGAGTCGAACTATTTCTTCGATCGCCTCGCCCAGCGGAGCTTGGCGGCGGCCGCGCGCGGATTGACCCGGCGCTCCTCGGGCGTCGCCTGGACGGGGTCGTCGGCCGCCTGGTCGTAAATCCCCGCGCGGAGGCCGTCGCGGAACGCCTGCTTGACGCGCCGGTCCTCGCCGCTGTGGAAACTGATGATCGCGGCGACGCCGCCGGGCTTGAGGCAGTCCGGGAGCACGGCGAGAAGGCGCTCGAGATTGGGCAGCTCGCGGTTGACGAGCATCCGGATCGCCTGGAAGGTCCGCGCCGCTGGATGGAGCTTCGCGCCCGCCGCGCGCTGAATCGTGAAGTCGCGCGCCTCGCAAACGAGCGCCGAGAGCTCCTGGGTGCTCCGGAGGGGACGGCGCTCGACGATGAGCCGCGCGATCGCGGGCGCGCTCTCCTCGTCGCCCAGCTCGAGGATCGCCTGCGCCAGCTCCTCCTCGCTCATCCGGTCCAGGAGGGCGCTCGCGGGGACGCCGCGCGTCGGGTCCATCCGCATGTCTAGCGGTCCGGGCTTGCGGTACGAGAAGCCGCGCTTCGGGTCGTCGATGTGCGGGCTCGAGACGCCGAGGTCGGCCAGGATGCCGTCGACCTTCTCGCCCGCGAGGATCGTGGGCAGGCCCGCGAAGTTGGAATGATGGAGCGCGAAGTCGCCGCCGGCCTCCTCGAGCGCGGCGCGGGCGCGATCGAGATTCGCGGGATCGAGGTCGAGGCCGATGACGCGCGCCTTCTTCTTCAGGAACTCGGCGGCGTGGCCGCCGAGGCCGACCGTGCAGTCGACGATCGTCTTCCCCTTCCGCGGCTTGAGCGCGGCAAGGACCTCTTCGAGGAGCACCGGGACGTGACCGCGTTCCATGGTCACTTCTCCTTGTCGGGCCGGACCTGCTTGCGGAACGCGGGTCCGGACGGTTTCGTTTCGCCCATGGCGCGGACCAGTCTATCTTTCCGTCAGGGTCTCGCCAATCACCTCGATCCACTGCCGCGCGATGGTTTCCGGCGAGAGCGACGGGACGCGCGCGATCAGCTTCGCGTCGGGGATCGCTCGGGCCATCGCCTCCGCGATCTCATATGGGTGGCTCGGATCTCCCTGCACGGCGAGGAGTCGGACCGGCATCGACAGGCGCGCCAGGTCGTCGGGCCAGCGGTCGACGACCTTCCACGCGACGGTGTCGCGGAGCGCGACCGCGAGCTTCGGACCGAGCGAGGCCGCGTCGTAATGGCTCCAGTCGGCAGCGAGCGCGTTCTTCCACGCCTGCGCCCGGGGCGCGCTCAGCCCCTCCGTGATCCGCCGGGCCGCCTCGTCGAGATCGCAGGCCTCGAACGCAGCACACATCCTCGCGGTCCTCCCGGGATCGCGACGGCTCGCGGGGCCGAACCCCGGGAGGTCCTGGACGAGGAGCGTGACGCGATCCGGACGGCGGAGCGCGAAGCGGAGCGTGGTCGCCGCCCCGAGCGACGTCCCGCCGATCGCCGCGCGCTCCCAGCCGAGATGGTCCATCACGGCGCCGATGTCGTCCGCCATGCCGTCGAGATCGACCGCGCCGGTCGACTCGCCGTGGCCCCGCTGGTCGAAGGCCGCGACGTCGAAGCTCCGAGCGAACGTGTCGAGCGCCCAGAAGGCCTTGGAGAAGACGATCGGGTGGGCGAGGAGGAGGGGCGGGCCGATTCCCGCGCGGAGGCCCGCGAGCTCGGCGCCGCCCGATGGAACCCGGAAGGATTGCACGGCCGTGGATTCTAACTCAAGATGGACGGCCGGGGGCCCCCCGAATAAGATGGAACCCCTGATGAGGAGGGTTTCGCCATGATCCGACGCGCCGCGCTCCCGGTACTCCTGGCCTTCGCGCTCGCGCCCTTCACGGGCTGCAGCGAAGACCCGCCTCCTCCTCCGCCCCGGAAAAAAGTGGAGCCCAAGATGGAGGCGCCGAAGGAGAAACCGCCTGAGAAGCCGGCGGAGACGCCGGATGCCTCGGTGCCGAAGAAGGTGAACCCCGACCTCGATCCCTCCAACCCGGTCTTCAAGCAGCAGGCCCCCGCGGAGTTCCGGGTCCGCTTCACGACCACGAAGGGGGAGTTCGACGTCAAGGTGACGCGGGAGTGGGCGCCCCACGGAGCCGACCACTTCTACGCCCTCGTCAAGACGGGCTTCTACAACGACACCCGCTTCTTCCGCGTGGTCCCCGGCTTCATGGTCCAGTTCGGGATCAACGGCGACCCGAGGGTCTCGGCCAAGCTGAGCGAGGCGTCGATCCCGGACGATCCCGTCAAGCAGAGCAACACCCGGGGGATGGTCACCTTCGCGAAGAAGAACACGCCGAATTCCCGCTCCACCCAGATCTTCGTCAGTTTCAAGGACAAGAACGCGTTCCTCGATTCGCAGGGATTCGCCCCGTTCGGGACGGTGACGGAAGGGATGGAGATCGTGGACTCCATCAACGCGGACTATCGTGAGGCGCCGCAGCAGCCGACGATCCAGTCCTCCGGCAACGCGTACCTGGACGCCGAGTTCCCGAACCTGGACAAGATCAAGTCGGCGAAGATCCTCGAGTAGATGAAAGCGACGCTCTCCGCGGTCCTGCTCGCAGCGCTCGCGCAGGAGAACCCGCTCCTCGACCCGAAGGCGCCCGCCCTGAACAAGGAGGCGCCGGCGGAGTTCAAGGTGAAGCTCGAGACTTCAAAGGGCGAGATCGTCCTGAAGGTCACGCGCGAGTGGGCCCCGAAGGGAGCCGACCGCTTCTTCAACCTCGTCAAGGCGGGCTACTACGACGACACGCGCTTCTACCGCGTCGTCGCCAAGTTCGTCGCGCAGTGGGGCTACCACGGCGACCCGAAGGTCTCGAAGGCCTGGCGCGAGGCGAAGATCGACGACGACCCGGTGAAGAAAAAGAACGCGCGGGGCACCGTGTCGTTCGCCACGGGCGGCCCGAACACGCGGACGACCCAGATATTCATCAACCTGAAGGACAACGAGGACCTCGACAAGAAGGGCTTCGCGCCTTTCGCCGAGGTGGTCGAGGGGATGGACGTGGCCGACAAACTCCACTCCGGCTGGGGCAACACGCCGCAGCAGAAGAAAATCCTCGAGGAGGGGAACGCGTTCCTCGACAAGGATTACAAAGAGCTCGACCGGATCAAGTCGGCGAAACTCGTGGAGTAGCCCGGGCCACTTTATCCTTCACCAGCTCCCGGAATCCTTCGATCCGGGCAGAGTCCGGAAAGGCGCTCTTGGGTACCACCGTGTACATCCTCTTGCCGTAGATCAGAAGGAAGATCCGGTCGCTCTCCAGACAGGCGTTGTAGTGATCCCACTTCAGCGTCGAGTCGATGGTCGCCGTCTTGAAGTGGATCCCCTCTTCGCTGAAGCGGAGCGTGTAGCGTTCCCGAAACTTGGGGTTCGCCTTGAACGCCACACGAATCTGCAGCGGACGGATCGAGAAGAGGTCAAACCATTCGGCGACGGCCAGTGGAAAGGGCACATAGGCCCACCATCGGGATCCCGCCATCACGACAAGCGCCACTCCGGCCAGTACCAGCAGGACCGCAACAACCTTGTCGACCTTCGCGAGGGCACCGTGGGAATAGTAATGGCGGTCGGCATGAAGGTGATCCTCCAGCCGGTTCTCGAACTCGAGGGTGATCTCGCTCACGCCCGGGTTCCCCCCAGCGCCGCCACGATCGCGTCCACGTCGTAGACGCAGCCGCCCCACGTGCCGCCGCCGGCCTGCTGGAGCGCCGCCCAGAGGCGCGTGTCCTCCGGAAGCTTCGGATGGGGCTTCAGGTCCGCGCGCAGCGGACGGGTCGCGAGATCGCCCTCCCCCACGTAGTCGACGCTCCCCTCGAGCTTCCGCGTGTCGATCACCACGCGGATGCGGTCGCCCTCGCGGAGCTTGCCGATCGGACCGCCCGCCAGAGCTTCGGGGCCGACGTGGCCGATGCACGCGCCCGTCGAGACGCCGCTGAACCGCGCGTCGGTCACGAGCGTCACCTCCTTCCCAAAGGGGAGGTGCTTGAGCGCGGACGTCAGCTGGTAGGTTTCCTCCATCCCCGTCCCGAGCGGCCCGCAGCCGAGGACGACCAGGATATCGCCCGCCTTGATCGCGCTCTTCTTGATCGCCGCGATCGCCTCGTGCTCGCTCGTGAAGACGCGCGCGGGGCCCTCGCGGCGATAGACGCCCTGCGCGTCGAGCGTCGACGGATCGATCGACGTGCTTTTGACGACCGACCCCTCCGGCGCGATGTTCCCGCGCGGGAACGTGACCGTGCTCGTGAGTCCGAGGGCCCGCGACTGCTCGGGCGAGAAGATGACCTCGTCCGCATCGACGCCGTCCTGCTCGAGGAGGACCGAGCGGAACCTCGCGCGGCGCTCGCTCTTCTCCCAAAGATCGAGCTCGTCGTTCCACGACCGGCCCGTGACGGTGAGCGCTCCGACGTCGATCACGCCCAGGCGCCGCAGGTGGAGCATCACCTCGGGCACGCCGCCCGCGAGGAAGACCCGCACCGTCGGATGATGCACGGGGCCGTTCGGCAGCACCGAGACCAGGCGCGGGACGCGTCGATTGATCGCGATCCAGTCCTCGACCGTCGGGCGCGGAAGCCCCGCGGCGTGGGCGATCGCCGGGATGTGCAGGAGGAGATTGGTCGACCCGCCGAACGCCGCGTGGACCGCCATCGCGTTCCGGATCGAGGCGGACGTCACGATCTCCTTGAGCGCAATGCCGCGCTTCTCGAGATCGACCAGCGCGCGCGCCGAGCGGACCGCCATGTCGGTCCAGACGGGCTGGCCCGACGGCGCGAGCGCCGTGTGCGGAAGGGACATCCCGAGCGCCTCGCCCACCACCTGCGACGTCGCCGCGGTCCCTAGGAACTGGCAGCCGCCACCCGGGCTCGCGCAGGCGCGGCAGCCGAGCTCCGCCGCCTCCTCGAGCGTCACCAGGCCGTGCGCGAAGCGGGCGCCGAGCGTCTGGACCTTGCCCGCGTCCTCGCCCTGCTCGGGCGGGAGCGTCACGCCGCCGGGAACGAGCACCGACGGCAGCTCCTTCATCCCCGCGAGCGCCATCATCATCGCGGGCAGCCCCTTGTCGCACGTCGCGACGCCGAGCACCCCCGAGCGCGTCGGCAGCGAGCGGATCAGCCGGCGGAAGACCTGCGCCGCGTCGTTGCGATACGGCAGGCTGTCGAACATCCCGACCGTCCCCTGCGTGCGGCCGTCGCACGGGTCGCTCACGAACCCCGCGAACGGGATCGCGCCCGCCCCTTTGAATTCCGCCGCCGCCGCCTGCACGAGGAGCCCGATCTCCCAGTGGCCCGTGTGATACCCGAGCGCGATCGGCTGCCCGTCGGGCGCGCGGACGCCGCCCTGGGTCGACAGGATCAGGAACTGCTTGCGGCCGAGCTCGCCGGGCGTCCAGCCCATCGCGGCGTTCATGGTCATCCCGAAGAGATCGCCGCTCGGCCGGTTGAGAAGCAGGTCTTCCGTGACGGGCAGCTTCCCCGCCGGTCCCGCCGCCTTCGTGCGGATGGTGTAGAGATCGCTCATCGGGGATGATTCTAGTCGACCTGAAGTGGCGGACAGCCTGATTCTTAGCGCGGCGCCCGGGTCCGGACCTTCTTCTTCGGCGGTTCCGCCGGCCCCGGCTTCGCCGCCGCCGCCACGGGAAGCGCGAACGGGGGCGTCTCCCCTTTGATCTCGAAGAGGAACCGCGACGGAAGGCAGACCTCGCGCCGGCCGTACTTCGCCCGCGCCTTGGCACGGGTGATCGTCAGATGGCGCCGCGCCCGCGTGATCCCCACGTACATGAGGCGCCGCTCCTCCTCGACTGTATCCTCCGCGACCGAGCGCGCGTGCGGGAGGAGGCCCTCCTCGACGCCGACCAGGTAGACGCGCGGGAATTCGAGGCCCTTCGCGGCGTGGAGCGTCATGAGCGTCACGACCTCCGCCGCCTCGTCCTTTTCGTCGGCCGTCTCCTCCTCATTGAGCGTCACCTCCTCGAGGAACCCCTGGAGCGTCGGCTTCGCGGCGCGGCGCGCGTAGTTTTCGGCCATGTTCACCACCTCCCCCACGGCGGCGCCCCGCGCCTCGCGGGCGAACGCGTCCTCGTAGCAGCGGTCCAGCTCGGCCTTGTAATTGACCGCCAGCAGGAGGTCGCGCACGGCCTGGGGGAGCTCCGGGCTGGCGGAGCGCCGGGCGAAGTCGGCCAGGACGCCGCGGAAGGCCGAGAACGAGTGGAGCGCGTCGGGCGAAACCTCCGCCCGCTCGAACGCCTCCCCCGCGGAAATCCCCTCCTTCGTGGCGAGATCGATCACGCGCTCCATTGTCGACTTCCCCACGCCGCGCGGCGGGACGTTGATCACGCGGAGGAGCGACGCCTCGTCGTGCGGGTTCGCGGCGAGGCGGAGGTACGCCAGGACGTCGCGAACCTCCTTGCGGTCGAAGAACGACATGCCGCCGACGAGCTCATAGGGGATCCGCGCGGAGCGGAGCCGCGCCTCGAACGTGCGGGGCTGGATCGCCGTGCGGAACAGGATCGCGACGTCCGACGCCTTCGCGCGGCCGGCACGCAGGTCGCGGAGGATCTCGTCGACGACGAACTGCGACTCGTGCTCCTCGTCCTCCATCGTGAAGATGCGGACCGGCTCGCCCGCCCCGCACGACGCGCGGAGCGTCTTCTCGTGGCGCGAGCGGTTGTTCCGGATGACGGCGTTGGCAGCCTCGAGGATCTCCTGCGTCGAGCGGTAGTTCGTCTCGAGGCGGATCACCGTCGCGCCCTTTTTCTCCCCTCTGAAGTCGCGTTCGAAGTTGAGGATCTTCTTCACGTCGGCACCGCGCCACCCGTAGATCGACTGGTCGTCGTCGCCCACCACGCAGAGGTTCCTCCGTTTCCCCGCGAGGAGGCGCAGGATCTCGTACTGCGGGCCGTTCGTATCCTGGTACTCGTCGACCATGAGGTACTGGAAGCGGTCCTGCAGCTTCTCGCGGACGGCGTCGTGCTTCGACAGGAGCTCGACCGAGAACAGGAGCAGGTCGTCGAAGTCGACGGTGCGCGACCGGCGGAGGTGGGCGTTGTAGGCCTGGAAGGCCTTCGCGACGAGCTCGTCGAAGTCGTCGACCGCGGCGTCGAGCGCCTGGCGGGGCGTCGCGCAGCGGTTCTTGAAGAGCGAGATGGCCGAGAGGGCGGCGCGGGGGTGGACGCGGGCCTCGGCGATGCGGAGCTCCCGGAGCGCGCCCTTCACGGCGGAGAGCTGGTCGGAGTCGTCGCAAATCGCGAACTGCGGGCTGAGGCCGACGAGCCCCGCGTGCTCGCGGAGGAGGCGGAGGCAGAAGGAGTGGAACGTCGAGACGGTGAGCTGCTTCGCGGCCGCGTCGCCGACGAGGGCCGCGACGCGCTCGCGCATCTCGCGGGCCGCCTTGTTGGTGAACGTGACCGCGAGGATCGAGCGGGGGGAGGCGCCCTTCGACAGCAGGTGCGCGATCCGGCAGGTGATGACGCGGGTCTTCCCCGAGCCGGCGCCGGCCAAGACGAGGACGGGCCCCTCGGTGGTCGTGACGGCCTTCAGCTGGTCGGGGTTGAGGCCCTTGAGGAAATCGGCCGCCGCTTCCCTTCTCTCCGGTCGCTTCTTCACGTGCGCGCGGGGATTCTAGCGGCGCTCAGAAATACGTGCAATAGAGATCGATCACGCGGTAATCGTCGTCGACGAGGGGGATCACCGCCCACTTGTCGAAGGCCGTGCACGGGTGGATGATCCCGCAGGCGACGCGGTCGCCGACGTGGAGCTCGACGCCCGAGGGGATCGTCATGAATGCGTGCTGGTCGTTCAGTTTCGCGACCTTCGCGCCCTCGAGCGGCCGGGCGTCGCGCCTCGCCTGCCCCGGGCGGACGACGTAGAGCGGCACGGGGAAATCGCCGTCGTGCGGGCAGTCCCGCCTCCCGAACGTCAGGATCGCGGTCTTCCCGTCGCGTACCGACTGGACGAGCGACCACAGCTCGAGGGCCTGCTTCAAGGGCGGCCACGCCTCGTCCCCCATCCCGCGCGCGTGCGTCCTCTTGACGTGCGCCACGTAGTTCCCGTGGTCGTGCGTCACGTAACAGCCGCTCCGTACGATGACCCGGTAGCGCCCCTTGAGGGAGGGGAGGATCTCGTGCTGGTAGTCGAGGAACGAGGTGCCCCCGACGCTGAAGATGAACGGCAACGACGGCTTCGGGAGGTCGCGCGCCAGCGTGTCGACCGTGCGGATCAACCCCTCGAGGTACTCCTTGACCTGGGCGCCTTCCTCGAGACGCGCGATGCCTTCGTAGCCCTCGAATCCGCTGAACTCCAGAAGCTTCGGGTGTTTCCGGATCGCGGCGAGGACCTCGCGCCCCTCCTCGAGCGACCGCACGCCGGTCCGCCAGCCCTCGCGCCCGATTTCCAGGAGAACCCCGATCGGCCGTCGCGCCCCCGCCTCCTTCAAATGTCCCGCGAGGTGGTCGACCGCCTCGACGCTGTCGAGGATGGAGTGGATCTCGAGGCCGGGGTCGGCGTCCATCGCGGCGGCGACCGATCGGATGTTCGCGCGGCCGACCAGCTGGTTGGCGATGAAGACGCGGCGCGCGCCGAACTTGACGGCCACCATCGCCTGCTGGGCCGACGCGACCGTGATCCCCCACGCGCCGGAGTCGAGCTGCCTCTGGTAGAGCTGCGGACACATCGTGGTCTTGCCGTGGGGCGAGAAGAGGAAGCCGTTCGCCTCGCACCATTTCGACATCGTCCGCAGGTTGTGCTCGACGACGGAATCCAGGAGGACCATGACCGGGAAGTGGAGGTCGTCCTTGAGGAGGTTCCAGCCCTTCTCCCGGACCGTTCCGGGCGTGACCGTTCCGGGGCCGGGGATGCCCTTGGTCGTGGCGTCGAGGCGGCGCGCGGCGATCTCGTTCAGGTTCATGGGCTGTATTCTGCTTCCTTCACGGCGGGGACACAACGTGTATGATATCGGGATCCAGACCCTTACGAGGAGCTTCATGAGCAACCAACAGTTCGATCTCACGGGTCGCACGGCGCTCGTGACCGGCGGCAGCCGCGGGCTCGGCAAGGCGATGGCGCGCATGTTCGCCGAGCACGGCGCGGACGTGATGGTGACGAGCCGGCACGAGGAGGAGCTCCGCGCGGGCGCGGCGGAGATCGCGAAGGGGCTCACCCGGAAAGTCGAATGGATCGTGAACGACCTCTCGAAGCCCGACGGGGCGGCGGTGCTCGCGAAGGAGGCGGTCGCGCGGCTCGGGAAGGTCGACATCCTCGTCAACAACGCGGGCACGAACGAACCGCAGCCGATCGACCAGGTGACCGACGACGCGTGGGAGCGGATGATCCAGCTCAACCTGTCCGGCGTGATGCGCCTGACGCGGGCGCTCGTGCCGGGCATGAAGGAGCGCAGGTGGGGGCGGATCATCCACATCTCGTCGGTGCTCGGACTCGGCGGCAAGGAGGGGCGGAACGGGTACTGCGCGACGAAGTCGGCCCTGATCGGGCTCGCGCAGGCGAGCTCGCTCGACCTCGGGCCGTTCAACGTGACGGTGAACTGCATCGCGCCGGGGCCGTTCCTCACGGACCTCCCGGGCAAGCTCCTGACCGACGCGCAGAAGAAGCACTTCTCCGACCGCACGGCGCTCGGCCGGTGGGGGAAGCCGGAGGAGATCGCGGGGCCGGCCCTCCTGCTCGCGAGCGACGCGGGAAGCTACATCACGGGCTCGGTGCTGCTCGTCGACGGCGGGTGCGCCGCAAGAATGCTTTAGCGGGGAACGACCATGGCGGTAGATCCGGTCGCGGAGTTCAAGGCGAAGCAAAAGGAGACCTGGGCGCTCGGCAATTTCGGCGAGATCGCGGTCTTCACGACGATGGTGGCGGGCCACCTCGTCCGCTTCGCCGGTGTCCGCCCCGGGCAGGGCGTGCTCGACGTCGGTTGCGGGACGGGCGTCGTCGCAATCACGGCGGCGCGGCTGGGCGCGAAGGCGACGGGCCTCGACCTGACGCCGGAGCTGCTCGCCCAGGCGAGGCAGCACGCGCCGGTGGCGGGCGTGGAGGTCGCGTGGCACGAGGGGGACGCTGAAGCCCTGCCCTTCCTCGACGCGTCGTTCGACGTCGTCCTCAGCCAGTTCGGCCACATGTTCGCGCCGCGGCCCGAGGTCGTGACGAAGGAGATGCTGCGCGTGCTCAAGCCGGGCGGGCGGATCGCCTTCGCGACGTGGCCGCCCGAGCAGTTCATCGGCCGCGCGTTCGCGCTCACGGCGCGGTACGTCACGCCGCCACCGGGCGCGGCGCCGCCGGTCCTCTGGGGCGAGGTCCCGACCGTCCAGCAGCGGCTGGGCACGGCGGTGAAGGATCTCCACTTCGAGCGGGGCGTGATGGCGATCCCCGCGCTCAGCCCGGAGCACTTCCTCGAGTGGCAGGCGGCGAAGATCGGCCCGTTCATCCGGACGATCGCGGCTCTTCAAAAGGATCCGCAGAAGCTGGCGGACTACCGGCGGGAGTCGCTCGCGCTCGTCGCGACGTACATGACCGACAACGTGGTGCGGCACGAGTACCTGCTGACGCGCGCGACGAAGGCGTGAGCGGGCTTGCCCGCCGTAGGCCTTGCGAAGGCGGGACTACTCGAGGGTGATGGGCCAGTTGAAGCCGGACGAGCAGCCGCCGTCGACGTAGATCGTCTGTCCGGTCACGAAGCCGGAGGCCGCGCTCGCGAGGAAGACGGCGGCGCCGACCAGATCCTCCGGCACGCCGATCCTTTTGAGCGGCGTGTTCTCGTCGGCCCACGCCTTCATGACGGGCTGCGACCACAGCTTCTGGGTCAGGTCGGTGAGGATGAACCCGGGGGCGATCGCGTTCACCCGGACGCCGCGCGCGCCCCACTCCATGGCGAGCGCGCGGGTCATCTGCTCGAGGCCCGCCTTGCTGACGGCGTAGGGCATGACGCCGCGGAGCGGGCGGTCGTTGTTGAGCGAGGTGATGTTGACCTGGCTCCCCTTCCCGCGCTCCAGCATCGTCCGCCCGACGGCGAGCGAGAGCAGGGCGGGCCCCTTTAGATTCACGTCGAGGATGAAGTCGTAGTCAGCCTCGGAGAGCTTTTCGGCCTTCATGCGCCGGTTGACGCCGGCGACGTTGAGGAGCGTGTCGACGCGGCCGTGGTCTTTCATGACGCGTTCGACGAGGCGGTCGATGGCCTTGGGGTCGGCGACGTCGCAGACGCGGGCCTGGGCGCCGATCTCCTTCGCGGTCTTCTCGAGCGTCTCCTTTTCGCGGCCGGTGATGACGACGGTGGCACCCCGTTTTGCGAATCCCTCGGCCAGTCCGCGCCCGATGCCGCGGCTGGCGCCGGAGACGAGGACGATCTGCCCCTGGACGGAGAAGAGGTCGTCGGCCATCGATGGGATTGTAGGTCGCCGGCCGATTCCGGTCTATACTCCGGGAGGATGGTACGTCCGCTTCCGCACCCGCGCGTCCTCCGGTGGATGGAGCCGTGGCTCCACCGGCTGGAGCGGTTCAGGCTCTGCCTGGCGCAGGGCGGCCCCGCGAACGACGGCGACATGCTCATGGCGGCGATCCGTTGCGAGTCGGAGGAGGAGTTCGTCTCGCTGATGGGGTTCCTGGAAGTGCCGCTTCGTCCCTTCGATCCCGCACGCGCGGCCGGGAAGGCAGGGGCGCTCGGGGCGTACCCCAAGTACGAGAAGGTGGGGGAGGCGCCGATCCGGGGGGTTCCGGCCTATGTCCTGGTGCGTTCGGACCGGGTGGAGCTCCTGGTGTTCGACTACGGCGACCTTGAGGAGCGTCACTACCAGGATGCCTTTCGCCTGGAGGAGGGTCTGAAAGGCTGCCCGTTCCCCTTCATCGATCCGCCGCTCGACAGCGAGCGGTGCATCTGTCCGAAGTATCATCCGGGACTCTGGTCGCCAAAGGCCTGAACGGCGCGCTTGATTTTCCTTCCGCGGCCGCTAGAATAGCCCCGTTCCACTGCTGAAACGCTTCTTTACTGGGGCGTAGTGTAACGGTAGCACGGCAGACTCTGGATCTGCCTGTCTAGGTTCGAATCCTAGCGCCCCAGCCATTGGTGTCCGCCCGATTCCATGGGAACCCGGCGGACACTTAGCGTCCGCGGTCCCGGCCTAGAAGTGACCTTGCTTCCGTGCCACCCACCCCATGTCTAGCAGGAAGTAGCCTGCGACGAGTACAGCGCCCACGACCAGACCGCCAAGTACGATCAGGGGGAGTTTGCCCGGCCCGAGCTTGAGGTGATGCCAGAGGAGGATGCCAGCAAGAACAGGCAATCCCATCAAGATGCAGATCGTCAGGATCCTCATCCCACCGCCTCCCGGGTCTCTTCCGAAGATAAATGCCCGCACGACACTAGAACAGCACCGACTGAAGGGTGGCCGTCGGGTCCTGTCGCGCCGCGGCGAGCGTGCCCGCGTCGGCGCCGAGCAGGGTGAGCGCGGCGTCGGACACGCCGCGTGCCGCCAGCGCGCGCGCGAACTCGACGGGCGAGAGCGGGACGCAGAGGTCGCCCCGCACGAGACTGTACGCCATCGACGACTCCCACACCCGCGCGCCCAGCCGCTCGGCGAACTTCGTGTTCTCCAGCTCGTGCGCGTCCGGGAGCGAGGCCGTGGCCTGCGTCGCATCGAGGAAACCGGCGTCGGCCGGCTCGCGCGAGTTCAGGAACCGGTTGGCCTCGGCGAACGCGAGCCGCGCCGCGTAGGGCGCCTCCGAGGGCGCCCAGCCGGCGGGAACGAAGAAATACCACTCCTTCGGGAGGCTCCCCGCGGGCACGAAATCGAGCGTCGCCGCCCGGTAGCTTCTCAGCGTGTGCTGCATCGAGACGCGCCAGAGCGCGACGTCGCCCGCGTCGCGCGCCTTCGAGCCGGTCCTCCAGAGCGGCCCGAGCGCCGCGGCGTCGCGCTCGCGAAGCTTCCTCTGCGAGGGACCGGCGCCCTCCTGCTTGAGGATGAACATCGCCCGCCGCGCGAGCGCCTCCGCCGCGATGCCGTCGCCCTGCCGCGCCACGCGCCGGGCCTCCGTGAGGAGCGCGTCGGCGAACCAGGCGCTCGATTCACCGGCCCCCGCGAGGATCGCGCGGGCGGCCCGGCGGATGAGGGACCCGGCGGCTTCGAGTTCACCCGTCTCGATGAGCGCGAATGCCTCGACCAGCCTCGACTCCACCGTGTTCGGGTGGGCGGCGCCGTCGATCGCCTCGTGCAGCGCCACGGCCTGCCGCGCGATCTCGAGCCCGCGCCGCGGATCGCCTCCGCGCGTGGTCGCGATCGCCAGGTTGTGCAGCCCCGCGGCCAGGGAGGCGGCGTTCTCCGGCGAGTCCCCGTAGAGCCCGTTCGAAGCCTCCATCGCGCGCGCGGCCTCCGCCCAGCGGAACTCCCGAAGGAGCGAGAGCCCGAGCGCGGCGCCCATCACCGCCTTCGCCGGCGCTTCGCCGGGCCGCGTCTCGTAGATCCGGAGCGCCTCCTCCATCGGACCCACGGCGCCGGCGTCATCGTCACGGTCCTGGCGCGTAAGGCCGGAATGGTAGCGGCCGAGGGCGAAATCGGCCGAGCCCGGCGCCGCGGCCGCCGCGGCGGCGTCGAACTTCGCCTGCGCCTCGGCAAAACTGGACTGGGCGCGCAGCCGCCGGCCTTCGTCCATCAGGGCATAGTAATCGGCCATCCGAACGTAGTATAGAAAGGCCATGAGACTCCCGCCCGCCCTCCTCGCGATCGCCCTCGCGATCCCCGCCCGCGCGCAGGAGTCGCGCGCGCCCGACGCCACCGTCGCCGCGTTCGCGCTCCCCGGGGGATTCACCGCGAAGCTCTTCGCCGGCGAGCCCGCCGTGCGGCAGCCGATCAGCTTCTGCATCGACGACCGCGGCCGCCTCTGGGTCGTCGAGGGGAACACCTACCCCGCGTGGCGCGGCACGTTCCAGGAACACGACCGCGTCCTCGTCTTCGAGGACACCGACGGCGACGGCCGCTACGACACGCGAAAAGTCTTCTGCGAGGGGCTCACCTTCGCGACCGGGATCGAAGTCGGCTTCGGGGGCGTCTGGGTCGTCGCACCGCCGAACCTCCTCTTCTATCCCATGAGGGACGGCGGCGACAAACCCGACGGCCCGCCCGAGATCCTGCTCGACGGCTTCGG
>JBGPCZ010000026.1:0-48322 GCA_041482015.1 Planctomycetota bacterium | reverse complement strand
TTCAAGAACGAGATCTCGGTCGACCAGGTCGCGGCGGAGTACCTGATCGGCGAGACGCGCCTGGGCAGCCTGTCGCTCTCGGGCGAGGGTCACGGTCTCTCCTGGACCCGGACGGGCGCGCCTGTTCCGGCGGCGACGTCGCCCTTCAAGGTCTTCGCGAACCTCTTCCTGCCCGACTCCCCCGAGGAGGTGAAGGCGCAGGCGCGCCGCCTCGCGGACGGACGTTCGATCCTGGATGACGTCGCGGCCGAGGCGAAGAAGCTCGGCACCGGGCTCGGCGCCGACGACCGCGGCAAGCTCGACGAGTACGCGACGAGCGTCCGCGACCTCGAGAAGCGGCTCGCGCAGGACGAGCTCTGGTTCAAGAAGCCGAAGCCCAAGGTCGACGCGAAGCCGCCGACGGACGTCGCGCAGGCCGCCGACCTGATCGGCCGGACGAAGCTGCTCCTCGACCTCGCCCATCTCGCGATCCAGACCGATTCGACGCGGCTCATCACGATCATGCTGGGCGGGTCGACCCACGCGCCGCCGATCGCGGGCGTGACGCTGGGGCACCACGACCTGTCGCACCACGGCAAGGAGCCGACCAAGCTCGAACAGCTCAAGATCGTCGAGACGGAGACGATGAAGACGTTCCGCGACCTGCTGACGAAGCTGAAAGGAACGAAGGAGGAGGGCGTGAGCCTCCTCGACCGGACGACCCTCTTCCTGGGCAGCAACCTGGGCGACGGCAGCAGCCACGCGGTGAAGAACCTGCCGGTGCTCGTGGTCGGCGGGGGCTTCAAGCACGGCCAGCACCTGGCCTTCGATCCGGCGAGCCCGCCGCCCTTGTGCAATCTCTTCGTCTCGATGCTCCAGCGGCTGGGCCTTCCGATCGACAAGTTCTCGACCAGCACGGGCACGCTGACCGGGCTTTCATAAGGCCTGGCTGCTCGCCCTTCTCGCGGTCGGGGCGCCGCTCTTGCCCCTATTGCGGTCCGGCGATCTCCCAGCCGCCGCCCAGCGCCTTGTAGAGCGCGATCAGCGCCGTGACGGTCCGGGTCCGGCTCTCGGCCAGCCGGATCTGCAGCGCCAGCACCGTCCGCTGGGCGTCCAGCGAGGCGAGGAAATCGACGGCGCCGGCCTGGTACCGGGCGTCGGCGAGCGAGGCGGCCTGCTCGCTCGCCGCGACGGCCTCGACGAGGGCGTCCCGCTGCGCCCGCTCGCGGCCGAACAGGACCAGCGCGTTCTCCGCATCCTCGAGCGCCCGAAGCACCGTCTCCTGGTAGTGGTCGAGCTCGGCTTCGGCGTGCGCGTCCGCCGCGCGGATCCGCGCCGCCACGCGGCCCAGGTCGAAGGCCGCCCAGCTCAGGCTCGGACCCAGGGAGTAGGCGGCCGCTCCCGACTGGAAGAGGCCCGGGATCGTCGGCGCCTGCGGTCCCAGCGTCCCGCTGAACGTGACGCGCGGGAAGAGGTCCGCCGTCGCCACTCCGATCCGGGCCGTCGCGGCCGCCAGCCGGCGCTCCGCCTGGCGGATGTCCGGCCGCCGCCGCAGCAAGTCCTCGGGCTTTCCGATCGCCACGAGCCCCGGCAGCGCGTCGGGAGGGCCCGGAGTCCCGACGTCGACGCTGAACCCGGAGGGTTGCACCCCGAGGAGGACCGCGAGCCGGTTCTTCGCCCGCGCCAGGTCCGTCTCGATCGGCGGCAGGAGCGACAGCGTGGATTGGTACTCCGCCCGGGCCCGCGAGACGTCGAGGTCCGTGCCCCGCCCGCCTTCGAGTCGCGCCACCGTCAGCCGCAGCGTCTCCTCCTGGACCCGCGCGTTCTTCCGGGCCACCTCCAGGCGGTATCGCGCCCCCTTCATCTCGAAGTAGTTCCTCGCGACCTCGGCGAGCAGCGAAAGCACCACGTCGTGCCGCGAGGCCTCCGCGTACCCCACCTCGGCGTCCGCCGCCTCCATGGATCGCCGGACCCGGCCGAACACGTCGATCTCCCAGGCGGCGTCGAATCCCGCCGAGAAGAACCCAAAGGTCCGGTCGGATCGCGGAACCGAGTTCAGGAACGTCGCGTTCGACAGCAGCTGCCTCGTGTAGGAGCCGTCGGCGCGGACCGTCGGAGCCAGGTCGAAGGTCTCCCGGGCGTAGAGCGCCCGCGCCTCGCGCAGGAGCGCGGCCGACGCGGCGACGCCGCGGTTCCCGGCGATCGCCCGGTCGACCAGGCCATCGAGCGTCGGATCGCCGAACCCGCGCCACCAGGCCGCGATCGCGGGGTCCTGCGAGAGCCCCTCCTGCGGGGCGCCGTCGTACGCGGCCGCCGCCGGCGTCGAGGGCTCCTGGTAGTCGGGACCCACGGAGCATCCCAGGGCGATCAGGACGATCGCCGCGGCTGCGAGTCTACTCATGGGATTTCGCCTCCTCGATGCGGGCGGGCCCGCCGTGCCGGTGCCGTCCCGAGCGGAAGAACGAGGTCCGGTCCAGCACGTGCTCCTGGAACCACTCCAGGTAGAGATAGATCACCGGCGTGATGTAGAGCGTGATGAACTGCGAGACGACCAGTCCGCCCACGATGACCCGGCCGAGCGGCCGGCGCGAGCCCCCGTCCGCGCCGAACCCCAGCGCGATGGGAAGGGCCCCGAAGACGGCCGCGAGCGTGGTCATCAGGATCGGCCGGAACCGGTCGAGGCTGGCGTCGTGGATCGCCCGGTCGGCCGGCTCGCCCGCGATGCGGCGCTGGATCGCGAAGTCGACGATCAGGATGCCGTTCTTCTTCACGATGCCCATCAGCATGAACATGCCGACGAACGCGTAGAGCGACGCCTGCTCGCCGAACACGAGGAGCGCCGCCAGGCCGCCCACGAGCGCCGTTGGAAGCGTCGAGAGCACCGTCAGGGGATGGAGGTAGCTCTCGTACAGGATCGCCAGGATGACGTACATGACGAACACGGCGAGCGCCATCAACACCGTGAGATCGCGGACCGTGTCCCGGAACGTCAGCGCCTCGCCCTGCAGTCCCGAGCGGACCGTCGCCGGCACCTCCTCCGCGGCGGTCTTCTGGATGAACTCCGCCGCTTCGCCGACCGGGAACCCGGGGACGAGGTTGAAGAAGAAGGTCACGCTCGTGAACTGGTTGAGGTGGTTGATGGCCTGGGGGCCGATCGACTCGTTCCAGGCGACGAGCTCCCTGAGGGGAACGAGGGCGCGCCCGTCGTCCGAACGGATGTAGAGCAGCGCGAGGTCGTCGGGCTTCGAGCGCGCCGGGTCGTCCACTTCGAGGATGACCTGGTACTGGTCGGTGGGCTTCTTGATCAGGTAGAGGTAGTTCTGCGAGTAGGCGCTCCGGAGGAGATTGAGGATCCGCGTCTCGGAAACCCCGTAGGCACGCGCCTGCTCCCGCTGGATCCCGATGTCGAGGTTGGGCGTGTTGTGGAAGTGGTCGGTCATCATCGTGAGGAACCCGGGATATCCCTGGAAGCGGCCCATCAGTCTCCCGGCGACCTCGTAGACCTGGTCCGGGTTGACCCCGGACACGGAGAACGCGTACTGGCCCTGCGTCTGCGCGGTCGCGCCGGTGGAGACCTCGAGGACGGGGAACGGACGGATGCCGGCGAACAGGCCGGGGACGCCGCCCAGGCTTCCCATCATCTCCTGCGCGACCAGCGGGATCGGCGGACGGTCCTTGGGGTCCTTGAGCATCGCGAACATCAGCCCCTGGTTGGAGGGGAGGAACTGGCTGCTCCCCGTCATCGTGAACGCCGCGAGCACCTGGGGGTTGGAGTGGATCACCTCCTCGGCGCGATCCTGCAGCTCCCTCATCTGGGCGGGAGACGACCCTTCCCGCCCGATGAGGATGCCGAAGAGCGTGCTGGAATCGCCGGGAGGAAGGAACGTCTTGGGCACCGCCCGGAACAGGGCGATCGTCCCGGCGAGACAGAGGACCCACGTCAGCGCCGAGATCCAGCGGTGCCGGAGGCACCACCAGAGCGTCTTCGAGTACAGCCCGAGGAACCGCTTCTCCAGGCCTCCGACGACCCGCTCCATCCAGGCCTGCCGCGTGCCGGGGCCGCGGTCCTTCAGCAGCCGGGCGCACATGAGCGGCGTCAGCGTGAGGGAGACGACGCCCGAGGCCAGGATGGCCACGACGATCGTGACCGCGAACTCCCGGAAGATGCGCCCGACGAGCCCCGACATGAACACGAGCGGGATGAAGACCGCCGCCAGCGAGATCGTCATCGAAAAGATGGTGAAGCTGATCTCCCTCGCGCTGCCGAGCGTCGCCTCCATCGCCTTCTCGCCCCGCTCCATGCGCCGGACCGTGTTCTCGAGGAAGACGATGGCATCGTCCACGAGAAAGCCGACGGCGAGCGTCAGCGCCATGAGCGAAAGGTTGTCCAGGCTGTACCCCAGCAGGCGCATCACGATGAGCGTCAGGAGGAGCGAGAGGGGCAGGGCGACCGACGGGATCAGCGTGTCGGACGCCCGGCCCAGGAACGCGAAGATGACGACCACGACCAGGACGAAGGCGATGAGGAGCGTTTCCTGGACGTCGAGGACGGAGCGGACGATCGTCCTCGAACGGTCGTAGACCGGCGTGATCCGGATCGAGGCCGGGAGCTCCGCGCCGACCGCGGGCAGCACCGCCCGGACGGCCCCGGCCACTTCCACCGCGTTGGCGCCGGCCTGTCGGAAGACGGCGACGATGACGGTGGCCGCCGGCACGTCGTATCCCCGGGCCCAGAACCTCATGCTGAGCCGCTCATCCTGGACCGAGTCCACCACGCGGGCCAGGTCCCGGACATAGATGGGAGCCCCGTTCCTCATGGCGACGATGAGGTTCGCGTAGGCGGTCGCGTCCTCGAGCTGTCCCTGGGGCCGGAGGACCTCGGTGCCCGAGGATCCGTCGAGCTGTCCCGCCCCGGTCGTGCTCGTCCCGTTGCGGACCGCGGCGGCCAGGTCGTCGATGGAGAGGTTCCGGGCCGCCAGCGCGGACGGGTCTGCCTTGATCCGGATGGCCGACTTCGTGCCGAAGACGAGGACGCGGCTCACGCCCGGGATGATGCTGAGGCGCTGCCCGACCTGGGTGTTGGCGAAGTCGTAGACCTGTCCCGATGTCACGGAGTCGCTGGTCATCGCGATGTACAGGATCGGCTGGTCGTTCGGGTTCGTCTTGGAAAACGTCGGCGGCGAGGGCAGGTCGGTCGGGAGCGCGCCCGTGGCCTGGGAGATCGCGGTCTGGACGTCGGTCGCGGCCGCGTCGATGCTCTTGTCCAGGTCGAACTGGAGCGTGAGCGTCGCCTGCCCCTGGGTGCTCCGGGACGTCACCAGCTCCAGCCCGTGGATCTGCATGAACTGCCGCTCCAGCGGTGCGGCGATGGTGTTCGCCACCGTCTCGGGCGAGGCTCCGGGGTAGGACACCTGCACCTGGATCACGGGGTAGTCCACCGCCGGCAGGTCGTTCACGGGCAAGCGGAAGTAGGACAGGATGCCGAAGAAAATCGTCGAGACGGTCAGCACCGCCGTCATGACCGGGCGGCGGATGAAAGGCTCGGAGAGGTTCATCGCTGGCCTCCCGGGGTTCCGCCGGTGGGCGGGGGCTCGTCGATCCGGACCTTCCCGCCGGGCACGACGCTGAGATGGCCCGTCGTCACGACGCGTTCGCCCGACTGGAGTCCCAGCTCGACGACGACGCGGTCCTCCTGCCGCTGGCCCAGGGTGACCGGCCGGAGCTCGGCGGTGAGGTCGTTCTTCACCACGTACACGAAGGGACCCTTTGCGGACATCTGCGCCGCCGCGGAGGGCACGAGCACCGCGTCTTTCAGGGTCGCCAGCACCAGCCGGACCTTCACGAACCGGCCGGGCCAGAGCCGGTGGTCGCCGTTCGGCACGGTGGCGCGGAGCTTCACGGTCCCGGTCCCTTCCTGGACGGCATTGTCGAGGAAGGTGAGCTCCCCGACGCAGGGTGCCGAGGGATCCCCGGGAATGCGGACCTCGACCCGGAGCGTGCCCCGGCCCATGTTCCGGCGGACGGTGGAAAGGTCGCTCTCGGGCACGGCGAACTCGGCATAGACAGGGTCCAGCCGCTGGATGACAAGGAGCGGGGTGGAGTTGGCCGTGACGGTGTTGCCGACGTCGACCAGCCGGTGTCCCGTCCGGCCTTCGATCGGCGAGCGGAGGGAGCAGTACTCGAGGTTCAGCCGGGCCGTGTCGAGGGCGGCCTGCATCTGCTGGAGGCGCGCGCCGGCAATGTCGACGGCATTGCGGGTGGCATCGACCTCCTGCTGCGCGGCCGCCTTCTTTTCGAGAAGCATCGTGGCGCGGGCGAAGTCCACCTTGGCCAGCTCGAGGGTCGCCCGGGCCTGGACGAGGCTGGCCTCGGCCGAGGCCAGCTGCGCCTGGAACGGACGCGGATCGATCGTGAACAGGAGGACGCCCGCCTTGGCGTCCGCCCCATCCGTGAAATGGATCCGGGTGATCTGCCCGGAGACCTGGGGCTGGAGAACGACGCTTTCGAAGGCGACGCAGCGGCCGATCTCGTCGAGGTAGAGGGGGACGTCGGCCGCGACGGCGGACACCGCGAGGACCGGCGCGGGGGGCCGCTCGAACGGCGGCGGGGCCGCGGGCTTGGAGCAGCTGGCGAACAGCGGGGCGAGCGCCAGGAGCGCGATCGCGTTGCTTTTCATCGGCGTCCACCTTCCCTGTCGTGAGTCCCTATAACGCGCGAGCCCGAACCGACGATGCCGCGGAGGATCACGTCCAGGATGTCGCGGGCCTGGCGGTCCGGGCGTCTCCGGCGGCCCTCGAAATAGTTCGTGAAGATGGCTCCATACAGGGCCGCATTGAAGACGTCCGTGATCCGGCCGACGGGGATCCCGCGGACCTGGCCCGCGGCGATGAGGGACCGCAGGAGCGCCCTCCAGGGTCCGATGTTCGCGTCCCGGTGGGCGAAATACGTCGGCCGCGGCCGGTCCCGGAACTGGGCGCGCTCCTGGACGAGGAGCTCGACGAACTCGGGGTGCTCGTCGAAAAACCGCAGGTAGACGTGCGTGGCCCGGATGATCTTTTCGAACGGGTCGAGGGTCTTCGCCGCCACGGCGTCGGTCCGCTCGCCCAGGAGCCTCATGCCCCGGTCGGCGGCGGCCAGGAAGAGCGCCTCCTTGGTGGGAAAGTAGCGGTAGACCGTGCCCTTGCCCACGTCCAGGCGGTCGGCGACCGTCTGCAGGTCGGTCCCCGCGTATCCCCGGCGGGCGAACTCCTCCGTCGCCGCGGCGAGGATCTCCTCGCGGCGCCTCTGGGGGAGCCCTTCGACCCTGGGACGGCCGCGCCCGCGGCGGCGACGGCCCTGAATTAGCGGACGCATGAGTCCGATTAATATAAGGGGCGGCCCGGAAAATGCAACAAATTGATCCCGCCGGTGCGGCGTGAATCCCCCCAGGGGCGGGCCAGGGCCTCCCGGAGCGCCGGGAGGAGTTCGTGCCCGACCCGGGTGCTCCGGCTGGGCCACACCGGGCCCCAGCGGCTTTTCCGCGATCGGCAAGGCGACCCGGCGCGACGAACCCCCAGCGCGAGCGTGCTCCCTCAGGGGGCGCCGACGATGCGGTAGAAGATTCTCTTCGTGAGTTCGGCGGAGAGGAAGTAGACCGCGATGACGCCGCCCACGAACCCGAGGAACGAGAGCGGCAGCGGCACGAAGGCCAGCGGGCGGGCGAGCGGCGAGTAGGGCAACGCGACCGCCACGAGCGCCACGGCGAGCGTGATCGCCGCGATGACCCGGCTCGGGCGGCTCCGCCACGACGGGCGCCGCGTCCGCACCGCGAAGACGATCACGGCGGCCGAAAGGACCGACTCGACGAACCATCCCGTGCGGAAGAGCTCCGGGCTCGCGCGGAACACCCACAGGAGGGCCGCGAACGTGAGAAAGTCGAAGACCGAGCTCAAAAGGCCGAAGACGATCATGAACCGGCGCAGGAAGACGTGATTCCAGCGGTGCGGCCGCCGCACGAAGTCGTCGTCCACGTTGTCCCCCGAGATCGCCATCTCGGGCAGGTCCGTCAGGAGATTGATGAGCAGGATCTGCTTGGGCAGCATCGGGAGGAACGGGAGGAACAGCGAGGCGCCCGCCACGCTGAACATGTTCCCCAGGTTCGCGCTCGTCGCCATGAAGACGTACTTGAGCGTGTTCGCGAACGTCGTCCGCCCCTGGACGATCCCCCGGTGGAGCACCGACAGGTCCTTCCTGAGGAGCACGAAGTCGGCGGCCTCCTTCGCCACGTCCACCGCCTGGTCGACCGAGATCCCCACGTCCGCCACGTGGAGGGCCGGCGCGTCGTTGATCCCGTCGCCCATGTAGCCCACGACGTGCCCCGTCTTCTTGAGCGCGAGCAGGATCCGCTCCTTCTGGTTCGGGTCCACCTCCGCGAAGAGGGTCGTCGAGGCGGCGCGCTGCCAGAGCGCTTCATCGTGCAGGGCGTCGAGCTCGGCGCCCGTCAGCGTCCCCTTCACCTCGAGCCCGATCGCCCGTGCGACGTGGAGCGTCACCGGCAGGGTGTCGCCCGTGATGATCTTGAGCCCCACGCCCAGCGAGCCCAGGTCCGCGATCGTCTCCCGGACATCGGCCTTCGGCGGGTCGAGGAAGAGAAGGAATCCACGGAACGTGAGCCCGGCCTCGTCCGCCCTGGAGTACGCCGCCCCGGGCGGCAGCTCCCGCGTCGCGACCCCCAGCACCCGGAATCCTTCCGCCCCCCACCCCTCCGCGCACCCGAGGAGGCGCTTCGCGAGGGGTCCGTCGAGCGGCGCGGTCCGCCCCTGGTCCGCGACCTGGCTGCAGGTTTCGAGCACCTTCGCGAGCTGGCCCTTCGTGATCAGGACGGGACGTCCGCGCTCCTCGATCGCCACGCTCATCCGCTTGCGCACGAAATCGTACGGGGCCTCGTCCCGCTTGGAGATCCCGGCCAGGTCGAACGCGGCCCCCGCGAGGACCGCCTCGTCGAGGGGATTGGCGAGCCCCGTCTGGAATCGCGAGTTCAACCACGCCCAGCGCCGCACGTCTTCCGAGGGCGCGCCCGACGGGTCGAGCGCCCGGTCCAGCCGTGCCACCCCCTCGGTCAACGTGCCCGTCTTGTCGGTGCAAAGGACGTCCATGCTCCCGAAGTTCTCGATCGATTCGAGGCGCCGCACGATCACGCCGTGGCGGGCCATCTCCTGCGCCCCGCGGGCGAGGCTGATCGCGAGGATCCCGGGGAGGAGCTGGGGCGTCAGTCCGACCGCCAGCGCCACCGAGAAGAGGAGAGAGTCGAGGACGGGCTTCCGCTCGATGACGTTGATCGCGAAGACGGCGAAGACGAGGACGAACATCATCTCGGCCAGGAGCATCCCCAGCCGGCGGACCCCGCGCTGGAACTCGTTCTCCGGCGGCCGGAGACTCAGGCGCCGGGCGACCTGGCCGAACGCCGTGGCTGCGCCCGTCTGGACGACCACCATCCGGGCGGTGCCGCTCCGGGCATTCGTGCCCATGAAGACGCAGTTCGTGCGGGAGGCGAGCGTCGCGTCGCGGGCGACCGGTCCGGGCATCTTCTCGACGGGGAAGCTTTCTCCCGTGAGGACCGCCTGGTTCACGAAGAAGTCCTTCGCCTCGAGGACCAGGCCGTCCGCGGGGACCAGGCTCCCCGCCGAGAGGAGGACGATATCCCCGGGCACCACCTCCTCCAGGGGTACGGGTCCGGGCGCTCCATTCCGGACGACCGGGACGGTGACTCTCACCCGGTCGCGGAGGTTCTCCACGGCGCGGTCGGCGCGGTGCTCCTGGACGAACGTCAGGATCGAACTCAGGAGCACGATCAACAGGATGATCGACGCGTCGGTGTAATTCCTGAGGAGCGCGGAGACGACGGTGGCGAAGACCAGGATGAGGAGGATGGGGCTGCGGAACTGGGCGAAGAAGAGGGCGGTCGCGGACCGTCGGCGGACGGCCTTGAGCGCGTTGGGACCGGAGCGGCGCAAGCGGTCGGCCGCCTCGGATCCGCCAAGCCCCGAGGGCGAGGCCCCCAAGGTGCCCAGGACGTCCGGGACGGGCCGGCTCCACCAGGCAACGCCATCGGCTGGTTCGCGGAGGGGCTGTGGCACCGTGGAGGCCAGTATACAGGCGGGATGGGTTCAGTTCAGGGCCGGGGCCCCGCGGAACGCAATTGCTCGAAAAGCCGGCGCTCTTCATCGGAGAGCTGGCGGGGGATTCTCACCTGGACCCGGACGGTGAGGTCGCCGCGCTTGCCGTTGCCCTCCGAGAGGCCCTGGCCCGCCAGGCGGAACTGCTGGCCCGGCTGCGTCCCCGGGGGGATCGTCATCTCCGCCTTTCCCTCGAGTAGCGGGATGTCGACCTTGCCCCCAAGAACCGCCGTCATGAGATCCACGGTCACTTCGCGCTTGAGACCGAGGCCCTCGCGCTCGAAGGGACTTCCCGGCTGGATACGGATGTGGATCAGGAGGTCTCCCGGCGGGCCGCCTTGCCGGCCGGGGGCGCCCATCTTCCGGAGTCGGAGGACCGTCCCGTCGCTCACGGCGGGCGGGATGGAGACCTCGATGGTGCGGGGACGGGTCTGGCTCCCGCCCCCTCCGCAGCGGGGGCACGCCGAGGCCGGGTCCACCCCGCTCCCCTGGCACCCGGGGCAGGCCGTCGATACCGTGAAGAACCCTCCCGCCTTGCGGGCGCGCTGACTCACATGGCCTTTGCCCTGGCAGGTCGGGCACAGATGAGACTTTCCGTCGGACGAGCCGGTTCCGTGGCAGGCGTCGCACGCGCCGGGAGCATTCGTCGTGAATGATTTCTTCCCTCCGCGGGCCGCCTCCTCGAAAGGGATCGAGAGCTCCACTTCGTAGTCCTGCCCCTGCTCCCGGGCGGCTTCCTGCCGCACGCGGTCCCCGAAAAGATCTCCGAAGATGTCCCCGTAGCGGGAGAAGATGTCCTCCGTGGAGTTGAAGCCGCGAAATCCCGTATCGGCCTCGACTTGGGACTGGCCTCCGCGATCGTAGGCCGCCCTTGCCTTCGGGTCGTCCAGGACGGTATAGGCCTGGGCGATCTTCTGGAACTTCGCCTCGGCGGCCTTGTCACCGGGATGGCGATCCGGATGGTACAGGGCGGCCTGCTTCCGGAAGGCGCGGCGGATGTCCTCGGGTGCGGCATCGCGGGCCACTCCGAGCTCGGCATAGTAATCGGGATCGGCCATGCTTACCGGGGCTCCAGGCGTTTGAATTGAAGCCAGAGGACGCCGTCTTCGTACCTGGACTTCAAGAGCTCCGCCGCGCAGGGAAGGGTGACGTCGCGAACCAGGATCCCCCGCTTGATCTCACGGTGAATCGACGAGCCGCGAGGGGCGGGGCGCTCGGCCCGGATGATGATCCGGCTGCCTTCGAGGGTGATATCGATTTCGGTCTCAAGGACGCCCGGAAGGGCGACCTCGAGAAGGAGAAAGTCCCCTTCTTCCAGGAGATCAAAGAAGAAATCAAAGAACGGTTCGGACATACGAGTTCTAGCTTAGCCTCCCGTCGAGGAGGCATCATAGCTTGCCTCCCCGTGCGGACTCTCTTTTTCGAGAGGGCTTAGGGGTTGGAGTCGACCGCCGGCACCAGGAGTTCCATGCACTCGATCGCGATCCGGAACTTGACGAGATTGACGCCCTCCGCGGAGACGTCGTACTTCCCGGGCTCCATGCTGTAGATGCCCATCCTCTTCAGGTTCAAGGTCAGGAGAGAGTCCTGCAGGTTCGGGCTCAGATAGACCAGGGAGCCGTTCTTGTGCTTCGATTCGTCGTTGTTCCCGTTGATCACGAAGCTCTTGAACCAGTCGAAGAACGATTCCGCATGGGCGTCCGGCACGGAGACGACGAGGTCGGGGATCTCCAGCGGCCCCACCTGCTGGCCGGGATCGCGGTTCTCACCGATGGGGTTCTCGACGACTTTCTGCTTGAGCGTGAGCTCCTCGACCTTGGCCACGTGCGTGGTGTCCACGCCTTCGATCGTGAGCCGGAAATTCGCCGGGTGGAAGGCCTTCTGTCTCTTCGAGAGATCCGGGGTCACCGCCTTGCCGTCCCCCTTCACGTCCCGGATGTACTCCGGCTTGAACTTGACGGTCATGGAGGCCGCATCCCTGGACGAGGGGTCGCACGGCGGCAAGGTCACTTCGGTGATCAGCGCGTTGGTGAACTCGCGGCGGGACCGTTCCCGGTGATGGAAGTCGGCGACGACGATCGCCCCATTGCGCCTGGGGTGCTCGCAGCTCATGAAGGAGGAGATCCAGGAGTACACCACCGGGTTCATCGAGGGCCCGAACTGGAGGGTGACCTCCCCGTATTTCGCGGGACCCGGGATCTTGTGCCACGTGCAGGAGTTCTGGCCCATCTGGTACGTCGGGGGCGCCGTGATCTCACCGCCCGAGATGGATCGGAGGAATCCGACGACCGTGCCGTCCAGCTCCAGCGCGAAGTGCGACGCCTCGAACGCGCCCTGCGGGGGCGCGTTCTGGGCCTGCGTGGTTCCGAGGACCAGGACGAGGATCGCCAGTGCCGCGCCCGAAAAAGTCTTCACGGTGCTTCCCTCCTTCGCTTGACCTGGCGTGGATCATAGTCGGGAAGGGAGGGTGGATCAAGATCGCACGGCCGTCATTTCCGCGGTTCTTTCAGGAAGTGTTCCAGGAACGAGGTGACCTGGCCGTTCGATTCGGCCGTCGGCGTGTGGCCGTTCCGCATCGTCATCGCAACCCGGCCCTTGTGCCCGAGGAACTCGTTCAGCTCGATGGAGTGGTTCAGGGCCGTCCAGTGCGCGGGACGATCCTGGGCCCCGCCGGAGACCAGGAAGGGGCGGGGCGCCATCAGTGCGTGCAACTCGTGGAGATCGTGGCCGCCGGCGACGAGGGTGCTGTACGCGCCGGTCCGCGGACGGCCCTCCTTGGGGATGCCTTCCTTGCGCTGCTGGTCGTCGGGCTGGTCGAACTGGTGGCCCAGGTACCACTTCTCCCAGTAGTTGGCGTTCGCGTCCTTCTCGTTCCAGACGATGCCCGGGTCAACCCAGACCGCGCAGGCGAACCGATCGTAGAGGCACGAGGCGAACATCGCCCACTTCCCGCCGAACGAGTGGCCCACGACGCCGATCCGCGCGGGGTCGACCTCCGGCATGTCGGCGAGCGCGTTGCAGCAGTTGGCGGCGGCGTACGCCAGGTAAGACAGCGGCTGGACGCCGGCTTTCTCCCGGTTGATGGAGCCGATGCAGAGCGCCACGAACCCGCGCCTGGCCAGTTGGTATCCGAAGTCCACCGTGCCGCGGGTCTTCTCCGTGAGCCCGGCGCTGTCCTCCGATCCGTACCACGTCACCAGGACCGCGGGGAAGGGGCCCTGGCCGTCCGGGACCAGCAGGTACTGTGGACCCACCAGCCGGCCCGGGGAGACCTCGACCTCCACCTTGTGACGCGTGAAATTCTCGGCGTGCTCCTTGCTGCCGTACGCGATCCGGGGCTTCTCGACGAGCGGCGGCCACGCCCCCATCACGCCGTGCCAATGCTTGCGGATCTCCTCGCGCCGCCGCGACCAGTCCTCGGGCGTCTTGACCGGCGTCCCGTCGTCGAACTTCAGGAGCGGACGATAGTCGCCGAGCTTGCCCTTGTACTCCTCCGGCGGCACGAAGAACTTCTCCATCTCCGACCAGGGAAGGGAGCTCTCCTGCGCCAGGAACAGGAGCAGGACGGCGATGGCGCGGCTCATCCTACAGAAGTTCCGCGATCGGCTCCCCGCGCGGCAGGATGGGGATCGGGCGGCCGGCGTGATTGACGAACTCCGCCCGCGGATCGATCCCGAGGTTCGCGTAGACCGTCGCGAGAATGTCTTCGGGCGCGAGGCGGCGCTCCACCGGCTGCTCGCCCCGGGCATCGGTCGCGCCGATCACCTGGCCCATCTTCATCCCGCCCCCGGAGAGGAGGACCGACATCGCCTGCGGCCAGTGGTCGCGCCCGCCGCTTGCGCTCATCTTCGGCGTGCGCCCGAACTCGCCGAGCACCATGACGGTGACCTTCCGGTCCAGCCCGCGCGCGTGGAGGTCCTCGATCAGCGCGGCCACCGCCTGGTCCAGGATCGGCGCCCGCTCGGCCATCTTGTCCTTGAGGCCGTCGTGGTCGTCCCAGCCCGCCCAGCCCAGCGTGACGAACGTCACGCCCGCCTCGACGAGCCGCCGCGCTTGAAGGCAGGCCTTGCCGACCCAATCCGGGCCGTACGTGTCCCGCACCGACTTCGGTTCGCGGTCGAGGTCAAAGGCCTCCCGGGCCGCTCCGCCCGAAACGATCTCGAACGCCCGCGCTTGGCACGCGTCCATCCCGTCCATCGCATGACTCGAGTCGATGTCGCGGCGCAGTCCGTCCAGGCCCGCCAGCAGCTCCCGCCGACCTTCAAGGCGCTTGGGGGTCATCTCCCGCGACCCGTTCAGGTCGCGCGGGCCGTTCCCGGCATAGAACTCGAAGGCGTCGTAGCCCCGGCCCAGGTAGGCTCCCTTCGCGTAGTAGACGCCGGGCGGACAGGCCACCGAGGCCGGCATCCCGGGCCGGTTGGCGCCCCGCTCGCGGGCGACGACCGCCGAGATGGGCGGGAGCTCCATGACCGTCTCTTCGTCGCCCGGCCGGGTCAGGTGACCCGTGAGCACGCGCTTCTTGCCGCCCTCGTGCGCCGGGGTCTCGTGGCAGCACGAGCGGACGATCGCGAACTTGTCGGCGATCCGGGCGTGGCGGGGCAGGGTCGCGCTGAGGCGGATCCCCGCGACGTTCGTCGCGATGGCCCCGAACGGCCCGCGATACTCCGCGGGCGCCCCGGGCTTCGGGTCGTACGTCTCGAGGTGGCTTGGCCCTCCCGCCAGGAAGATCAGGATGACGGCGCTGTCCGGCTTGCCCTCGCCGGCCGCCGCCCGGGCGCGAAGGACGTCCGGCAGGGCCAGCCCGGCGAACCCGAGCGCACCGACCCGGAGGAACCCGCGGCGGTCGACCCCGCGATCTCCCCAAAGTGTCAGCATGGGATCCTCCCTTTCACCGCTCCTCCGCTCCTTTTTTCAAAAGCGCCCGCCGCCTCGATGTTGCCGTGTTGACGAATCACCGTCTGATTCATCACCCGCGGGGCGGCGACTTTGGAGCCCATCCCATCCCTCTTGTGATACTCTATCTACTTTGATAGAGTATAGGGTGATCGGAGGGAGTCAGCGATGTCCCTGGCCCGGAAGCACCTGGGGGATCCTGGCGACGTCGGGCGGCAGGTGAAGGACCTCCACCTCTTCATCCTGGCGGGGGAATACAATGCGGCTTCCCTGGCCGCCAAGCTCGGGGTTTCGGTGCCCACTGCCTCCCGCCTGGTCGAGAGCCTGAAGAGAGATCTGGCCCGGCAGGGGAAGCGCCTGGTGAGCGTCCGCTCGGAGAAGGGGTTCCACTACGAAGTCAGGGACCCGGAAAGGGCCAGGCGGATTGCAAAGGACCCGCTGGTCGCCTTCAGGATTCCAGCCGGGGGAGTTCGTTCAGGCGGCCTGAAAAATGAAGACCGCGACATCTACGACTGGGACTAGGGTCGATCGATGACGACCCTTGTCTTCGTGGATACCAGTGCGCTCGTGGGCAAGCTCCTGGAGACCGATGAGCATCACGTCCGGGCCCAGGCCGTTCTGCGGGGGCTCCTTCGGGAGGGTCGCGATTTCCTGACCACGGACTACATCTTCGATGAAGTGGTGACCCGGGTACGGGGGAGGGCCGATCACCCCAGCGCGGTCAAGGCGGGAGAGAGCATTCTCTCCAGCGAGATGATCGAGATGGTCGAGGTCGATGCGAGCCTCCGGAAGGAATCGTGGAGGCTCTTCAAGAAGTTCCGGGATCAGAGACTTTCCTTTACCGATTGCACCTCCTTCGCGGTCATGAGGAAGTTCGGAATCCGTGAAGTGTTCACGTTCGACGACGACTTCGCGAAGGTCGGATTCGAGACCCTTCCCCGGCGCAAGTGACGGCGGGCCCTTGGGTGCAACCTGGGGCAAAGTGTTACCGTCTATGCGGCGCATAAACGGTAACAGTTTGACTACTCATCCCCCCGCGGCTGGGGTGTGGGGACTGCGCGCACCGTGCCGGGAGCCAGCCGGCCGGCCGAGTGGTAGACCGCCTTGCCCCACGTCGCGGCGTTGTAGAAGTTCCAGCCCCGCACGTCGGGGTTGGCGACGTCGATCAGCTGGCCCTGCCAGGTCTGACCCTGCGCGTCGCTCCAGTGGACGAGCCCCATCGCCCCCAGCACGTCGCCGCCGCGGGGCGGATCCTCCGCCGCGTGCAGGATCTCCCAGGGCACAAAGTACTCAAAGGTGTAGCCCTGGCCGTCCGCGTCCTTCACGAACGCGCCCCGAAAGCCGGGCGGATTGACCGTGGTCCCGTGGAGATCCATGCCGTACCGGAGGTGGAGGCACGGCCGCTTCTCCGGCTCGTAGTACCACAAGGTCAAAAAGACGAGCTTGTCGCTCAGGTCCTCCGGCCCGGCCGGCTCGCCGCGGCGCAAGTCGGCGTGACGGCCCCGCACCGGCCAGCCCATCCGGCGATCCGTCGAGATCCGGAACCCGAGACACCCGCCCATCCCGTACACCTCGCGCGGAACGTCCGGCGAGACCCGGCTCTTCATCGGGTGGGGATCGCCGACGTGGCCGCCGAGATAGAGTCCGCGCGCGTCGAACATCAGCGCCGCGTCGAGCGCATACGCCGGGTACGGCGCCTCGCACGCCGTCGCGAAGCGGCCGCTCAGGTCCCAGTCGGAAAGATCCCCGTCGATTGACACCGCCGCCGGCGCGGGCACCACGTGCACCTCGTCGTAGCGCGCGAGATTGTACGGATGCTTCCCGCGGCCGCGCGGATCGTCCGGCCCCGGCAGCGTCCGAACGAACCGATAAGGACGGAACGGGATCTCGCTCGCCTCGACGTCCAGCGCCTGGCCGGCCGTCAGTCGACGTTCGCCCGAGCCCGACTTCGCGACCACTTCGCCTTCATAGACCTGCAGCTCCGTGCGGTCGCCGACCCGCACGCCGAACTCGGTGCCGAGATCGAGGAAGTCCGCCTTCGAAGTTCCCACCGTGAAGCCCTTCTGGGCCCGGCAGACCACCTGTCCCGACTTGAGCACGAGACGCGACGGGCCCGCGACCTCGAACTCGCTCGGCCCTTCGACGATCGCCGTTGCGCCGCCGCGGAAGTGGATCTGGACGACGCCTTTTTCGAGGCGATAGGGGCCGGCGGCGAGCGGCCCGGGGGCCAGGTTTGCCTCGTGGGCGCTGACGAGCGTCGCCGGAGCGCGACGGAACCCAAAGAGGGCCACAATCCCGAGCAGCAGGACCGCCGCCACGGCGGCCACGTGGCGGCCGATGGGCGCCCTCGTCCGCCGGAGCCCGCCGCGCATCTCGCGCTGCAGGCACGCGTCGAGGTCGACGATCTGCAAATAGAGCCGCTGCGCCTCGGGGTTGTCGCGCAAGAGCGCTGTCAGGCGGTCGGCGTCGACGTCGCTGATCGACCCCTCGAGCAGATCATCGGTCAAGTCCCGGAGCTCGTTCATACGAAGAAAACCACAGAGACACCGAGGCACTGAGGAACTCCTTCCAGGAATTCCCCCCACCCCCCGGGGGGGGAAGGGGGGGAGGACACCGTGGATTCGTCTCTGTGTCTCTGTGCCTCTGTGGTTTTCTTCACGGCAGCGCCACCTTCCGGTCGGCGCACTCGACGAGGGCCGCGCGGATCCGCCGGAGCAGCTTGTAGACGGCGTTCGGCGTCTGCGACGAGCCCTCTGCGATATCCTTCATCGAGCGGTCGCCGCTGTAGACCTCTTCGACGAGGCGCCGCTGCTCGCCGGGGAGGCGCTCGAGGCAACTGCGCAGGACCCGCCGGCGCTCCTCCAGGTTCGGGTCCTCTAGGATCCGCCGCTCGGCCAGCTGGTCGAGGACCTGTTCGTCGACGAGCAGCCGCGGCTGCGTCTTCCGCTTTCGGAGATGGTTGCGGACCAGGTTGTGCGCGATTCCGCAGGCCCACGCGGCGAAATCGACCTCGGGGCTGTACCGCTCCCACGTCTTCCAGAGCGTGAGCGACGTCTCCTGGAACAGCTCCTCCGCCTCCGACCGCCGCGGGATGAGTCCAAAGATGTACCGGTACACCCGGTTCTCGTTCCTGATGAACCTCTCGGCGAAGAGGGCGTGAAGATCCTGATTCATGGGCTATCCTTTGAGTGTCCCCCGACGGTCGGATCGGCCCTGAAAAAGCATTTTCCGTGGCCGATCGGACCGCCAGGCGACACATTATATCCATGATCTCACGACGGCAGTTCATCCGGGCCGGGGCCGCGCTCCTCGCGCTCCCGCCGCTCGAAAGCCTCGCCGGCGCCGCCCCGCCGCCCAAGCGGATGGTCGTCGTCTGCACCGCCTTTGGACTCTACGGGCCGTCGTTCTTCCCCGAGAAGGACAGCGACACGAGCGAGTACCTCAAGGTCCTGGGCGACCTCCGCAGCCAGGTCACCGTCTTCAGCGGCATCTCCCACCCCGAGATCGGCGGCGACCACGCCTCCGAGGCCTGCTTCCTGACCGGCGCCAAGCACCCCACGGGCAGCACGTTCCGGAACACCGTCTCGCTCGACTACGTCGCCTCGAAGCACGTTGGCAACGCGACCCGCTACCCGCTCCTTTCGCTCGGCACCGACGACGCTTTCCCGCTCACGCACACCGCGAGCGGCGCGGGAGTCATCGGCATGAACCGGCCCTCGCAGGTCTTCGCCAAGCTCTTCATGGCCGGCTCGGCCAACGAAGTCGCCCAGGAGATGGCCCGGCTCAAGCGCGGGGAGAGCCTCCTCGACAAGATGGGCGACCGCATGACGGCGCTCAAGACCCGCCTCGGCATCCACGATCGCCAGCAGCTCGCCGACTACACCGAGAGCGTCCGCGACATGGAAAAGCAGCTCCACGCCGACGAGGCGTGGGTGCAGAAACCCAAGCCCGCCGCCCCCGCCGGGGAGACCGCGCCCAACGACAACCTCGACAAGAGCGACTTCCTCGGCCGCACCAGGATCATGCTCCATTTGATCACGCTTGCGCTCCGCAGCGACTCCACGCGCGTGGCGTCGCTCTTCATCCGCGGCATGGACCTGCGCCCGCCGATCGCGGGCGTGACGCAGGACCACCACGGCCTGAGCCATCACGGGATGAACCCGGCGAAGATCGAGGAGCTTCGGATCGTCGAGCGCGCCGAGATGACCGTCTTCCGCGACTTCCTGGTCTCGCTCCAAAAAGCGGACCTCCTCGACCACACCCAGGTCCTGATCGGGAGCAATCTCGGCGACGCGAGCGGTCACGGGACGTCGAACCTCCCGATCCTGCTCGCGGGCGGCGGCTTCAAGCACGGCCAGCACCTGGCGGGCGACCGCCGACAGAACACGCCGCTCGGGAAGCTCTTCGTCAGCATGCTCCAGAAGTTCGGCGTCGAGACCGACTCCTTCTCGTCGGGAACGGGAACGATCGACGGACTTGTATGATCCCCCTGCTCCTTGCGCTCCTCTGCGCCGGCGACGTCTCCCAGGTCGTCAAGGCGAGCTGCGGGAAATGTCACGGCGCGAAGAAGCAGAACGCGCACTTGAACTTCGAGAATCCGCTGCCGGATCCAAAGGACTGGTTTCGCGTGCTCGATCAGCTGGAGGCGGGACTGATGCCGCCGCCCGAGGAGCCGCAGCCGTCGGCGGCCGACCGCAAGGCCGTGGTGGCCTGGATCCGGGGCGAGCTCACGGACCAGCTCGCGGCGACGCAGCGCCGGGAGGGTCGGGCGAAGCTCCGGCGCCTCTCGAAGAGCGAGTACTCGGACACCCTTTATGACCTCTTCGGGATGCGTCCCGGTCTGGACCTGCTGCCGCTCGACGGCCGGGTGGATGGCTACGACAAGGTCGCGGCCGCGCTGCCGCTGACGTCGGACGGCTCGCTTGGGTATCTGTCGACGGCCGAGGATCTGCTCAAACGGTGGATGCTCAAGCCGGCCCCCAAGGAGGGCGGCGTCATTCGGTCGCCGTCGCGGGAGAGCGAGCAGTCGGCGGGCCATCTGCTCGTCCTGGGCGAGGGCACGATTGTCTCGTTCAACTCGGACGTCAACTCCGGGCCGTTCAAGAACTTCAGCGCGCGGACGCCGGGGGTGTACCACGTCAAGGTGTCGGTCTACGGCTACCAGACGGACAAGCCGCTCCCTTTTGGGTTCTACGCGGGGAACACGTGGGGCTATCCGCAGCATCTCGAGCTGATCGGGATGCTGGAGGCGCCGCCGGGGAAGGCGGCGGTGCTCGAGACGGATCTCTACTTCAGGGCGGGCGACGGCGTCCGTCTCATCCCGTTCGGCCTCGGCGTGCCGGTGCCGAAGAACGCCCAGGCGAGCACGTGCAAGGCGCCGGGGCTGGCGGTGCAGTGGATCGAGGCGGAGGAGCCCAAGAGGCCGCTCGCGATCGACCGGTTCCTGGCGGCGGACATCCCGAAGGCGCTGGCGGACGAGATGCGGGGGCCGGCAGGGCTCAAGGGGCTCAAGTCGGCGACGCGTGATGAGTTCCTGAAGGCGATGACGGTGACGTTCAAGCGGATCGGGGCCCGATTCTTTCGTCGGGATCTGACATCGACGGAACTCACTCAGATCATCACCGACATCGCGAAGGAGGCCGACGCGGGGACGCCGCTCGCGGCGGCGTTTGCGGGCGGGGTGCTGGATCTCATGACGTCGCCCGACTTTTTCTGCGTGATCGAGTCGCCGGGGACGCTCTCTGACTTTGCGCTGGCCTCGCGTCTGTCGCTCTTCCTCTGGAACTCCGCGCCTGACGAGACTCTTCTCGATGCGGCGCGGAAGGGTCGGCTGAAGGATCCGAAGGTGCTGAGGGAGCAGACGGAGCGCCTTCTCAATGATCCGAAGTCGGACCGCTTCATCAAGGGGTTCACGGACCAGTGGCTCGGGTTGCATGCGATCAACGACACCTCGCCCGACTCGCACTTGTACCCCGAGTACGGGAAGAACGAGCTGCTGAAGCAGTCGAGTGTCTGGGAGGTGCAGGGCACGTTCCGGCTGATGTTGAAGGAGAACCAGGGGGTGCGGTCGTTCGTCGATCCGCGCTGGGCGCTGGTGAACGAGCCGCTGGCGAAACTCTATGGACTCCCCGAGATGGCGGGGAGCGAACTCCGGAAGGTCGCGCTGCCGGACGGCTCGACGGTAGGTGGGCTCTGGACGCAATCGGCGGTGATGAAGGTGACGGCGAACGGCACGGCGACGTCGCCGGTGAAGCGGGGCGTCTGGGTCGCGCGCCGCCTGCTGGGGATCTCGGTGCCTCCTCCTCCTCCGAACATCAATCCCGTTGAGCCCGACGTCCGCGGCGCGAAGACACTCAGAGAGCAGCTGACCCTTCATCGGGCGAATCCGTCCTGTGCGTCCTGTCATGCCCGCTTTGATCCCTATGGATTCGCGCTGGAGAGCTTCGACGTGACGGGCTCGTTCCGGAAGTCCTATAGGATTGCCAATGGGGACGGCTGGCGCGAGGGCCTGCCTGTGGACTGCACGGGCGAGACCCCGGACGGGAAGTCGTTCTCCGGGGTTGCCGAACTCAGAAAGCTGCTCGCTTCCAATCCGGAGCAGCTTGCGGTTGGCGTGACTCGCCACTTGGTGACCTATGCGACCGGCGCGCCTGCTACTTCAATAGACCAACGCGCGGTCGACGCGATTGTGAAGTCCACCTCGGCTGACGACTACGGCCTCCGCTCCCTCCTCCACGCCCTGATTCAAAGCGACCTCTTCCGCATGAAGTAAGGCCTCCAGCGCCACGCCATGGCCTATTGTGGCACTTCTCCTCTCTAGGATAGCGCTGTGGATTGATGAGGAGGATCCATGGCCAAGAAGAGCGCCTCGCGCATTCTTTGGAAGAGCCCACCGTTACCGGCCAAGGTGTTTAGTGATGACGAATGGGTGTGGCGAATCCGCGGAGAAGCTCAAGCGCTGGCCGACTCGGATACCCCGAGTACCAAGGACCTTCGGTACGCGTTTCACCGGTACAATGAAGCCACTGCTGCTGAACGCGATGCGATGGATTCCGTCTTCGTATGGTTTACGGGATACACCCTTGCCACGATCATTGAAAAGACCAAGGCCAAGGGTGGCATGAAGAATCGTGGCTTGTAGGATCCTCGGCCGCCGTCGATAGGGCGTTCCTCTCGAAGTTCTCCGTTGTCCGAAATCCCTTGATGCGAGAGATCCCCGAACTCTAGGCCGCATGGCCAAATGGGATCGCACGCATCACAAGCTGCAGCGTAGACGTGCCAACCGGAATCTGAGCGATTACGCGATCTCGATCTCGGAGGGCCAGCTCTTCGAAGAGATTCCGCTGGACCGGGTACATCAGTGTCGCTGTGAGCGATCCCTCAGCTCTGATCACGGCTGCGTAGGCCAGAACTTGGTGCACGTCCGCTCGTAGTGCTTCCTTCGCGTCATCGGTGAACGCGGACCACCGTGTCGCATCGAGGTCAGCAAAGTGAGCCTTGTACTTGGCATCCACGATCTCGATTCCATCGGGGCGATAGACGATGAGATCCGGTACCAAATGCCCTAACGACCGATGGCTGGGATCATTCCAGGGCAACGGGACCGTTGTCTCGCCCAGACGCCCCACACGTACGCGGCCACCCGTCAATTGAGCTTCATCACGGATGATCCGCTCTACGTAGCGTTCCCATAGAGTCTCGAGCGGCAAGGCCCACGCCAATCCATCCGAACTCCGCCCACCCCCGAGGCCCCGCTCGTCCACAATCCAGCCCATTGCGCACAGGCCCTCGCGAAGGGCTACCGAGCCCATCGGGCCAGCTTCCAGGTTGTGTTCGAGCTCTCGCTGACTGGGTCGCCTGGCTGGGACGTCAGACACTTGCTCCAGGAGATGCATCGCTGAGTGTGCGAGCAACAGTGCGATGGTGTCACGGCCTCCGCTGACGATCAGGTCGCCATGGACCCGCTCCAATGTCCACCGAATGGCCTGTCGCAACCGAGAGTCCGTATCGAGTTCGCTGAAGCGACAGGGCAGGTGGTGCCAGCGGCCAGCCGGAAGCTGCGTGCTGAGATACGTTGGCCAATGGATTTGGCCTCGCGGGTGAGATCGGACCTCGCATCGATCCCGATAGCCGGGCCGCAAATGGGAAAGTAGATCGGCCAGGCGCTGTAGAACGGGTCCAGCCAGGACCCATGGAGGGACCTCTCGACCGCTTCCAGGGACGAGTGGCTGCGGCAAGAACTCCGGGCCGCTCCCCCAACCAGTGGCGGAGAGCACTCGGCCGATTCCAGGCCAACCAAAGCGGGGCGAGACCACCACACCTCCGGCGACTTGGCCAGAGACCGCTGATCGCAATGGAATCGCGCCAGCACGGCCTCCCGGATTCAGTTCGAGTCGAACTCCCTCTCGACCCGCGACCACTCGCGGTTCGAGGTCGAGCGCCTTTAGAGCGGACCGATTGGCGTTGATGAATCCATCGAGGTGGGGCCCCCATCCAGGCTCGCGTCCTGCAGAGGAGTAGGGCTCGGGTGGCACTACCAGGGGCGTACCATGATCTTGGGTGTGCAGAAGCGACTTCGACCGAGGCGCGTCACCGAGATGGACGTCGGCGCTGCGAATTCGGGAAGGTCGCCAACCTCGGCGACTTCTTGAGCTACGCGGCGCAACCATACTTATGCGGATCCGGAGTGGGCGGCGTCCGCGATCTTGTTCCTGACAGCGTGCAGCGCGCTCGTGGCAGGACCCAGATAACCCTCGCGGATGTAGTCATCGAGGAGCGGCAGCAATTCGTAGCTCAGCCGGTCCCGCAGTTCACTGTCATCCTTGCAGATGAAATAGGAATGGCCAGGAAGGAGGGACAGGGCGTCGTCAGGCGCATATTCGAGGAATACATCGCTGAGCGCGTCGAAGAGAGTCAGCCCAGTGGCCGTACTCTTCGTCTGAACAATACTTCTGTCCGGCATCATGGTGACGAATGCAAAGCGCCTACGGATCGCAAGATCCATACGCGCGACGCTGCGGTCGGCGGTGTTCATGGTGGCCAGCACATGGAGGCCTTTGGGCAGAGAGAACATCTGATCGCCGTCCACCGCGTGAGGCAGGCGAACAGAACGCTCCGCGGCGTCGTACTCAACCTCGAATAGGTAAATGGCCTCGCCCAGAACGCGACCCAGGTCAGCGCGATTGATCTCGTCCACGACAAGCAACGTGTCGCCTCTCTTGGCTTGTCGAGCTGCTTCCATCAAGTGTCCCGGCCGACTCTTGAATCGAAGCGTTTCGTTGGCCACATCCGGGGAGAGCCCGGCTACGAAATCTTCATACGTGGTGGAGGGGTGGAATTGGGTCACAAGTCCGCGATCCCCAAAGGAGTCCTTAAGGATTTGGCGCGCGAGGCGTGATTTCCCGGTACCGGGTGGTCCCTCAAGAACGACGAACCGCCGGGATTTGAGCAGGCGAAGGATGGTTTCGACCTTCGGAGTCGACAACCAAGAAGCGTTCAAGTGGGCGATGAACTCACGAAACTCATCTTGGGCCTCTTTGAGGGGCTCCCAGCCGCGTTCGTAGGCATAAAGATCAAGGAAGGCCTGCACGACCTTGCGCGCCTTCGCCGGGTCGCCGTGGGGGACAAGGGCTAGGCAGTAGAGCTCGTTGCTATAGCGATCGAAGACAGGCTTGAACGCGGGGAGCTCCTTCGCGATTACCTCAGGCACGGGCACTCCGACGGTCGCTGGATCCTGCCGTGCCCAGGCGGTCACTCCCAGCTGCACGAGGTGCTTGCGAAGGCTGGCGATCCGTCGCCGATGACCGGGTCGTGTGAGGATACCCTCATCCGGACTGAGCCCCCGCGTTCCAATCCCAAAGTCGATCATGCTCCCTTCTTCGCGAGGGAACCACACCAGACTGGTGCCGCCATAGGGGCCGCTGGGGGGATTATCCGGATTGATGAAGCCGGCATAGGCGATGTGCTCGGACTCGCCTTTGCCGTAGGCATTTCGGAGAAAAGGGGGCCTTTCGTGTTCCAGGTGTTTGGCGGAGCGCTTGTGGTACCGGGCCCCGAATAGGTCCTTCATGGCTTGGCCTATGGCCTCGGAAGAGGTGGCCGAGCCGGCAGCGATCGCGTTGCCAAGGGACTGCAGAGGGTCAATCATATAAAGATCGTACCTGGGAGGGAGGTGGTGGAGGAAGAGAAAGGGAACAGGTCGTGATTCCCCTATTTCTGGGGTTATTGTTTGCGAATCGTTCGGATCAGATCGTACAGCTCGTGTCCGGGAACCTTTTGGCCCCTCAGCGTTCTGAACAGCAACGGCAGCTTGGCGACGACTCGGGCGTCGGACATCACGTCCTCCGGGATTCGCCCGACCTCCGCAGCGGCCAGGTCGAAGAACTGGAACCAGGGGTCCGAGCCCTTCTTGAGCCCCAGATACCCGGCGTACTCTTCGAGCTTCTCGCGCGCCTGGGGGGGAGCCACGAGGCCCCGCTCCAGGCGCGACAGGTTTCCCGGGTCCAGCTGGTGTTTCACGCAGAACTCCCGCAGCGTCAGGCCCGTCTTGAGCCTCAGGTCTTTGAAGCAGGCCCCGAATTTCGTCATCGCGTTTCCCTCCTTGCTAGCGTTGTAATTATACTACAACAATCGTTGTTGTCAAAATACAACGTTGTGTGAGATTTACAACGGATGTGAGGACGGAGAAGGGCCGGTTAGAGAGGAGGGCATCCCCCCGTCACTTGAGCGGAGTCGTCCAGAGATAGAGCGTGTGCTCGCCGGGGTCGTCCTTCGAGGTCAGCTTGACCATCTCGTCCGGCTTCGGGCCCGCGTCGCCCAGCAGGTGCTGGTGCGAGACGATCCGCACCCCCGGCTTCAGCGCCCGGAGCCGCGGCAGCAGCTTCGCATTGTTCGGCGCCCCGAGGTAGAGCGTCACCACCGTCGCCGGGCCCAGGTCGGCCGTGAAAAGATCCTTCTCCTCGATCGTGACCCGCCCGTCGACCCCGGCCACCCTGGCGTTGTACCGCGAAAGCTTGACCAGCTCGGGATCGATCTCGAACCCCACCGCCCTGCAGCCCTGCGACTTCGCGGCCGCGATCAGGATCCGGCCGTCGCCGCTCCCCAGGTCAAAGAGCACGTCGTCCTTCGTGACCTTCGCGAGCGCGATCATCCGCTCGACCACGTCCTGCGGCGTCGGAACGAACGCGGCGTCGGTCGCCTTCTCCGCCTTCAGGGGAGCAGGGCGCGGCGCCGGCGCGGTCACCGCGATCCGCCACACCGGCGGCGGCTCTTTGTACTCCGGCCCGCGCAAGTCGTAGCAATAGATCACGTCGATGTCCCGCACGTAGAGCCGACCCCCGGCCAGCACCGCCTGGTTGGTCGCCCCCTCGGTGCTCCCCTCGGGCAGCTGGATCGTGCCCCGCTCCCGCGGTTCGTCGGGGGTGATCTCGAACAACGCCAGCAAGCCCGGCCGGTACTCGTGCTGCACGATCAGGAACCCTTCCGTCGCGAGGATCGCCCCGTAGCCGGTGCCTTTCGCCCACACCGCGTTCCCGGTCTTAAGGTCGAAGCATCTCAGCGTCCCGTCGGCGGCGTAGACGCGGTCCCCGACGCGGGTGGCGCTCCGATGGGTGCCCGCCTGCTTCCCCGCGTAGAGTTCGCTGGCCTGGAACGCAGCGCCCGTCTTGGAGACCTGGAACGCGTGCCAGCCGACCTCGTACCCCGACGTCACCAGGACGACGCCGTCGTGGACGATCGGGGTCGACGCGACCTGGGTCCTGCCGTCGAAGTCGGTCCGCCAGAGGAGGTTGCCGTTGGCCGCCGCGACGCCGGCGACGCTCTTCATCGTGAGGACCACGTATTGACGCACGCCCCCCAGTTCGGCCGCGACCACCGCCGTCTGCGGCATCGGGTCCTTCAGGGCCTCGCTCCTCCAAACCCCCTTGCCCGTCTTCTTCTCGAGCGCGGCGAGCGTCCCCTTCGGACCTCCCGGGGCGCAGATCAGGAGCTTGTCGTCGACGAGAGAGTTCTCCCGGTAGGTGAAGTAGTCCTTCTGTCCGCCGAGGTCCTTGACGAAATCCTTCTCCCACAGCGTCTTTCCGTTGCCGGCGGCCATGCAGAGGAGCCGACCCTGGGCCGTGCAGGCGTAGACGCGGTCGTCGTCGACGGTGACGCAGCACTGGCCGAGGTATCGCATCAGCGCGTACTCCCCGGTCTTGGCGCCGATCGGCCGTTCCCAGACGAGCTTGCCCGCGCCGTCCAGGGCCGTGATGCAGTACTTGTCCTCCTTGGCTCCGAGGACGAAGATGAGCCCGCCCGCGACCGCGACCGGGCCGCCGCCGTCTCCCGCCCCCGTCGCCTTCCACAGCAGCTTCGGCCCTCCCTCGGGCCACTCTTTGAGCAGCCCGGTCTCCGTCGAAACGTTGTCGCGGTTCGGCCCCCGCCACTGGGGCCAGTGGCCGGGAGCGGGGACGGGCTGGGCCTGGGCCTGGGCGGCCAGGAATGGAAGAAGCAGCAGGGCCAGCGCCATCGTGAGCATCCTCCCTCAGCGGGTGCGGTCCAGCACCATTTAACCCTCCGCCGCCCGGAGCTGCACGGATTTCGCGGGGCGGGGAGGATCCGACGCGGAGCAAGGCGAACCCAGCCCATCTCAAACCAGCCGCAGAGCCGCAGAGGCACAGAGTATCCCATTGGGGATTACCCCCAAGGAAAATATAGCCTTTAACCTATATAGCTTACTTGCTATACTTTGGGCATGGGGGAGGTCGAATCACGGAGGAAAGCGTGGTGGAATAGCCTCGACGGGCAGCCGGCGTGGGACTTCTCGAACAGCTTGGGCCCAATCTACCTCGCCCCCACTCGGATACGGTGAAAGGATCGAAGCACTCGAACATGAAGGAGCTGAGGACCCAGCACCGGGGAAGACCCCTCCGGACGTTTTACGCGTTCGATCCGCGGAGGATGGCCATCCTGCTGATCGGCGGCGACAAGACGGGCGATGCCCGATTCTATGATCGGATGATCCCGATCGCGGACAAACTGTTTGACGACCACCTGAAGGATCTCCAGAAGGAAGGACCGAAGCCATGAAGAGGAAGTTCTCGGAGCTCAAGGCCCGGATGACCCCCGAGGCCCGCGCCCGGGCGGAGACCCGGACCAAGGACATGATCGCCGAGATGCTCCTGGCGGAGATCCGCCAGCTGATGGGACTGACCCAGGAGGAGGTCGCAAAGAAGCTGGGCATCAAGCAGCCCACGCTGTCGAAGCTGGAGTCCCAGGACGACATGTACGTGAGCACGCTGCGCCACCTGGTCGAGGCCCTGGGGGGGAAGCTGGAGCTCGTGGTCCATCTCCCGGCCGGCGACATCCGGATCCAGCAGTTCGAGGGGTCTATCCCCGCGTAGGCCGGCGACGCGAGAGTCGGGTGCGAACGTCGGGCCAGGGGGATCCGGCCGTCGGATCTGCATCGTAGGCCGCCAGGCGGCGATCCAGCTCTTCACGGTCCGCCTGGCTGAGCGCCACGGAATCGGGAACCGCGGCGATGCTGTCCCAGATCTCCTGCGTCAGCCGGATTCTCTCCGCCACGCTCAGGGCCAGGATGTCGCTCATCTGAACCTTTCCCATGCCTCCAGTATACTCCCGCTTGATGCGGGCGCGGCGGGGGGGGTCATGGCGCCGGAGGGGCTCCAATGACACTTAGACAACCGCCGTGTGAACCCGTCGTCCTCTGGAGGCGGCCGGGGGCCGGATGTACTGTATACAGAACGGGTGTTCTGGACTGACGCTACGTGGGAGGGTGCGACATGCGGGGATTCTCGATCGGGCTCGCGGCCCTGGTGCTGAGCGGCGCGCTCGCCGGCGCGGCCCCCGACGCCTCCTTCTCCCGGAAGCCATCGGTCTCCCGGGCCGGCGGAAAGACCGTCGTCTCCTTCGCCGTGTCGGCGTCCACGGACGTCGACGTCTCCGTGCTCGATTCGAAGGGCGCGGTCCTGCGCCACCTGGCGGCGGGGCTGCTGGGCGGGGCCAAGCCGCCCCCCGAGCCCCTGAAGCCGGGCCTCGCGCAGTCCGTCGAGTGGGACGGCCTGGACGATTTCGGCAAGGCCCTGGCCGGCGGGCCGTTCCGGATCCGCGTCCGTGCCGGGACCGGCCTCACGTTCGGCCGCTTCATCGGCGACGACCCATGCACCTTCGGAGGCATCACCTCCGTCGCGGCCGACGAGACCGGCAACGTCTACCTCGTGGGCCACGGCGGGAATCGCAACCAGAACTTCCGCACCGTCCGGGTCTTCGATCCCCAGGGGGCCTACGTGCGCACGGTGATGCCGTTTCCGGCCGACCTGCCGCCGGACGGCATGAAGGACGTCGCGACCTGGGATGCCGCGGCGAAGACCTTCCGGCCGCGAAATCTCTCGAGCCTGAATCCGGAATTCTACGCGGAAAGCCTGACGCTCGTCTCCGCCTCCGTGAAGGACGGCCTGATGCTCACCGACGGCTCCGTCGTCTACCGGCTCGACGCGCGCGGCGGCGTCCCGGGCCCCTCGTTCGCTTCCCAGGCGCTCTGGCCCAAGGGCGGCGCGATTCGCAACACCGGTGGCGGTCCGGTCTTCCTGGCCCCGTCGCCCGACGGGAAGTCCGTCTTCCTGGGCGGCCCCTTCTCCTCGAAGACCCAGTACGGGCACACCTTCGATCCCAAGTTCCCGCCGGGCGCGGTCTATCGCATGACCCTCGGGGCGGGCCAGACGATGGAGCTCTTCGCCGGCGTCCCGGTGGACCATGTGGACGGCGTGGGCGGCGAATGGACGAAGAAGAACGTCCGGAACCACAACATCGCGGAAGGCCCGATCCACGGCATCGCGGTCGATGCGAAGGGACAGGTCTATGTGGCCGACCGGGGCAAGGAACGGATCGTGATCTTCGACGCGGCCGGCAAACAGACCGGCGAGATCTCCGTGCCGCATCCGCACCAGATCGCGGTGCACCCGAAGACCGGAGACCTCTACGTGCTCTCGCGCCAGGCGACCGGCTACTGGCAGTACGTCGTCGGCGTCTCCAAGTTCAAGGCCGGCGCGCTCGCCGCCCGCTACACGTTCCCGGTCCAGAAGACGGCCGGACCGCAGATGGCGCTGGTCGCGACCGACGCGCAGGCCGCCGTCTATTGCGCCGGCGTGCCCGGGGACCTGGTGAAGCTCGTGGACAAGGGCGGGAGCTTCGAAGCGGTGAAGACCGCCTTCGCGCCCCAGCCGGGGGCGCTGGACGTCTTCAACCGCATCTCGGTGGATGCGACGCGCGAGGAGATCTACATCAGCGACGGCGGCAACCTCTTCGCCCGCTTCAACGGCGTGACCGGCGAGGGCGGCCTTCTCCAGAAGGACGGCAAGCCCTTCCACGGCACCGACCTTTCCGTCGGCTACGACGGGCTCCTGTTCATGCAGACGGGCGAAGGGTTCAGCGGCGCGCTGGAGCGCCTCACGCGCGACCTGGCGCCCGCCCCGTATCCCTCGGGGACGCATGTCCTCAGCAAGTACATCTATGGCCGCTATGGGATCGGCAACTGCGAGAAGGGCCTCGGAGCGGGGCCCGACGGCAAGGTCTACATGTCCTGGATGACGGGAGGCTGGGTCAAGTACGGCGTCAGCGCCTGGGACGGCGAGGGAAAGCCGCTGAATGGGAAGGGCAGCCCCGTCGACGCCGCCAACCATAAAGGGGGCACGCCGCCGGAGCTCACCCGGACGGTGATCGGCCCGATCCCGCAGGCCAACGGCGGCGTGCGCGTCGACCTGAAGGGCAATGTCTATGTCGGCATGATCGTCACCCCCAAGGACCTGCCCGTCCCCAAGGGGCTGGAGAAGAACGACGCCTACAAGCACTGCACCGGCTTCGTGGTGAAGTTCGGGCCCGGCGGGGGTTCGGTGCCCGGCACGGAGGACATGATGACCGGGGCTTCCGTGGAGGGCGCGATCGGATTCTATCCGGGCCTCTCGCCCTTCAGCCATCCGCATCTCGGCACGACCTGCTGCGTCTGCCGCATCCCGCGCTTCGACATCGACCGCTACGGCCGGCTGGCGATCCCGAACGCGACGGCCAACCACGTCCGCCTGCTCGACAACGCGGGCAACGAGATTCTCACGTTCGGCTCCTACGGAAACTACGACTCCCCGTCCAAGGGGGGCACGTCGGCGCTCCCGCTGGCCTGGCCCATCGGCGCCGCGATCACCGACCGCTCCGTCTACGTCCTGGATGTCTACAACCGCCGCGTGCTCCGCGCCGACTTCGTCTTCGCGGCCGAGGAGATCTGCGACGTGAAGTAGGACCACGGTGGGGGAGCGGCAGAGCTACGCGCGACGCCGGGGGCCGACGAATTCCGTCAGCACGAAGACGATCCCCGTGGTCAGGCCGCAGAGCAGTCCGCACAGGACGAAGAGCGCCAGGACCGGACCGGTGACCCTGGCGAGGGCGGTCGTGACGGCTCCGGCACCCCCGCCCAAGGCGAGGAACACCGTGTTGAAGAGGAGGAGCGCGATCAGCAGGATCAATCCACCTTGGGTCGTCCCCCGATAATCGGTCCGGCTCGGCGCCAGGTGGCTTCCGATACAGAGCGCGAGATAGAGAAACAGCCAGAAGGGGAGCGACGCCAGGTTGCGGAGGGTCACGAGCTGGCTGAGGACGCCCCACGCCTGGTTCCACAGGGACACGCCCGCCGCGATGAGGTTTCCTCCGGCGATGGCGGAGGCCATTCCTTCCGCGGACAGGGCGAGGCGGGCGGCACCGGGCTCGAACAGCCAGAGCAGCCCGTACAGGGCGAGCGCTCCTCCCAGGAGCGGCGCGGTCCCGATGAAGAAGTTGCCGACGACCTGGAAGGTGCTCTTCGGGTCGTACGAATGGTGCACGTACCCCATCCGGCCGCTGGCCGGGTCAGGTTTGAAGAGCGCCAGCTCCGTGATCCGGTGGCGGAACACCGGGCATAAAGCGGCGTGACTGAGCTCGTGGATCGGCGTCCCCAGCCAGCCGGTCCAGAGGATGGAGTTCCAGCCGAAACGGCTCGAAAGGCGCTGCTGGACGGCCCGTTCGAGTTCGTGGAGCAGCAGGGCGACGAGGAAGATCGGGAGGGCGACATAGACCAGCTGGTACAGGGTCTGCACGATCCCTCCCCAGACGACCGTGTGGAATACATTCGCGGCCAGCATGGTGAAGGATTATAGCCTTCCGCCTCCAGGGAGGAGCCCCACCCGCTCCCGAAGTGCCACCCCTCGCGCATTCTTTGACCCCGCCGGCGTGGTCGCGGTAGGATCGCTTGGAGGAATGAGGCGAAAATGATTCACGGGATTCTGATCGTGATCCTCCTCGGGGCCCAGGATCCGGCCCCCGTGCCGGTCCAGGAGTGCCGCCCGCGCGCGGGACTGCCCAACTTCCTGGGCAAAGTCCAGACGCCGGGCGCGGAGGTCAAGGTCGCCTACTTCGGAGGATCGATCACCGCCCAGCCGGGCTGGCGCCCGAAGACGCTCGCGCACTTTCAGAAGACCTGGCCCGAGGCCCGCTTCTCCGAGATCAACGCCGCCATCGGAGGAACCGGCTCTGACCTCGGCGTCTTCCGCCTCGCCCACGACGTGCTGGAAAAAAAGCCCGACCTGCTCTTCGTCGAGTTCGCCGTCAACGACGGGGGCGCGCCGCCCGACCAGATCCGCCGCTGCATGGAAGGCATCGTGCGGCAGACCTGGCGGACGCTGCCCGACTGCGACGTCTGCTTCGTCTACACGGTGACGGACACCCTGGCCCCGCCGCTGCTCGAGGGAAAGTTCCCCCGCGCGGCCGCGACGATGGAAGAGATCGCCGACCGCTACGGCATTCCGTCGATCCACCTGGCCGTCGACGTCGCGCGCCTCGCGAAGGAGGGGAAGCTTCTTTGGAAAGCGCCGCTTCCCAAAACCGAGGAGGAGAAGCGGAAGGCCGGCGACGTCGTGGCGTTCGCCGCGGACGGAGTCCATCCCTATCCCGAAACGGGACACGAACTCTATCTCCAGGCCGTCGTCCGTTCCCTCCCGCCCATCCAGCAGGCCTCGAAGTCGCGGGGAGCCCACGCGCTTCCGGAGCCGCTGATCGCCTCGAACTACGAGCGGGCCAAGCTCCTGCCGATCTCGGAGGCCGTGTTGTCCAAGGGCTTCGCGTTCCTGGATCCCCAAAAAGAGGCGTTCGCCAAGCGGTGGGCGAATTACTTTTCCGCGCTTCACCGGGCCGGCGAGCCCGGGGAGGTCCTCACCTTCAAGTTCAAAGGGACGCGCTGCGCCATCTACGACATCATCGTGCCCGACTGCGGCCAGGTCCGCGTGACCCTGGATGACCAGCCGCCGCGCACGGTCCTGCGCTTCGACTCCTACTGCACGTATCACCGGCTCGCCACGCTGCTCGTGGGGACGGAGCTTCCCGATGCGATCCACACCGTGAAGATCGAGATCCACCCCGACTCGCCCGACAAGGCCAAGATCCTGGGTCAGCGCAAAGAGACGATGGACAAGCCGGAGCGCTACCAGGGGACGGCCTTCTATCCCGGCGCGATCCTGCTGGTGGGGGAGCTGGTGAAATAGGCGCCGGAGTGCGGATGGCCCGCCTTCGTGCATCTTGGGGAGTTGCGCTTCGGTGCGGAGCCAGACTACTCCAGGCGCTGGGCCCCGGTGTCGGGGTTCTGACGACAATCCAGGATCGCGTAGATCCGGACGATTTCACCCTCCACCCGGTAGTAGATGGCGAACGGGAACCGCCTGGAGAGGAGGCGGTGAAAGCGCTCGTAGTGGAGAGGGTGGACGCCGGCGAACAGCGTCAGCGATTCGATGTCCGAAGAGAGGGAATCGAGGAAGTAGTCGCCCAGGCCGGGTTCTGCTGTTCGTAGAAGGACCGCCCGAGATCAAGGTCTTCCCAGGCCGACTCGAGGATTTCGATCCTCACGTCTTGCGCGGACGCAAGCGATCGCGGGCCTCCTCCCACGGAATGGACTTCTCTTTGCCTTCCTCGTGCCGCTTGAGACGTGCCTCGAGGACGTCGCGATGCCAGGCCGGCAAGGGAACGGCAGAGGGCGTCCGGGCCAGGTCCTCCCAGAGACACTCGATCGCGCGAAGCTTCTCTTCGACGCTCATCTTGTCCAGGGGGATCGCAAGGTCCATCGCTAGATTCCTCAATAGGTCAGCGCCAGCACGATCAATTCTATCATCCTTCGGCCGGTCGGCTCAAGAGGCCCTGTCACAACTCTGTCGAGCCGGCCCGGGCCTACTCCCGCCGGAGATCGCGGACGGGGCAGAGAGGGACGTGGCCCAGCGGGCCCCGTGCGACATAGTGGCCGCCGGGCTCCAGGCCATAGAAGCTGCAGTAGTCCGCGTCTACAGCATCGAACCCAGAATCAGGAGCTCGCCCAGGACGAACCAGCGGGGCCAGGTCAGGAGTAAGGCCGGGCCCTCCTCCCAGAAGACCGTCAGCATCGCCATCACGACGGCCGCCCCCGAGAGGCCGAGACCGCAGTCCATGAGCGCGTCGGGAAGAGTCATGTCTTGAGCACCAGGTCCAGACGCGAGAGAGGCGTCTGGGCGTGGAAGGGAAGCGCCACCGTCTCCACGAAGCGGTGAATGAAGCGGAAGAGCGGATAGTTCGTCGCCCCGCCCGGGAAGTCCCCGTGCGTGACCTGCAGCGCGTGGCCGTCCTTCCGCGCGACCGAGAGTTTCGGGTCGAACCCCACGATCACCGCCTCGGCGTCCTTCGGGAGCTCCCCCGGGAAGTGGAGGATCATGCTGAACTTGAGGCTCGGGCCGCTTGTGTGGGGAGCGAACGTCCGCTGACCCAGGTCGCCGAGGTTGGCCAGGTAGCCGTCCAGCGCGAAGGGAAGGGCGGTCGCCCAGGCCGTCTCGCGCGCCCAGCCCGACTTTCCCTGGAGGCGGGCGATGACGAGAAGCACCAGGAGCATCGCGTGGAAGGCCAGCGCCCCCTTCACCACGGCCGTCGAGTTCCTCCCGACGAGAAACGACGCGACGCCGAGGATGACCAGGGGACCGAGCATGGAGACTTCTCCCGTCGAGAGCCACCCGAGCGGCGTCGTGCTGCACTCGGCGATGAGCTGGATCTTGGCCCGCTTGAGCCGCTCCCGGCGCTCCTTCTCGAGACGCTCGCGGCCCTCCCGCTTCGCGATCTCGTCCTTCCCCTTGCGCGCGAGATCCTCGAGTCCGTCCGGGTCTGCCATGCGCGGGATTATAGCCCTTTCGTGGCGTTCCCGCCTGGGAAGCCTTATCCTCGGCGACCCATTAAGGAGAAAACCATGGCCGCCTACGGCGCGATCCAGTCGCTCGAGGGCCCTCCTGCCGAGGGCGTCCTCCTCCTCGAGTTCCCACGATGGCCGCCGCCCGCGCCTGGTACGACGGCCCCGCCTACCGCGAGGCCCGCCCGCTCCGCTTCAAGGGCGCCGACTACCGCGTGCTCTTCTTCGAAGGACTATGAAGAAAACCACAGGGGGCCCGCTTCCGTAGTATTACCGAGATGAAAAAGCGCGCCCTCCTGCTGCTGGTCGGCGGTCTGGCGCTCTTGATCGGCACGGCGGCCGGGGCGGAAGGCGACGGCGACTCCGAACTCGAGGCCGCGCGGACCGCGGCCCTGAAGACGTTCAAGGACCAGGTCGCTCCCTTCGTCACCACCTACTGCATCACCTGTCACGGCGAAAAGAAGAAAAAAGCCGGGGTGACCTTCGAGTACGCGGTGAAGAGTCCCGCCACTCCGTCGTTCCGGACGCTCTGGAAGAAAGCGGCCAAGAACATCAAGTCCCACGACATGCCGCCCGAGAAGGAGGCGAAGCAGCCCAGCGACCCGGAGCGCCAGGCGATCGTCGACTGGGTCGCGGGGATGAAGTATCTCAGCCCCAAGGATCCCGGCGAGTTCGTCATCCGCCGCCTCAGCCGGATCGAGTACGGCAACACCCTCCACGACCTCTTCGGCGTCGACCCCCAGGTCGCGGCCGACCTGCCCGACGAAGTCTTCGGCGCGGGATATACCAACTCCGTCTCGCCGCTCCTTATCGAGAAATGCCTGACCATCGCCAGCGAGGTCCTGAACCGCTCCAGCGCCGTCCAGCAGCGGCTCTTCGGAGTCACGCCGACCGAGAAGAAAGACCGCCCGGCGGCGGCGCGGAAGATCGCCCAATCGCTCGCCCGCCGCGCCTACCGTCGACCCCCGTCCGACGCGGAACTCGACGTCCTGCTGCGGGTTTTCACGCTCGCGGAGACGAGCGGGCGATCCTATCCCGACGCGCTGCGCCTGGTGCTCAAGGCGATCCTGGTCTCGCCGCAGTTCCTCTTCATCACCCCAGAAGGCGACCCCGACCCGGCGCGCGACATCGTTCCGCTCGGCGACCACCAGCTGGCCTCGCGGCTCTCCTACCTTCTCTGGGCGACCACGCCCGATCCGGAGCTGTCGGCGCTCGCCGACGCCGGGACGCTGCACGAGCCGGCCGTGCTCGCCGGGCAGGCCCGCCGCCTGCTCGCGGATCCGCGTTCGCGCGCCCTCTTCGACGGGTTCGGCGCGCAGTGGCTCGGCCTCGACAAGCTGGCCGCCAAGACCTTCGATGCCGCGAAGTTCCCGCAGATGACCCCGGCCCTGCGCGCCGCGATGGTCGACGAGGCGCGACTCTTTTTCGACAGCATCCTGCGCGAGAACCGCAGCCTGAAGACCTTCATCGACGGCGACTATTCGTTCCTCAACGAGACCCTGGCGTCGATCTATGGATTGGAGAAGAGCGTCAGCGGCCCGGCGCTGCGCCAGGTGACGCTCACTAATGAGAACCGCGGTGGCATCCTGTCGATGCCGGGCGTCCTGGCGACGACGTCCTTCCCCAACCGCACGAGTCCGGTCAATCGCGGCGTGTGGGTGCTGGAGCAGGTCTTGGGAGAGCACGTCCCGCCGCCCCCGGCCAATGTCCCGTCGCTGGAAAAGCAGGATCCCAAAAAGGTCAGCGCCCTGACGCTGCGGCAACGCACCGAACTGCATCGCGTCGATCCGACCTGCGCCAGCTGCCACAAGGTCCTCGATCCCATCGGCTTCGGCCTGGAGAATTTCGACGCCATCGGCCGGTGGCGCGACCGGGACGATGCCGGGGGCGCGATCGACGCCACCGGGGAGCTCCCGGGGAACCTTCGCTGGAGCTCCCCGAAGGAACTCAAAAGGATCATCGCCGCCCGCACGGACGACTTCTGCCGCAATCTCGTCGGAAAACTGCTGGCCTACGCGCTCTGCCGTCAGCTGGAGGGCTACGACGAGATCGTCGTCGATCAGCTGGCCGCGGCGGTCGCCAAGGACGACTACCGCTTTCAGACGCTGGTGATCGCCGTCGTGACCAGCTATCCTTTCACCCATCGCCGCGTCAACGAATCGAGAGGGACCCCCCATGCGAAGTGACTGGCTGATCGACCGTCGCACCTGCCTGCGGGGCCTCGGCGCCGCGCTCGCCCTGCCGCTCCTGGACACCATGGGCTGGGCCGAACCTCGCGCTTCCAAAGCGCCCGTGCGGCTCGGCTTCATGTTCATGCCGCATGGCGTCATCCCGGAGCAGTTCTGGCCGGCCGATCCGGCGACCTTTCTGAAGGCGCCGCCGCCCATTCTGGAATCCCTGCGCCCGGTGCTCGATCAATGCCTGGTGGTGAAGGGGATCAGCGGCGTCCCCATTGCGCCGTTCAACGGCGCGCCGCACGCGCTGGAACTGTCGACCTGGCTCACCGCCTCGCTGCCCGACGCGAAGAAGCGGGATGTCGTGAACATCGCGATCTCCGCCGACCAGATCGCGGCCAACTCCATCGGCGCCTTCACCGCGCTGCCGTCCCTGGAACTGGCGACCATGCCGCAGACCCATAAAGAGAACCAGGAAGGCCTCAACGAAGCCTACTACTCGCATTGCAGCTACCGTTCGCCGACCCAGCCGCTCCCGGCCGAGACCAATCCGCGGAGCGTGCTCAAGCGGCTCTTTCAGATCCGCGATCAGAAAGGCCAGCCGGGCGCGGCGATCGACGCCGACGCCCTCGACCGCAGCATGCTCGATCTCGTCCTGGGAGGCGCCAAGGATCTGCGCGGCAAGCTGGGCCGCGGCGATCAGCAGAAGCTCGACGAATACCTGGACGGCGTGCGCGCGCTGGAGCGGCGCATCGCCGCGATGGAGTTCCATCGGACCGAAGCGGCCCCAAAGCGCAGCGCGACCGACTCCGCCCCGATCGAGGTCGCGATCCCCGAGGGCGCCAAGCGCAGCGAATACATGCAGGTGATGTGCGACCTCACCGTGCTGGCGTTCCAGACCGACCTCACGCGCGTGAGCACGTACATCGGGTCGACGCCCAATGGAGTCTCCTACCCGGAGCTCGGGTTCAGCGACGAACACCACTCCCAGACCCATCACAACAACAAGGCGGAGATGGTGGACAAGGTGGCCAAGATCAACGGGTTCAACGTCGCCCAGTTCGCCTGCATGGTCAAGCGGCTGCACAGCCTGAGGGAAGGCGAGGGGACCCTGCTCGACAACTGCATCATGATGTGGGGCAGCGGTCTGGAGGACGGCAACAAGCACACCCGCGCGAGCCTTCCCTTCGTCATCGCCGGGCGCGGGGGCGGCACGCTCAAGACCGGCCGTTACCTGCCGGACAGCAAGGGGAACCAGGGCGATCTTCTCGCCACGCTCCTCACCTGCGCCGGCGTCCCGCTCGACCGCCCGATTGGCATTGCGACCAAGCTGCTGACCGAGATGACCAGCGCCTAGCAGGCTGCTGAAAAACCCCCTTTCACTCGAGTCGATTTCCCTCTCTGCCGTGTTAAAAGAGGCATGAGAGGAAACGACGGGAAACAGAACGAGCTGTTCAGCTACGTCAGTCTGGAGGCCCGGGTCCCGCGCAATCATCCGCTAAGGAAGATGCGGGAGATGGTCGACGAGGCCCTCGAAGGTCTGGGCCCCGACTTCGAGCAGATGTACTCCCAGATGGGCCGACCGTCCATCCCTCCCGAACGACTGCTCCGAGCCCTGCTGCTGCAGGTGCTCTACAGCGTCCGGAGCGAGCGGATGTTGATGGAGCAGCTGGACTACAACTTGCTCTTCCGGTGGTTCGTGGGGCTGGGAGTGGACGATGAGGTCTGGCATCCAACCACGTTCACTCAAAACCGGGAGCGGCTTCTCGAGCAGGAGATCTCCCGGAGGTTCTTCGAGCAGATCCTGAAGCAGGCCAAGAAGAAACAGCTCCTGTCGAGCGAGCACTTTACGGTGGACGGCACGTTCATCGAGGCCTGGGCCAGCCAGAAGAGCTTCAAGCGCAAGGATGAGAAGGATCCTCCCGCTCCCGGGGCTGGCGGCAAGAATGAGACGGCCGACTTCAAGGGAGAGAAGCGCTCCAACGATACTCACGCCTCGACGACGGACCCCGATGCCCGGCTCATGAGAAAAGGCGGAGACGGGGCGAAGCTCGTTCACCACGGCCATGTGCTCACCGAGAACCGCAACGGGCTGGTGGTGGCAACCGAAGTCACGATCGCAACAGGCAACATCGAGGCAGAGATCGCGCCCAAGCTGTTCGAGCGTCGGGGAGTCCAAGGCCCCGGTACCGTGGGCGGCGACAAGGGATACGACCAGAGGAAGTTTGTCGAGAGCGCCCGGGAGGCGGGGCTGACTCCCCACGTCGCACAGAAGATCGAGACCCATACCTCCATCGATGGCCGGACGACCCGACATAAGGGTTACGCGGTGAGCCAACGACGGCGAAAGCGGGTGGAGGAAGTGTTCGGCTGGATGAAGACAGTGGGAGTCCTGAGGAAAGCCCGACACCGAGGGACCCGTCTGGTCGGATGGATGTTTGAGTTTGCCGCAGCGGCCTACAACCTGGTCCGAATGCGGAATCTCACGCCCGCGAGCGCCTAAGCATCCCCCTGGCGACCTCTCGAGGGACTCCTGAGGAGAACTCGAGAGAGAACCAAAGGAGCGAAGCCTTGAAATTACCCCTGATGACCACGCCCGTCACCGAAACACCGACTTCTTCAGCAACCTGCTAGCCTATCCCCAGACGAGGGGAAGTCAGCCCGCTTTCTTCGGCGGGCTCTCGCAGCTCGGCAAAAACAGACGGTCCGTTTTTGCCAAGGCCAGGCAAAACGAGACGGTCTGTTTTTGTCAGCCTCTACGGCTCGTAGGACAGGTAGACCTTGTCCCAGTAGCCCACCTGGCCGTGGCCGTGCGCGTCGTCGGATTTGTTGCAGAGCTCCAGCTCCACCTCCCGCCCCGCATAGGCGCTCAGGTCGACCGTGAAGTGGCGCCACTCCGTGCCCCGGATCATCTTGTTCAGAAGCTCCTTGCCGCTCACCACCACCTGCAGCGTCCACTCCCAGCCGTGATGGTCGTCGGGCAGCCGGCTGCTGACGTCGAGTTGCAGATAGCAGCCCTGGCCGGCCGGCAGCTTCACCTTGCGCTTCCACTTGAAGGGCCGCTCGGGGGCGGCCGGCTGGGTCTGCCAGGCGTTCGCCCGCTTGTTGAACGTGTCCTGCACGATCTGCCCCGGCGCCGTGTCCTGCCACATCCACTGCAACGCCCACCCCTTGCTCAGCGTCTCGAGGGCGGCGCCGGAGAGCTCCTTGGCCTTCGCGGTGGCGGCGGGGACCTTGACCGCCCGCGCCCGCGAGATCGCGTGCAGCGCGGCCTCCGACTTTCCGGCCGACAGCGCCTCAGAGGCGACCTTCAGGTACCACTCCGCGCCCTCGGGGGTCTTCTTCGTGGCGTCGACCTTGGAGAAGTGCGACAGCTTCTCTTCAAAGGGGTCGACGCAGAACGACCCGGCCATCAGGTCGATGGCCTGCGAGATGGTTTTCAGGTCTCCCGCCTGGGCGCCGAGATCGCGCGCCTTCCTCAAAAGGACAAATTGATACGCGGAGTCCCCCGTCGTCTTTTGAGATTCCTCGAGCAGCTTCTGGGCCCAGTCCAGCTTCTCCGGCAGGCTGGAGACCACCCTGGCCTGGACGAGCTTCTCCGCCCGCGCCTGCTGGGCGGAGTCGGGAAACGGGATCCGCTTGGGGTCGTTGTCCGAGGGGATGACCTCGGCGAGCGGAGGAGGAAGAATGTGGAGATTCGACCAGTAGGCGCGATCGGACGGGGACCCGTTCCCCGGCGCGTTGGCGACTTCCAGGGTCACGGTCCGGTTGGAGTAGGCCCCGAGACTGATCTCCAGCGCCTGCCAGCGCGCCCCGGTGACCAGCTTTCTCGTCAGCTCCTCGCCGTTCGCCCGGATCACGAGCGTCCAGGTTCCGTTCGGGGTCGTTTCGACATTGGCGCTGACTTCCAGGTAGAGCATGTGGGGGGCTTTCGTCAGCTGCACCGTGCGGACCCATTTGAAGGGCAGGTCCGGCCCCTTGGGGGAGCTCGTCCAGGAATTCTCCCGCTGGTTCAATGTCCCGCGGTTTAGGTCGTTGGGATTGACGTACATCCAGGGCGAGGCCCAGTCCTTGAGGCCCGCCGTTCGAGCCGCGTCGATCGCCGTCCGGATCTCGAGCGCGTGATTGAGTTTCCGCGCGAGGTCGCGGACCCGCTCCGCCTGCGAATCATCCTTGCCGGCCCGGCCGGCCACGCGGGCCAGGACCCCGGCGGCCGTTTCAAGGCGGCCCAGCGTGATCGCCTCGTCCACCAGTTCGAGTTCGAGGGAGAGCATCGCCCGGATGTCGTCCGGGTTCTTCGCCTGGAGTTCGATCCGGCCCAGGACCGTCGCCTTCTCGGAGACCCCTTCCGTGCCGAAGAAGGCGATCATCGCGTCGATGGCGCCGATCGCGGTGGGGGCGTCTCCCGCCTGGGTGGCCAGCTCGCGGGCCTCCCGGAGGATCACGAACTTGAACGGCGCTTCGAAGACCTCGACGCCGCGGGCCAGGAATTTTTTGGCGACGGCGGCTCGCTGGGCGGGCAGGGTGGCGTAGTCCGCTTTCCACATCCGGTGCAGGTCCTTCTCGGCGGTCGCCTGCTCCGCGGCGGTCGGGACGGGAAGCTTCGCCTGCGCCGCGAAAAGGAGGAGCGCGAAGCAGGAGGTCATCATCGGCGGGCCTTCTCGATCGCGGCCAGCCCCTTGACCAGGAAGGCCTTCATCTCCTTGGGGGTCTTCCGCTCCGCGGAGCGTTCGAGCACCGACTTCGGGGTGAAGTCCTTGAGCGAGTCGAGGATGAGCAGCGTCGGGGCCCCCTGGATGTTCCACTCCTTGGTCTCGGGGGCTTCCTTTCGGTAGGCGATCTTGACGAAGAGGCATTTCTCGTGGACGCTCGACACCCGGCGGTCCTCCAGGGACCGGATGGCGGCGGCGGCGCCGTCGGAGTCGTCACCGAAGAGGACGACGACCATGGGCTTCCCCTCGACGGAGGTTCCCTTGGGAGGGGAGTTCGAGGTCCACGTGATCGGCTTGTTGACGTAGCGGGTGAGGCAGTCTTTCATGGCCGCCGCGATCTCCGCCGAGCTCTTGACGACGATCCGCAGGAGTTCGAGGTCGTCCGGGTCGAGGAAGATCAGCTCGCACTTGGACGTGGCCTTGATCGCCTTGACCATCTTCAGGTCGGTGCACTTGACGAAGAAGAACTCGTCCCGATAGATCCGGACCAGCTCGCTGGCGAAGGCCCGGTCCAGTCCCTTGACCGGCGGGCCGTCGACGATCAGGTCGGTCGCGCAGAAGATGACGATCGGTTTTCCGGTCACCGAGGATTTCGCGCGGGCCTCGTCCCACTTGATCCACTTGACCTGTTCGTCGTCCGCCGCCAGCGAACCGCGGAGGGCCAGGGAAACCAGCGCCGCACCCACCCACAGACGTCGCATCTTTCACCTCGATCCTTGGCTCGCCTTGCCCTCCAGTTGCCCGGGGTGGAGGGGAACTTTTGAAGAATCGGTGCGAGAAAAACAGACTGTCCGTTTTTGCCAGCGTGTAGTACAAGTTGGCAAAAACGGACAGTCTCCTTTTTACTGCGGCAAAAACGGACCGTCTGTTTTTACCAGGGGGCGGCGTGGGAGCGGAGGGCCAGGACGTGGATGACCGTGCGGCCGACCCGGATCTCGTCGCCTTGCAGGAGACGATCCGAGGCCACCCGCCGGCGGTTCAGCCAGGTCCCGTTGGCGGAATCGAGGTCCTTCACCAGGAAGCCCAGCTCGTCCTGCTCGATCCGGGCATGCCGCCGGGAGAGCCGGGTGTCGGGAACGGGCACGGCGTTTTCGGACGATCGTCCGATCGTCAGGTCCTGCCTCTCGATCAGGACTTCGCGGCGCTCTTCCCCGAGCGTGATCAGCAATCGAATCATTCTCGCCTCCTCATTCCCCTCCTGTTGCCCGTCGGGCCGCGGCTCTTTGGCGAATTCTTCCCGGGCGACGTGCTATATAATCCATCGTGACGAAGAAGCCGCCGCAGGACACCAGCCTCGGGGGCGAAGGAGCCGTCTTTCCGGAGACCACCGGGGACATCCTGTCGGTCCTGGGAAGGCCGAACCCTTCCAATCTCGAGGAGCTCTGCCGGAAATATTGGAAGCCGGTCTACGCCTACATCCGCATCGCGTGGGCGAAGTCGAACGAAGACGCGAAGGACCTGACCCAGGCGTTCTTTCTCTGGCTGATCGGCGGCGAGACCCTCCAGCGCTACGACCCCGCCCGCGGCGGCTTCCGGGCCTACCTCAAGACGCTCCTCAAGCGATTCGTCGGACACGAGGAGCGCGCTCTCAAGGCGCTCAAGCGCGGGGGGGACCTCCACATCGTCTCCCTCGACGGCGAGGCGCCGGCCCTCCGGCAGTTTGCCGCGGCCACCGACCCGGAAGAAGTCTTCGAGAAAGTCTGGTTCGACCAGCTCGTGCGCGGGGCCGTCGACCGGGTCCGCGACCGCTGCGTCGCCGGCGGAAAGGAGATCCGCTTCCGCCTCTACCAGGAATTCACCCAGCCGCCGAAGTCGGAGCGGCCGTCCTACAAGGAGCTCGCGGCGCGGCACGGCCTCAAGGCGAGCGACATCGAAAACTGGCTCTTCGCGATTCGCGAGGAGATCCGCGGCGAGCTCCGGACGGGCCTCGCCCAGATGACCGCCAGCGCACAGGAGTTCGAGGATGAGTGGAAGCGACTCTTCGGATGACGGTCTCGCCGACCGCATCTTCGAAGACCTGACCGAGCACGAGCGCAGCCGGGGGCAGTCCACGACGGAGGCGGCCCCGGCGGCGCCCGCCGGCCCGGTCGTCCCCGAGGGGATCCCGGACCTCCCCCGCTACGAGGTCCGCGAGCGGATCGGCGAAGGGGTGACCGCGCTCGTCTACCGCGCCTGGGATCGCGAGCTCAAACGGGTCGTCGCGCTCAAGGTCCTGCGCGAATCGGCGGGGCTCAGCGAAGTCTCCCGGGTCCGCTTCCGCCGCGAGGCCCAGGCGGCCGCGGGTCTCGTCCACCCGAACGTCGTCACGGTCTACGACGCCGGCGAATCCGCGGGGCGGCTCTACATCGTCATGGAGCTCCTGGAGGGTCGGTCCCTCCGCGAGCTCCTGAAGGACCGCAACGCCACCCAGAAGGCGACGCTCCAGCTGATCGAGAAGGTCGCGCGCGGCGTCGCCGCGGCCCACGAGAAGGGGATCGTCCACCGCGACCTCAAGCCGGCGAACATCCTGGTCTCCGCCTCCGGCGAGCCGAAGGTCGGCGACTTCGGCCTGGCCCACCTGGTCGATTCGGACAGCGCGATGACGCGCACGGGGACGGTCCTCGGGACGCCGCTGTACATGTCGCCGGAGCAGGTGGAAGGCAACCTGAAGGAGCAGACCCCGCGCACCGACGTCTACGCGCTCGGCGCGATTCTCTATGAAGCGCTGACGGGAACGCCTCCGCATGACGGAGCGACGATCCCCGAGCTCTACCGGCAGATCGTCGAGGACGAGCCGCGGATGCCGCGGGACCTCAACCCGAAGATCTCAAAGGATCTCGAGACGGTCCTCCTCCAGGCGCTCGACAAGGATCCGGCCCGCCGGTATCCCACGGCCGCGGCGTTTGCCGACGACCTGGCGGGCATCCTCGAGGGCGAGGCGATCCGGGCCCGCCGCGCGGGCGCGGCCTACCGCCTGTTCCGTCGGGTGAGAAAGCATCCGATTGTCGCGGTCGGCCTCCTGGCGGTCGTGGGGATCCTGGGCGTGTGGATCGTGAGCGTCTATACCGCCCGGAAACATGACGCCCTCCGCGGCCGGCAGGAGGTGTATGAAGCGTCCATCGAGAAGGCCGACCGGCTGTGGCAGAAGGCCACCGGGCTGTTCCGCGCGGGCCACCCGTCGCCCGACGTCTTCGTGGGAACCCTGGAGCAAGCTCTCTCGCAGTACCAGGCGGCCGCGGCCGCCAGTCCGGGAAAACCCTATCCCTGGCTCATGAAGGGCCGCTGCCTCATGCTCATGGGCCGCCGCCCGGAGGCGGAGGCGGCTTGGACGGAAGCGCTGCGGCTCAACTCCGCCTACGGCCCCGCGCTCTTCGAGCGGGGGAAAAGCTCGCTTGGAGTGTACATGCGCCTGGGTCTTCAGCGGCGGCCTGCAGCAGGCGGGTCGGGCCCTGGAGTCGAGCCGCCCGATCCCGAAAGCGTCGAGACCAAGTCCTGGCGGAAGAAGGGGGAGCAGGATCTGGCCGCGGCCCGCACGACGAAGGATCTCGACAAGCCGAGCCTGAGCTATCTGGAAGGCATGCTGGAACTGGGCCAGGGTCATCACGACCAGGCGGTCGAGGCCTTCGGGGTCTACGTGGGCGAGTATCCCTGGGATGCCGACGCGATGACGTACCTGGGAGCGGCGCACTACCGCCTGGGAAAACTCGAGGAAGCCCGGAAGGACTGGGCCCGCGCCCTGGAACTGCAGCCCAGCGCGGTCCGTCACAAGCTCATGGGCGACGCCCTCTGCGGCCTCCGGAAATATCCGGAGGCGATCGATCACTACACCCGCGCGCTGGCGTTGGATTCCGGCGACATCGCGGCGCGCTGCAATCGCGGGCTTGCGCACCAGGCGATCGGAAACACTCCCGCGGCCCTCGAGGATTACGACGCGGCCCTGGCGCTGAATCCCCGCTTCGCGCGGGCCTTCAACAGCAGGGGCATCGCGTGGTTCGAGCGGCGCGACTACGACCGCGCGCTGGAGGACTTCGAGCGCGCCGCGGATTGCAACGAGTTCTACGCGGAAACCCACAACAACCTGGGCAACACCCACGTCCGGAGGCACGAGATCGAGGAGGGGATCAAGGAGTACGGCATCGCGATCGAGATCAACCCGGGCTATGGGCAAGCTCATTTCAACCGGGGGATTTCGCAACTCCTCAAGGGCGATCTCGACGCCGCGATCCGGGATTTCGAGCGGGCCTGTGCGATCGATCCACGGGACCCCGAGAGCCTCTACCAGCTCGCGCTCGCGGAACGGGCCAAGGGCGATGCCGTCAAGTCCGTCCGCGATCTTTCGCGCGCCCTTGAACTTGGCTTGGCCGACTGGTCCAAGCGGTCCCAGGCGCAGGCTACGCTCAAGGAGTGGACGGGGAAATAGGCCGGCGTCCGCAGGTCGGACGAATCACTTCATCGGCTTGTCTTCGCGCCGGGCGGGAAGAGGCGCGAGGAAGAAATCGTCCAGCCAGACCGTTCCGCTGTAGGTCCCTGCGCTGAAGGAAGGAAAATTCATGCCGAATCGGTTGACCCCCGGCGGCTCCGCCTCGAGGATGAACCGGACGCACTGCCATTTCTTGTCCGTGGAAGGACAGGTGCACGTGGAAAAGAACTGTCCCCTCTGCTCCGGAAGGACCAGGCCCCTGGACGTGATTGAAAACGGCACGGGCTTGCCGTCGATCGCGTAGTTTTCGGTCCGGACCCAGAATCGGAGGAGATACCGGGCCCCCGTCTTGAGGCTCTTGAAGTCCAGCAACGTGTAGAGCGCGGTGAGACCATCCCCTGAGGCATCGAGCGGCACCACGTCGGCAGACAAGGCGATATTCGGGAATTGGATCCGGACGCTCTTCTTCCCGCCATGCACGACTTTCTCGTCGATCGTCGCCAGGGGTTTGTTGGCGTACCGGAGGGAGGCCCACTCCTTGAGGTCGAGTTCGAAGCCCGGGTTCTTCAGGAGGTTGAAGGGCTCCTCGAAGGCCGCCACGCCGGCCAGGTCCTTCTCGGGATCCGCGGGCGGGCCCTTCGCGGGCTCGGCGCCTTTCCGCAGGGCGACGGTCTCCCCGGGTCCGACGTCGATCTTTCCCAGGTCGTTCGAGATCTTGAGCTCTCCGTCGATCGCGAGGATGTGCGTCGATTCGCGGCCCACCTCGGCCAGAAAGTAGGCCGACTTTGCCTCCACTCTTCCCTGGGGAGTCTCCAAGGCCAGGTCGACCGCAAACGTCTCCACCAGGATGCGTCCATGATGGAGGCGCAGCGTCAGGGTCTTCCCGACGCGATCGGCGCTCAGCCCATCGCCCTCCGTCGCCAGCACTCCCTTGAGCGTCACGACGCAGCTCGCATCGACGCTGATCCGGCCCAGGGTTCCGCCCGCCGTGCCGACGCGGTCTTGAGGCGTGACCTTCGAAACCTGCGTCACCTTGTCGGTCTTCTTCGATTGGGCGCGCCAGATGAGGATGTCGCCGGAGATCGGATTCACCTCGGGAGCCCGATCCGGCATCACCGTGGTATCCTGCCCGGCAGATTCCCTTGGGGGCGTGGAAAGGAGCGCCCAGGCCAGGAGCGCAATCGGGAAGCGCTTCATGAGGAGAACACCGTCCAAGGCTCGCTGACCCTATCCGCCGGGGCTCGTTCTTCAGCGATTCATTTCATCGGCTTGTCCTCGCGCTTGGGGGGAAGCGGCGCGAGGAAGAAATCGTCCAGCCAGACGGTTCCGTTGAAGGCCCCCTTTTCGCAGTCTGGAAAGTTCATTCCGAAGCGGCTGTTCCCTGGCGCTTCGGCCTCCAGCACGAAGCGGACGCAGCGCCACTGCTTCTGCGCGGCCGGACAGGTGCAGCGGGAGAAGAATCCGCCCTTTCCCTCCGGGAGGACCAGGCCGCGGGAGAGGAAGGTCAGCGCGGCGGGCTTCCCGTCGATGCTGTAGTCCTCGGTGCGCACCCAGAACCGGAGAAGGTAGCGGGCGCCCGTCTTCAGGATCTTGGGATCCAGCAGCGTATAGCACGCGGTCTGGCTCTCCCCCATGCCGTCGAGGGGCACGACGTCGTTGGTCAGCGGGATGTTCGGGATCTGGATCCGGACGCTCTTCTTCCCGCCATGCACGACTTTCTCGTCGATCGTCGCCAGGGGTTTGTTGGCGTACCGGAGGGAGGCCCACTCCTTGAGGTCGAGTTCGAAGCCCGGGTTCTTCAG
>JBGPCZ010000025.1:0-48603 GCA_041482015.1 Planctomycetota bacterium | reverse complement strand
ATCGACGTGGATTGGCCGCGGCCCTTCTTCGGGACGGCCGCCGCCGCCGCGGGAGCCGCCGACGCGGCGCCCGCCTGGGGCGCGAAGAGCGCCTTCAGCATCGTCGTCATCTCGACGGGGTCCGCGTTCTTGAGCGTGTAGATCTTCACCAGCACGAGATCGTTCACGGGCTGGTCGAGCGCCGAAAGCAGCTCGGCGATGATCTGCAGGCGGGGCTCGCTCGCCACGACCAGGATCGAGTTCGTGCGGATCTCGGCCACGGCGCGCAGTTCACGCGTCGTGCCCGTCACGTCCCCCGTCGACGCCCCCACCAGGCCCGCAGGCACCGCGCCCTTATTCCCCTTTCCCGATCCGCCCTTGGGAGCCGCCCCTCCCGGGGTGGAGGGCGACTCGGCGAAGATCTCGTTGAGCATCTTCGCCGTCGTCGTCGCGTCGGCGTGGCGGAGCGGGAAGGAGCGCAGCCCTGCCGCGGCCGCGCCTTGACCGTCGAGCCGGGCGATCAGCTCCGCGATGACCTTGAGGTTGTCGTCGGTGGCGGTCACGATGACCGCGTTCGTCCGCGGTGCGGCTGTGATCCGGACCATGTCGCGCGCGAGCGCGCGGGTCGAGTCGCCGCCCCCGGGATCGCCACCCTTGCTCTTCTTGCCCCCGCCCCAGAACTGGCCCATCACGGACTCCATCCCGGTGGCGCCCCGGATCGTCTCGTTCCGGAACACGTCGTTCAGCGTCCTCGCCGTGTCCGTTGCGTCGGCGTTCGCGAGCGGGAAGACGCGGAGCCGGACCTCGGCGGACGTCGAGACGTCGATCACCCGGAGGATCCTCATCAGCCTCCCGATGCTCTCGGCGCGACCGGTCAGGATCAACGAGTTCGAGTAGGTCGAGATCGCCAGCTGGCCGTCCGGCTCGACGGCGGCCCGGAGCGTGTCGCCCAGCTCCTTCTGGACGTCCACGACGTTGATCGCCTTGAGCGGCACGATCTGCGTGCGCATCTCGTCGGAGATCGGGACCTCGTCGGGGTCGGACCCCACGTAGATCTCGATCGAGCGGCGCCGCGCCACCTCCGCGTCGACGACCTTGAGGACCGTGCCGGGCGGCGGGAGTTTCGGCGCGAACGGATTGAGGATGACCGCCCCCTTGGAGCGGAGGACGGAGTTCAGGAACTCAAGACACTTGGAGAGCGGGACCGACGCCTCGCTGACGGCGGTGACGGTGCTGGTGAGCTTCTTCTCCTGGACGAAGACCCAGCCGGTCGCCCCGCTCATGTACTGCAGCACGGCGTCCACCGACGCGTCCCGGAACCGGAAGTCGAGCTTCCGGTCCCCGGACGCATCCTGCCCCCACGCGGCCGCCGCGAGGAGGGGGAGGGCGACGAACAGGACGGTGCGGGCCCGTCGGCTCATGCCGCTATTGGAGCTTCTTCAGGCAATCGTCGGCCAGCTCGGTCTTGGTCGACCCCACGTCCTTGATCTCGACGGCGATCGTCGTCTTCGTGCCGGCCAGGGTCTTGTCCTTGCCCTTGGGCTTCTTGGCGTCGAGCGTGATCTCGTACTTCGCGAGCGTCCCGTCCTTGAGCCAGAACTTCACCGTGACCTTCGGCTCGGCGAGGTCGGACGGCTTCGCGCCCGCTTTCGCGATCGATTCGAGGTACGCCTTGACGCCCTCGGCGGTGAACGTGCCCGTGTAGAGGCCATCCCCCTGGCTCGCCAGCTCCCCGGTCCAATCCACGTAGACCGCGACCTGGTCGGCCGGGGTCTTGTACTTCTTGAGACTCTGCGCGAGGACGAGCGACTTGTCGAGCTTGCCCTTCGCGTCGCCGGCGGGATCGAAATCACCCGCGTTCTTCCAGCCCTCGGCTGTCTTGACCGCGACCTTGTCGCCCTTGACCGCGGCCTCGGTGGCCTTGCCGCCCTTGTCGGTCAGCAGGTGCGTGCAGCCGTCCTTCTGGGTTTTTCCCTGGGTGGTGCCCTTCTCCTGCGGGTCCTTTCCCTCGTTCGTGCCGGTCGTGGCCGACGTCCAGCTGTAGCTCGCCTGGTCGGCCAGCTTCTTGGCCCCGTTTTTCACATCCTCCTTGGCATCGCGGGCGCGCGCGATCGCCGCGCCGGACGCGAGCAGGACCACCCCGAGGGCCAGCATTCTTTTCATAAGGTCTCCCTTTCCGAGAATCCTAATCCTATACGTCACCGCGGCAGGATAACGTCGACCGCCTTAAGGGATCGTGAAGATACATGGGAGGTGGCCGGGCGCGGCGGCTCGTGGACGAAGAGCCAGGCGGCCGTCGCCGCTCCCGCCAGCCAGACCAGCACCGGTAGATAGTGGCTCCGATGGGAAAGTCGCCGGGCCTTTATTGGATGGGCCCCCGGCACCGGCCGCGTGGCGACCGGCGCCGGTGGCGTGACGGTTTCGATCATGGACTAGTCGTCTTCCTTCTTGTCCTTCTTCTTCTCGCCCTTCTCCTTGCCATCGTCCTCTTTCTCCCCCTTGTCGCCCTTCTTTTCCTTCCTCTTGCCGTCTTCCTTGTCGCCGTCGTCCTTGTCGTTCTTCTTGCCCTTCTCGTTCTTGCCTTTCTGGCCCTTCTCGCCGTCATCATTGTCCTGGAGGGCGAGGGCGGCGGCGAAGACGTGGGTCTCGCCGGCGGTGAGCGCGGTCGACGCGCCCGCGGCGTCCACCTGGACGTTGCCGGCGATGACGGTCACCACCAGCGCCAAGAGGGTCTCCATCGGGGCTTCTCCTTTCGCATCGACCCGGCTCTGGAGCTCAACCGAGAACTCCGCGCCCTGGGCCGTAACTTTTCCGATCGGGGTGACAACGCGGAACGATTTTGATTCGCGGGCGAGCCGGAACCTCGCGGAGCCCCGGCGGAGCTCCAGCGAATCCTGCCGGGCGCCGGGGAAGAGGGCCTCGCTTCCGGCGGCGACGATGACCCGCGATCCGTCGCCGAGGATATAGTCGTTCGCCCCCGCGGGGGGGTGGCGGAGGACGAGGATCGCCACCACGGCGAGGAAGACCGCCGCGGCCGCCGCGAGCGGAAGCCGGGACGTCCAGCCCCGGCGGCGACGGCCGGTCGCGGCCGCGTCCAGGATCCGCCTGGCCAATCCCGAAGGTGGTGGGACCGAGAGGGCTTCGGCCATCACGGTCCGCTCGGCTTCGATCCGGCCCGCCCGTTCGGCGCACTCGCCGCAGACGTCAAGGTGGGCGCGCACCTCGTCGTCGGCCGCCAGGCCCAGGACGTGATCCTCGATCCGCTCGGGACGGGGATGGCCGCTCATTCCTTCACCTTCTTCCGGAGCGCCTCGAGGGCGCGGTGGAGGAGGACGCGCGCCGCGCCGTCTTCGAGCCCCATGAGCTTTGCGATCTCGCGCGGCTTGAGGTCGAGGACGAAGGAATAGTGGAGGATCAGCCGGTAGCGTTCGGGCAACTCTTCAACGTGGACTTTCATGGCCTCGAGGTCCGCCGTGTCGAGCGGTTCGGGCGAGGCCGCGGCGAATTCCGCGACGGACTCGACGGGGGTTTCCTTGCCCCGGCGGCGCCGCAGGTCGAAGCAGAGGTTCATGGCAACGGTCGCCGCCCAAGGGCGGACATCCTCCAGGGGTTCGCCGTCCGCGACCTTGGCGCAAAGGCGCGCGAAAGTCTCCTGGGCCGCCTCCTCGGCATCCGGGGGGCTCCGGAGGATGCGCAGACAGAGCCCGTGGATCCCGGGAAGGAGGAGTCCGAGGAGCGCCTCGCCGGCAGCCCGGCTGCCGCCGGCCCACTCGATGAGCAGCGCCCTCTCACGATCCCTTCCTGCGGTTTCGGCCACGGTTTCAAGCATCCCTAAGGACGGGGAAGAGGGCAATCGTTACAGCGCTCGCAGGAATCTTCCCCGCCATCCCGAGGGCCATCCTACGGGGTCCCAGGTTAAGGAATCATGAAGGTTCGGGTGGGCGGCCGCCGCTGGACCCGCTTGCGCCAGCTGGATCCGACGCTCGCGATCCTGGACGATCCCCGGCGTCTCCTGGAAGTCGCGTCGACCTACGAAGGGCCCCCGGGTCCTCTGCCCGGGCATCCCTCGGATGGGACGCCTTGAGGCGGCTTCTGGAACTGCAGAAGGCCCGGCGGATTCTTCAAGAAACGGGCTGCGGAGTCGACCATCGGGTCGTCAGTCTGGGAGCGTCCGACTCCGGGCGTGTCGTCCTGGTTGCAACTTTGAGCGAGCACGCGGATATGCCGGGTCGGCATCCCTGGTTCTGGCAGGAAAAGCACAGCTCGGATTTCGAGGACTACGGGTCGATGGACCGCCTGGAATTCGACGGGTCGGGCCGACTTCCCAGATGGGCCCCCTATCAGCCGCCGAAGGAATGACCGTCAGCGGAGGTAGCCCTTCAGGTTGCCGCGCGCGCCGCCTGGAGGCACGGGGTCGGTCTCGTCCTTTGCGGCCGATAGCGTGAACGCGACCGCGAAGGGGAAGCGGCTCTTCGGCGCGCCGCGGGTGAAGCTTCCCTCGCCCCAGAAGTCGCCCCGCGCCACGACGTCGAAGCGGGTGAGCTTCCCCTCCTTCGATTCCACGAACCCAAGGAGTTGGGCGTGGTATCCGCGGTCGCCCTTCGCGTTCTCGAGACGAGTCGAGCCCGCGAGCCTTCCGTCGCGGAGTGTCAGCTCGACCTTCTTGAGGTCCTCGGGTTTCCAGAAGGGCGGCTCGCCGCGCGTGTTGTCCACCAGGTGGAAGCGCGCGATCCGCGTCTTCACGCTCTCGGGCAGCTCGCCCTTCGCCAACGCCTCCGCCTCGTCCTTCCGGAGCCAGAGATGGTCGCGGCCGAGCGCCGACTGGTATGCCGCCTGGCTTTCGCCCTTCGGCTCGGCGTAGCCTCCGAGGACCCGCGACGTGACATTTACGATGAGGCCGTCCGTGGGCGGCTGGTAGAGAAAGCGCTCATCGTTCGGTCCCGCTTCGAGCGCGGGGACCTCCTCCTTGGGATCGTACTTCTTGAGCGCGGAGTCGAGCAGGCGCTTCATCCGATCGGCGCTCAGGGTGTTCTCGAACTCGAGGTGCTTTCCGCCGGGGCTGAACAGGTAGAACCCCTGGGAGGTCCCCTCGAGGTCTCGTCCCGCCTGTGCCAGGATCTTCGCGAACAGCTCCCCCTCGGCATCCTTGCGGCGCCGGTGATCGTGCTGGTCCACCGCGACGGGCACGAAGCGGGTCTTCAGGAGGTCGACGATCGCGGCGTCGCCCAGGATCGACACACGGTCGATGATCCCGTTGTTTCAGACGCAGCCGAGCGGATGACCGCTCCGCACGCGCATCACGATCGGCTTCTTCTCCTTCGCGGCGAGGGCGCGCGCGTCGACAAGGGAGGTCTTCCACGGGATCGTGCTCCAGAGCTCGTCTCCGGGCGGCTGGAGCTGCCGGTGGATCTTCTCGAACTCCGCGTCCGAGAGCCCATCCTGGAACAGGAGCAGGAGCGCCGCAAGGGTCCGGATCATCTTCGCCTCCTGAGAACTATACGGGTTCGAGGGAGCAAAAGAGATTGTCGCAGGGCGCCTTGGGGAGGTAGAACAGTGCGACCCTGATCACAAGGAGACTCTCATGAGGACGACGACTTCTCTTCTCGGCCTGGCTCTTATCGCCGGCTGCGCCTCGGCGGGCGCCGCCTCCCACGAACTGGTCACGAAAACGGTCGAGTACCGGCACGGCGATGTCGTGCTGGAGGGGTACCTTGCGTACGAAGCCGGGAGCGAAAGGCGTCCTGGCGTCCTCATCTGCCACGAGTGGAAGGGGCACGGACCTTATGTGCGGATGCGCGCGGAGCAGGTCGCGCGGCTCGGGTACGTCGCCTTCGCGCTCGACATCTATGGGAAAGGGGTGACGGCGAAGGACCACGTCGAGGCGGCGAAGATGGCGGGAATGTACAAGAGCGACCGCGCGCTCATGCGGGGCCGGGCGAAGGCGGGCTACGATGTGCTGGCCGGCCACGCGGCCTGCGACGGGTCGAGGATCGCCGTGATGGGCTACTGCTTCGGCGGGACGTGCTCGCTGGAGCTCGGGCGGAGCGGAGCGCGCGTGGCGGGGATCGCGTCGTTTCACGGCGATCTTTCCACGCCGATGCCCGAGGATGCGAGGAACATCAAGGGTAGGGTCATCGCCTTCCACGGGGCCGACGACCCGTTCGTCAAGATCGAGGCCGTCCTCGCGTTCCAGGAGGAGATGCGGAAGGCCGGAGTCGACTGGCAGTTCGTCTCCTTCGGAGGCGCGGTGCACAGCTTCACGGTGAAGGAGGCGGGCGACGACCCGTCCACGGGCGCGGCGTACAACGAGAAGGCCGACCGTCGCTCCTGGGACATGCTGAAGGGCTTCCTCGCCGGGTGCTTCAAGGGGTGAGCGTCACCCTTTGACTTCGAACCGGCGCAGCGCGGCCAGGTCCACCTCGACGCCCAGGCCCGGGCGGGTCGGCAGGGGGATCGTGCCGTCGCGGAACTCCAGCGGGTCGGCGACCAGCTCCTTGCGCAGGAGCGAATCGCACAGGGCCGCCGGCAGGAACTCGATGTACGGGCAGTGGGGCGTGACCGCCGAAAGGTGCGCGGCGGCGGCGATCGTGATCCCCGTTTTCCACGCGTGCGGGACGATCTTCCGCTTCCGCTCGGCCGCCATCGCGCAGACGCGGCGCGCCTCGGTGAGCCCGCCCACGCGGCCGACGTCGGGCTGGGCGACATCCACAAGCCCGACGTCCATCAGCTCCGCGAACTCGAAGCGCGTGTTTTGCCATTCGCCGGCCGCTATGCGCTGCCCCGACTCGTTGTGAAGACGCGCATAACCTTTCAAGTCATCGATCTGGAGCGGCGTCTCGACGAAGAACAGGCCGAACTCCTTCCAGTCGCGGAGGGTCCGGAGCGCGACCTCCGCGTCCGCCCACGTGTACTGCACGTCGACCATCATGACGAAGTCCCGTCCCACCGCGCGCCGGCACGCGGCCACCACCTCGGTCATCCGCTCGTCGGGCTCGTGGAGGCCGCTGTGGTTGTACGGGCCGCTGAGCGTGACCTCCATCTTACCGGCCTTGAAGCCGAGCTCTTTCGCGCGCGACGCCCACGCGACGAGCGAGTCGCGGTATTCCGAGAAGCTGCGGCCCGAGGGCTGGAGCGAGGCATAGGGCACGATGCGGTCCTTGGCCTTCGAGCCCAGGAGCTGCCAGCAGGGCTTCCCCTCGGCCTTGCCGCGGATGTCCCAGAGGGCGATGTCGATCGCGCCCATCGCGCAGATCACCGCGCCGCGGCGGCCGTTCATCGCGCTCCCCGTGTAGAGCTTCTCCCAGATCCGCTCTGGCTCGCGCGGGTCCTCGCCGATCAGCATCTCCTTGAGGCCGAGGCCCATCGTGTGCGTCCCCGGCGCCTCGATGCAGGCCCGCGCGATCCAGGGGTTGACGTCCGTCTCGCCGACGCCGGTGATGCCCTCGTCCGTGTGGACGAAGACGACGATGTCGTCCTGCGCCGACGAGGTGGCCCCCTTGTCGAGGTCGGGGACGAGGAGGACGTGGCAGTCGACGCCGGTGATCTTCACGCGGCGACGATCCTACCCGCGCGTCCCCGCGGGGTTCAAGAAATTGTCTTGGCGTCCATGCGTGCGTCGGATTACCATGGCGCGATCGATTCAACCCTTTCCGTCCGGCCGACCTGGGTTCGCGCGCGCATCGTCGGGCTCCTGGCGCTCGCCGCGTTCCTCTGCCATTTCAACCGCGTGAGCATCGCGGTCGCGGGGACCGAGCACATCATGGGCGAGCGCGGGATCAGCGAGATCGAGATGGGAAGGGTCTACTCGTCGTACCTCGTGGTCTACACGATCCTCATGACGGCGGGCGGCTGGCTGATCGACCGTCGCGGGCCGCGAGCCGCGCTTCTCCTGATGGGCTTCGGCTCCGCGATCTTCGTGGCCCTGACGGGGGTGGTCGGGTTGGTCGCGAAGACGTCCTTGGTCCTCGTGACCGGCCTGATGGTCGTCCGGGGTCTCCTCGGTTCCGTCACGGTACCGATGCACCCGGGGGCGGCGCGGATGGTCTCCTTCTGGACTCCGCCCTCGGAACGCTCGCTGGCGAACGGGTCGATCAATTGCGCGGCGCTGATCGCGATTGCCTTCGCGCCCCACGGGTTCGGCTTCCTCTCCGACCATCTGGGCTGGCCGGCCGCGTTCTTCGTCGGGGGGGCGGCCGCGGCGCTCTGCGCGGTGATCTGGGCGCTCTACGCGCGGGACGGACCTCACCTGCATCCCGCGGCAAATTCCGAGGAGCGGAGCCTGATCGAGCGGGGCGGGGCGCCCCTCAAGGGCGCGAGTGGGGCCGGGCTCGTCGAGCTCCTCGGCAACCGGAGTCTCGTCCTGCTCACGTTGAGTTACGCGGCCGCCGGGTACTTCCAGTACCTTTTCGTCTACTGGATCCAGTACTACTTCGACCATATCCTTCACCTGGGGAAGGAACAATCCCGCACCTACACGATGATCGCGATGCTCGCGATGGCGGTCGGGATGGTCGCGGGTGGCTGGCTCTGCGACCGCGTGGAAATCCGCCTGGGCCAGCGTCGCGGGCGTGCGATCGTCTGTATCGCGTCGATGTCCGTGAGCGCGTTCTTCCTGGGAATGGGGATCCTCGGGCACGGGACGGCGTGGATCGTCAGCTGTTTCGCGCTGGCGATGGGGGTGCTCGGGATCTGCGAGGCCCCGTTCTGGACGACCGCGACCCAGGTGGGATCGAGGCAGGGCGGCCTGTCGGCGGCGATCATGAACACGGGAGGGAACGGCGGTGGCCTGCTGGCTCCGCTGGTGACGCCGCTCTTCAGCAAGTACTTCGGCTGGCAGAGCGGCCTGGCCCTGGCGTGCGGCGTCTCGATCCTCGGGGCGATCTGCTGGCTGTGGATCGACCCCGCCGAGCGCTCTGTGCCCAAGCCTGCCTCTCCGGCCGCTTGAACGGGCTTCGGTGTAACACCGGGTCCGGTTCGGGTAACCTATCCCGGAAGGAGAGGACCCCTATGAAGACGCTCGCGGTCATTGCCACGCTGTCGTTCTGCGGCGTCGCGCGCGCCCAGGACGAGATCGACGCGGCCCTCCAGCAGCTGGCCGACAAGCTCGGGAGCGACGAGGCGTCCGCGAAGCTCGCGGCGCTCGCCCGGTCACTGACAGGCCGCCAGGCCATCCGCGAGCGGATCGACTTCCTGCTCTCCGCCCGCACGGGGCGGATCGAGCGCGATGCGATCGGGATCTTCGAAGACCATCTTTTCACCCGCGACGAGCAGGGGTTCCTCGTCGCCCGGCCCGGGCGCGCGGAGGATTTCAAACGGCTCGTGCGCGGGGTGGAGCGCGCCCCGCTCGCGATGGCCGGCTTCAACCGCCGGCTGGACGCAATGCTGGAGCGGGTCGGCAAGGGGGCCGAGATCGACCGGCGCGCGCGGGCGTACTGGGCGGATCCCCTCTTCCGGACGGCCTTCTTCCACCAGCGGCTCGACGACCTGCGGGAGCAGGAGGAGGGGGCCCTGCTGGACGAGGTCCTGGCGAAGACGTTCGAGCCCCGGCCGGGCGGCGGGATCCGCATCGCGGAGGCCCTGAGGCAGGGGGCGATCGACGTGGCCAACGCGCTCCGCGGCCGGGCCACGGCGGCGGCGAATTGCGAAAAGTCCTGGCTCCGGCTCGTGCTCAAGGAGACGGACGACGCGGTGCGCACGCGCGCGGCGGACAGCGCGGTGTCGCGGTACGTTCTCGGGCGCCTCCTGCGGCAGGCGGCCGACGGCGCGGAGCACCCGATCGGAAGCGTCGCCGACATCGAGAACTCCGAGGAGAAGACCGTCACGCTCGCCGTTCCAATCGCGGAACTCGTGAAAGACGCCGACCTGTGCCGGGCGTTCGAAGCGCGGATCGCGCCGGCGCTCGACCAGGCCGTCGCGGGCCTGGAGGGCGGGGGCGACCCGGAGAAGGACGTCGCGGAATTCATGAAGAATCCGCGGACGCGGGCGATCCTGGCCGAGCACCTCTTCGAGTCCCGGCGCGGCGAGGCCGCGCGTCTGGACAAGGTGATGGGGGAGATCCTCGCCGACAGCTTCGAGGGCTCGGGAGACATCCTCTGGGTGAAGAAGGGCCGCTACCGGGATGAAAAGGGCAACGAATCGCTCGAGGCCTTCGAGAACGAGCACCGCGCGGTCCTGGCCGCGTTTCGCGAGGCGCGCTCGGGCTGGGACCTGATTGCGGAGCGCTGCGCCGACCTCCAACACGCGCGCGTCTTCGGATCGCCGGCCGGCACGTTCGTGCTCCAGCACGAGCAGTCGGAGGTGATCGAGAGCCTCGTCTCCGTGATCCGCCGGGACGGGCTCAAGACGTTCACCGCGCTCTACCTGGAGAAGAAGGGGGAAGGCTTCGTCGTCCTGCCCCGTCGCGCGGAGCGGATCGACGAACTGGCGCGGCGGGCGGTCGAGATCCAGAAGGAGCAGGATGCGGGGAAGTGATCTCACTTCCGCGGAATAGAACCCCCGCCGGGCGCTCGAACCCCTATGGTTGATTCGTTCGACCTCGACGTCAACGGCGCGCGCCGGCGCGTCGAATCGGATCCGGATCGCACGCTGCTGAGCGTCCTCCGCGACGACCTCGGCCTTACGGGCGCGAAGTACGGGTGCGGCGAGGGGCAGTGCGGCGCCTGCACCGTCCTTCTCGACGGGAAGGCCGTGCGGTCGTGCATCACCCGCGTCGGGGCGGCGGCGGGGAAGGCGGTCACGACGATCGAAGGATTGGCCAAGGAGGAGAAGCTCCATCCCGTGCAGGAGGCGTTCCTCGCCGAGGGCGCGATGCAGTGCGGCTACTGCGTTCCCGGCATGATCCTCTCCGCATGCTCCCTCCTGTCGCGGATCCCTCAACCGACCGACGAGGAGATCTTCCGCGGGATGGAAGGAAACATCTGCCGCTGCTGCGCCTATGGACGGATGCAGGCCGCGGTCAAGCGCGCCGCGCAGGGAGGGCGCCGATGAGCGACCTCCGCATCGAGCCTGAGCGGTACGAGCTATTCGAGGAGCCGGCCTGGCGCTTCGAACTCGACCGGCGGGAGTTCCTCAAGGTCGCCGCGTCGGGGATCGTCGTCCTCTGCCTTCTCGATGAGGCGACGGCGCAGGATCAGCGCCGGGGACGGGGTGGCGCCGCGGGGCCCGCGGACCTCGGCGCCTGGCTCCACATCGACGAGAAGGGCCGGGTCACCGTCTACACCGGGAAGACCGAGGTCGGACAGAACATCCGGACGTCGCTGGCCCAGGCCGTGGCCGAGGAGCTGCGCGTCGCTTGCGATTCGGTCCGGCTGGTCATGGCCGACACCGATCTCGTCCCCTTCGACGGCGGGACGTCCGGAAGCCGGACGACGCCCTCCATGTCGCCGCAGCTGCGTCGTGCCGCCGCGGCGGCTCGAGAGTTGCTCCTCGACCGGGCGGCGGCCGAGTGGAAGGTCGATCGTGCGACGCTCTCGGTCGCCGACGGGAAGGTCTCGGAAAAGGACGGCCGGTCGGTTTCGTTCGGAGACCTCACGAAAGGGCAGAAGCTCGTCAAGACGATCGCCGACGCGCCGCTTACGCCGCCCGCCCAGTGGAAAGTCATCGGGATCTCCGTGCCCAAGGCGAACGGCCGCGAGATCGTGACCGGCGCCCACGCCTATGCCTCGGACATCCGGCGGCCCGGCATGCTGTTTGGTCGCGTGCTCCGTCCGCCCTCGTATGGCGCCACGCTCGCGTCGGTCGACCTCAAGGCGGCGGAGGCGCTGGGCGCGACCGCCGTGCGGGACGGGGAGTTCATCGGGGTGATCGGGGCGACGTCGCACGCGGCGGCGCGCGCGCTCGAGGCGGTGAAGGCGGATTGGAAGACCGCGCCCCAGCCCGCTTCTTCAAAGGATCTCTTTGAGCGCCTGAAGAAGGAAGGGCAGGGCCGCGACGGCGAGATCGACGGACTCCTCAAGACGTCGGACGCGCGGCTCGAGAAGACCTATACGATCGCCTACATCGCCCACGCGCCGCTGGAGCCGCGCGCCGCGGTGGCGGAATGGAGCGACGGCAAGCTGACGGTCTGGACTGGCACGCAGCAGCCGTTCCGAGTCCGGGGCGAGCTCGCGAAGGCGTTCGGGGTGGGCGAGGATCGCGTGCGGGTCATCGTGCCCGACACGGGCTCGGGGTACGGCGGGAAGCACACGGGCGAGGCGGCGCTCGAGGCGGCCCGGCTCGCGAAGGCGGCGGGGAAGCCCGTGAAGCTCGCCTGGACGCGCGAGGAGGAGTTCACGTGGGCCTATTTCCGGCCCGCGGGCGTCATCGACGTCCTCGCCGGGGCGGCGAAGGACGGCACGATCACGGCGTGGGAGTTTCACAACTACAACTCGGGGGGATCGTCGATCAAGCCCCCTTATGAGATCGCGCGCCAGAAGACGCAGTTCCACGCCGCGCCGTCGCCCCTCCGCCAGGGCTCCTACCGCGCGCTCGCGGCGACGGCCAACTCGTTCGCGCGCGAGACCGCGGTGGACGAGCTGGCGCGCGAGCTCAAGATCGACCCGCTGGCCTTCCGCCTCAAGAACCTGAAGGAGGCGCGGCTCCGCGCGGTGCTCGAGGCCGCGGCGGAGCGGTTCGGCTGGACGAAGCGGGAGGGGACGGGGTTCGGACTCGCGTGCAGCATCGACAAGGGGAGCTTTGTCGCGACGTGCGCGCAGGTGCGCGTCGACGGCGGAAGGATCAAGGTCGTCCGTGCGGTGACGGCGTTCGAGTGCGGCGCGGTCGTCAACCCCGACCATCTGAAGAACCAGGTCGAGGGGGCGGTCACGATGGGGATCGGTGGTGCGCTCTTCGAGGCAATCGAGTTCGAAGGCGGGAAGATCACCAATCCGCGATTCTCCCAGTACCGCGTGCCCCGGTTCGGCGACGTCCCGGTCCTCGAGACAGTCCTTCTCGACCGCAAGGACCTTCCGTCGTCGGGAGCCGGCGAGACGCCCATCATCGCGATCGCGCCCGCGATCGGGAACGCGATCTTCGACGCCACCGGCGACCGCCGCCGCTCGCTTCCGCTCGCGTAACCCGTCCATTTCATCCACCCGTTTCGGGGGATTGCGGGTAACAGGGGATCGGACCCTGTGCCATGGATGGGAGGAGTTGCGATGGACCGATCCCCTTGGACCGCCTGGATCACGCTCGTCCTGACCTCTCTCACCGCGTCGCTCTCGTGGGCCCAGGAATCCTCCGAGGCGCGGATCCGCCAGGCCGTCGATCGGAGCCTGCCCTTCCTGGAAAAGGAGGGGCTCGCGTGGATCAAGAACAAGGACTGCCTTTCCTGCCACCAGGTTCCGTTCATGCTCTGGAGCCACCAGGAGGCCCGGGGGCGCGGATTCTCGCCGGACGAGAAGAAGCTGGCCGAATGGACGGAATGGTCCTCCGCCGAATCGATCCGGCAGCGGGTCAGGTTGAAGCTGACCGACGCGGGCCTCGAGGCGCTCAAGGGGGAGTCGATGCCCGCCGAGACGCTCGCCAAGCTCGCGCCTCTCGCCAAGAAGCAGGCGGCCAAGGAAGCGGACTTCATCAAGGAGGTCGCGAAGATCCTTACGCCCGAGGAGCTCGGGAGTCACAAGGCCGCCCTCTTGAAGCATGCCTCGCGTGAGAAGGGCGACGGCGGCGGGATCGACACGATGGGCCAGTTGCTCCTGGCCGGCGTGTACGGCGCGGAGGGAAGCGCGGAGTTCGTCGCGTCCACCCGCGTCCGGATTGCCGAAGTCCAGCAGGCGGACGGGTCCTGGAAGCCGGGCGGGCAATTGCCCCGGATGAACCGGTCGGAAGCCGAGGGGACGGAGATCACCACGATGTGGATGGTCCTCGCCCTGTCGGGCAAGCCCGATCCGAAGTCAAAGGAGAACGTCGAGCGGGCCCTGGCCTTCCTGAAGACCGCCAAGCCGGGAAAGACCAACGAATGGCTCGCGGTCCGGCTGCTGGTGGAGAAGAGGTTGGGCGAGCCCGGGCCTTTCCAGGCGTTCCAGAAGGAACTGCTTGGCCGCCAGAACGCGGATGGCGGGTGGGCGTCGCTGAACGGCGGGGCGAGCGATGCGTTTGCCACGGGACAGGTTCTTTACGCCCTCAGCGTGTCCGGATCGCCCTGCGATGATGCGGCCGTCCTGCGGGCCCGCAAGCTTCTGATCGAAACCCAGGGCGAGGATGGATCCTGGGCCGTTCCTCCTCTGGCGCTCACGGCGACCAACACCAAGCCCGAGCGGGTGACGAGGCTGGAGCCCATCTACCGCTATTGGGGCACCGCCTGGGCGACGATCGGTCTCGTGCGCACGCTTCCTGCCAAGGAGCGCCCCTAAGAGATCAGTGCAGAACCTACCAGACTCCTGCCAACGACCCACGAAAGGAGATCGGGTGATGCCTGGAGATAGGGCGATAAGAACCTTTTGGATGAAGTTCATTGGCCCACTCCAAGCATTTGGGTCTTTTCTAACGATCACCAGATCTCCAAGCATCAACCGATTTCCGTGCGTCTTCGGGTGCGGGATGCCCTCTGGAGCCTGAATGGCGGAGTCTTGCACTGATCTCTAAGGAACCGCCGCCGAATTCATTGTGCGCGGTCCTCCCCGGAGATAGTCTGCAGGACGTGAAAGACTATTTTGGCGGGCGCGAAGAGGAGCTGGTCCGGTACCTGGAGCGCGTCTTCCGGCCCGAGGACGCCGTCCTTCGGGAGACGCGGGAGCGGAGCCTGAGGGCGGGGCTCCCGGACATCCAGGTCGGGGGCATGGACGCGCTCCACCTCGAGGTCCTCACGCGCGCGGCCGGGGCACGAAAGGCCGTGGAGATCGGGACCCTCGGGGGATACTCCGGGACGGCGATCGTGCGCGGACTGGGGAAGGGGGGCCGGCTCCACACGTTCGAGCTCGAACCTGCCCACGCCGAGGTCGCGCGCGAGTCCTTCCGGAAGGCGGGCGTGCTCGACCTCGTCGAGATCCACGTCGGCCCCGCGCTGGAGCGTCTTCCCGACATCGAGGGCGAGTCGCCGTTCGACCTCGTGTTCATCGACGCCGACAAGGAACGTTACCCGGCCTATCTCGCGTGGGCCGCGCGCCACCTGCGCGTGGGCGGGATCGTGCTCGGAGACAACACGTTCGCGTTCGGGGAGATCGTCGACGGCCGCGATGCGGGCGCCGTGGCGCTGCGCGAGTTCAACCGGGAGCTGGCGCAGGGAGGCCGCTTCCGCGCGACGCTGCTCCCGACCGGGGAAGGGCTGAGCCTGGGCGTCAAGATCCGGTGATCTACTCTTTCGAAATGCAGTAGAGGTGGCGCTCCCCGCGGAGGAAGAGCTGGCCCCCGACGGCAACCGGAGAGGCGTTGAACCGGTCGTCGAGGCGGTTCGTGGCCAGGATCTCGAGCGCCGGGCCGTGCTTCAGGACCAGCGTGACGCCCTCCCGGGAAGTCAGATAAACCCGTCCCGCCGCGCCCAACGGCGACGCGTAGAAATCGGAGACCTCCGGAAGCCGGGCGGGACCGTAGTGCGCCTTCCCGGTCTTGGCGTCCAGGCAGAACAGGATTCCCTGGTAGTGGCTGAAAAAGTAAAGCATGTCCCCGTAGAGGAGCGGCGAGGGGACGTACGGGGTGTTCCGATCGCGGCTCCAGAGCACGTGGTCCGTGCCCGTGATGTCGCCCTTGGCGCCCTCGAGCCGGATCGCCAGCATCGACTTCTTCTCGTAGCTGCTGCCCGCGATCACGATCCCGTCGCCCGCCACCGGCGAGGCGACGACGTTGTGCGACAGCCCCGCGCATTCCCAGAGGACCTGGCCGGTGGCCAGGTCGTACCCGCGGATCCGGTTCGTCGCGCTGATGATCACCTGCGGCTTTCCGCCGTGTTCCACCACGAGCGGCGTCGACCAGGAGGTGATCTCCTCCCTCGCCGTCTTCCATCGCTCCTTGCCGGTGCGCTTGTCCAGCGCGATCACGAACGACGAGCCCTCGTGATCCCAGTTGACGATCAGCGTTTCGCCGTGCAGCGCGGGAGAACTGCCTTCGCCGTGCGCGTGGAGGGAGTGCATCTGGCCGAAGTCTTTCTGCCAGACCGGTTTCCCGTCCCAGTCCAGGCAGTACAGCCCGTTCGATCCAAAGGAGGCGTAGACGCGCTCGCCGTCCGTCACCGGTGAGTGCGAGGCGAAGCTCCCGGTCTGGTGGCCGGTCTCGTGCGGGACCTCCTCCTTCACCGTCCGTTGCCAGGCGATGGTTCCATCCTTGCGGTTGATGGCGATGACGACGAACTTCTGGCGGCGGACGGCCTCCTGGTTGTCGTGCTCGCCGTCCCGAAGCCCGGCGGTGGGCGGGAGGGGATCGCCGAACGGAAGCGCCGTCGTGACGAAGACGCGGTCGCGCCACACGATCGGCGTCGAATGTCCCAGGCCCGGCAGCGCGACCTTCCAGCGGAGGTTCTGCTTTTCGCTCCACTCCGTCGGCGGGTCGGCCTTGGGAGCCACGCCGTTTCCCGTCGGGCCGCGCCAGTGCGGCCAGAAGGCCTCGGCGCCTTCGTCGGCCTGGAACGTTGCCAGGCCGAGGAGGAGGGCGCACGTCCACATCCCTTTGAGTAGACCGCGCGACGGATGAAAAGTCCAGATCAGTCGTCGACGTGTCGCTCGCGGAGGCGGTCCGCGCGGTGGCGCTTGGCCTCGATCCGGCGCTCTTTGGAAGCCCGGGTGGGCCTCGTGCGGCGCCGGACCTTCGGGCGGACGAGGGCGGCGCGGAGCAGGTCGGCGACCTTGGAGGCGCAATCCTCGCGGTTCCGCGCCTGGTCGCGCGTCTCCTGGCTCATGACGAGAAGGCGGCCATCGGCATCGAGGCGCGACTTCAGGAACGCGCGGACGCGGGCGGGCTCGTCGCCCTCGAGCCCGGCGATCCGGGCGAGGTCGATCCGCATCTGGATCTTCGAGGAAACCTTGTTGACGTTCTGCCCCCCCGGGCCGGAGGCGCGGACCGCCTTCGTCTCGACGGCGGCGTCGGGCACGGTGACGCGGTCGTTGACGGGGATGTCGGGCATGAGGTGACTATAGCACGTGGTCCGCTGGGCTGCGGGCAGGGCTTCGGGAGCGTCACCGAAAAAGTGCGGCTTTGCATCTCCGGAAGCAGGATTTCCGTGAGATGAAGCCGCGCCGAGATGGAAGCCGGGCGATTGAAGACCACCGGAAGCGGGAGGTCACTTCTTCCGCTTCATCACGAGCGACTGGTTCGGGTGGGTGATCCGAATCAGGCGTCCCGCGCCGTCGTACCAGTAAGTCACGAACAGCCCGTCCTCCCGCACGAGGAAGGAGACGTTGATCTCGGTCATCTCGTCGTCCGCCTTCATCTTGTGGAGGCCGCTCACCTCGAGCTTGACCGTCCCGGTCTCGTTCTCGAACGCGGGCACGGAGGGGGCGCTGACGAGGTTCTTCCCGAGGTCCAGCATCCGGACCTGCAGCGCCTCGGCCAGCTCGGAAAGCACGGCGGGGCCGGCGAGCTTGAACTGAGCCGCTGACTTCTCGCCGTTGATCCGGCGCTCCGAGCGCACCTCGCCGTCCTTGAGCGTGACGTCGGCGGTGAAGTTCTGCGTCCGCTTGTCCTTCGAGGTCCGCACGTCCTCCACGTGGACGGTCTGATGGGCGAGGTCGTGGGTCATGAACCCCTTCACCCGCACCTCGATCCTCCCCTCCTCCCCGAGGTCGATCCGGTAGTCCGTCTCGACCTCGATGCCGTGGACGGCCCCCTGGGTCGAGGGCCCCATGCTGAAAGTGTAGGTTCCGATCGACCGGCCGCCGCTGGAGATCTCCATCTCGTCCTTGCGGGCGGCGGGCGCCGGCTTCGCGGCGAGCTTGGGGACCGCCTCGGCGAACCGCTTGACCTCCTCCTCGGTCCCGGCCGGGGACTTCCGCGGGAAGAGCTCGATCGACGCGAGGAGCTTGTCGTAGACCTTGAGAAGCTCCTCCTCCTTCCCCTTGGGGAAGACGCCGTCCACGCCCAGCATGCGGCGCGGCGAGAGCTCGAAGATCCCCTTGAACGAGACGACCTCGGTGTCGTTCGCCCCCCGGCTCCCGATGGCGAGGATGAATCCCGGCTTCCCCCCCGCGGTCGCGGGGCGGTCGTCGAGCATCCGCGGCTCCTTGTAGGCGCGCTGGAGGAAGTGGCGGAGCTGCTCCCGGTACTGCCCGAGCGTGATCGGATCGGAGAACGGGGCCTCGTAGACCATGAGCTCGGGCTTGATGAGCGAATCGACGGCCTGGTTGAGCTTGAGGAGCACGCGTTGCTGGCGCGTCGCGTCGATGTTCCAGCCCTGGGGGATCTTCAGGCGGATCCCGTAGTCCGCGCTCTCAAACACCTGCTCCTGGACGGGCGCGGCGGCCGCGGAAGCCCCGAGCCCCAGGAGCAGGACGGCCATCCTTCTCATCGACTACGGCTTCCTCTTCTTCTCCCGCTCGTCGTCGATCGGCACCGGGATGAAGATCTCCCAGTTGACCAGCGGATACTGGTAGTAGATGTTGAACCGGCGCCTCGGGTCGAGCAGCTCGAAGAACGAGGCTCCCGCGTTGAACTGACCGCCCAGGCTGTCGAAGCCGTTGAAGGTCGCGCTCCCCGACGGCGGGCCGATGGGGGTGAAGTCGCCGCTCGACGTCGTCCCGCAGATGACGATCGACACCCCGTTGATGCTGCCGCCGGCGCCCACGAAGAGCGTGCCGCCGATCTGCACCTCGATGCAGTTGTTGATGACGCCGACCACCCCGGTCGCCTGGAGCGTGGCGTTCCCGCCCGTGAGCACGTTGAGGGTCTCGACTCCTCCGACGTCGTTGTTGTCGAGGATCGAGCCGCCCTGCGCGATGAGCGTGGCGGAATTGGAGGCGCTCACGAAGCCCAGGAGGAGGTCGCCTCCGACGGCCGTGATCGAGATGGAACCGCCCGGCGCCGTGGCGCTCGTCACGGCGAGGCCACCGGCGATGTCCGTGATCGCGATGTCACCGGCGCCCGTCAGGGTCGCCGTGACCGTGTCCACATCGATACTGGGGAGCGTGATGCCCGTCACCGCTTCCGCGATGAGGTTCCCCGCCAGGATGCTGCCGGTTCCGCTCTGGAGGATCGAGCCGCCCGACGTCAGCCGCATCGTCGCGGCCGTGCCGAGATCCGAATCGGCCAGGAGGAGGTCGCCGCCCGACGTGATCGTCACGTTGCGGTCGCCGAAGACCTGGGAGTTCTGCACCGTGACCGTCGTGCCCGACAGCGTCACGTTGCCGAGGCCCGAACCGGCATCGAAGGCCAGCGCGGAGGAATTGTCCAGGAGCAGCGGCCCCTGGGCGATCAGGCTCAGGTTGCCGTTCAGGGCGACGACATCGGCGTCGGTCAGCGTGAGGCTGCCGATCGCCGTGACGCTCAGGCTCCCCGCCGCGTTGGTCGAAGAGTCCAGCTGCAGGTTGCCGACGTTCACGATGACGACGTCGCCCAGCGTGTCGTTGTTCACCGTGAGGAAGACGACGGACGTCTCGAGCGGATCGGCGAACGTGCCGATGCCGCCGCTCGCCTCAAGGTCCGCGGCGAACGCGTTGATGTTCACGGCGGGCCCGTTGCCATCGATGATGGCCCCGGCCGAGATGATCGTGACGGTGAACGAGTTCACGGGCGCCGCCAGGGTCACATCCCCCGACAGCGTCTGCAGGAACACGTTGTTGTTGGCCTGGATGCCGAATCCGAGCAGCGCCAGGTCGGTGACCGTCACCCCGATGTTGTCCACCAGGAAGACCGATCCGAACTGGCTCGAGGCCTGGAGCCGCGCCACGGTCAGGTTCTCAAGATCGATATTGCCGGTGGCCGTGACCACGAGCTCCGGCGCCGTGATCAGCGCGTTGCTGAAGACCGGGTTGACGCCCCCGTTCAGCGCCGCCAGCGTGATCCGCGTCCCCGCGGTGAGCGAGGCGTTGACCTGGATGTCTCCGTCGGCCTCGAGGCTGATAGCGCCGGAGGCCACGACCGGGCTGCTCACCAGGATGTTGCTCCCGCCGCCGGTCTCGATGTCGATTCCGCCGCCGGCGTTGTTCACCGCCCAACCCACACCCGTCAGGTCGAGCAGTTCGAGGCTCCCGACGTTGTACACCAGCAAGTTGCCCACCGAGGTGTTCGTCGCCTGGAGGGTGAGCACGTCTGCGTGGGGGATCGTGATCCCCGAGACCGCCGTGAGCACGAGTTCATCCGAGGCCAGGCTGCCGCCTGTCTGGGTGATGGCCCCGCCGCTCGTGATCGTCGTGCGGTTGCCGGCTGACAGGTCCGCATCCGTGATCGTCACGTTGGAAGTCGCGATCAGGGTCATCGAGCCGGACGCCGCCAGGTCGATCGTCAGGGCATTCGCATCGCCCGTGATCGAGAGCGTTCCGCCCGCCGTGACATTCAGATCCGTTCCGGCGCCGAGGGTGGATCCGTTCAGGACCACGTCCCCGGTCGAATCGATCCGGATCGCGCCACCCGCCCCACCTGCGACGCCCGAGAGGTTCACTCCCGTCGTGCCACTGAGGATAAGGTCTGCGGCCGCCTGGACGGTGGTCGTGCCGGACAGGACGAGCGAGCCGCCCGCCAGGACCGACACGTCGGTCCCGTTGGCCACGAGGTCCGAATCGGAAATGACCACGTCGCCGGTCGCTCCGAGGTCAAGCCTGCCTCCGTCCGCGGTCAGCATCGAGCCGGCGACCAGGATCGAGCCGGTGGAGCCGATCGTGATGTTCCCGTCGGCGAACAGCTCCGCGTTGCGGATGGAGAGGTTCCCCGTGGAGCTCAGGTTGATGCTTCCGAAGTTGGCCTGGATCTCCGTGGTGAAGATGTTCCCATCCCCGTCCACGGTCAGCGTCCCGCCCAGCGCGGAGAGGGTCACGTCCCCGTCGGTCGAGGTCACGGTCGCCCCGTTTAAAGCCAGGCTGCCGGACGCGGTCATGTTGACCGACTCGCCGCGGACGGTCCCGACGACCGCCAGGTCGCCCAGCACGTTCACTTCCAGGGAACCCAACGTGGTCGCGCGGCCGACAATCAGGTTCCCCTGGTTGCTGATGGTCACAGGGAAGACGTCCGTGTTGTCCAGGTCGAGGAAGCCGACCTGCGTATCGAGATCGACGCCTCCGGACGCCCGGATCTTGAGCGACGATCCGACCACATGGACGCTTCCGCCCGACTGGAAGATGCTGCCGCCGCTGTCCAGGCTCACGTTCCCCGAGCCCGCGTTCACGATGCCCTGGAGCGTGAGGTCGTCGTCGCTGTGGATGAAGATGTTCCCGCCTGCGCTCGAGACGCCGAGCGGGCCGACGGTGAGGATGTCCCCGTTCGAGACGAAGACTCCGCCCGTGCCGCCGTCGGCCTCGATCTGGCTGACCAGGGTCTGGAGCGGAAGGCCCGACGAGCCGATTCCGCCCGGTGCCGACAGGAAGAGGTTCGTCGCGGTGATCGTCGGAGTCGTGAAGTCGCCGTCCAGGATCGCGCCCGCCGCGAGCACGATCGAAACGTCGCCCGAGCCGGCGTTCACGCTGTCGAGCGTGATGCCGTTGGCTTCGCGGATCCGGATGTAATTCGCGGCTCCCGTCAGGGTCGCCGTCAGGACATCGACCGACGTGTTCACATCAATGATGCTGCCGGCGCTCAGGAAGGCGTCACCCGCGACGATCACGTTGGCCGCGTTACCGCCGTTCGTGAGCGAGCCGTTCGAAGACGTCAGCGTGACCGTCTGCGAGCCCGCATTGACCGGGCCGGCGAGCGTCAGGTCGCCCGAGGCGACCACGCTGATCGACCCGCCGAAGTTGCGGACCGCCCAGCCCAGGCCGTCGATGTCCGCAAGAGTCAGAGCCCCCTGGCTGGTGATGTCGATGAAGCCGCTCCCGGTATTCGTCGCCTGGAGCGTTGCCGTGTTAGCGCTGGGGAGAGTGATGCCCGAATCGGCCGAGGCCACGAGGGCCGGCCCCTGGATGTCGCTCACTCCCGACTGGCTGATGAAGGATCCCGCGGTGAGCCGCACGAGCGTCGCGGAGGAGATCTCGAGGTTGATCAGGCTCACAGAGGACGCGCTGGTGATGGAAACGTCCCCGCCCGCCACGATCTCGAACGTGCCAGGGACGCCGTCACCGAAGATCGTAACCCCATCGCCCGAAACGGTCACCTTGCCCCCCGCGGCCAGGTTGGTGTTGTCGAGGGAGACCGGCCCGGACGACGTGACGGAGATGTCGCGTACGCCGGTCACCACCGTATTCGTGAATTGAACCCCGGTCGTGCCCGAGAGGATCACGCTTCCGCGGCCCGAACCCGCGTCCAGGGCAATGAGCACGCTAGTGCCCCCGAAGAAAGGGTCGATGCGGAGGAGGCCTCCGCTGCTGATCCTGACATCTCCGTCATCCGCCTGAACGCCCGAGCTGAAGACATCCATGAAGCTCGGAGACGTGATGCTGATGCCGTGGAGGGACTCGATCTCAACGCCCGCCATGAGGATGCCGTCGGTCGCCGAAAGGAGGACGTTGCCCGTGGCGCCGATCTCGACGCTGGAGGTCAGGCCGTCCCCGAACAGGTCCAGTTCGCCTCCCACGACGGAGACACTCAGGCTGCCCGCGAAGTTTATCGACGGGTTGAGCTGGAGGCTGCCGGTATTCACCACCACGATGTCGCCGGCCGTGTCGTTGAACAGCGTCATCGAACCCACCTGGGTCTTGATCGGGGCCGCGAACGTCCCGATCCCGCCCGACGCGATGAGCGTCGCGCTCGACGCGATGATGTTCTGGGCCACGCCGCCCGCATCCGTGATCGGCCCGCCGGCGGTGATCGACACGATGTCGTTGGCGGTGAGGGTCCGGAGCGCGAGGCCGTCCGTCTCGGTAATGAAAATGTCGGCCCCCAGATTCGTCGAGGTGGCCGTCAGCGTGCCGACCGTGGTGTCGAGAGTGATCCCCGCCGGGGCCGTCAGCACGGCCGTCTGGGCCGTGAGCGTCCCCTGCAGGAAGCCCGTCGTGCTGATCGTGGCCGTCCCCAGCGGCGCGGAGACTCCGGGGTTGAGGTTCAGATCCCCCGTGTTCCGGATCGTGATGTTGCCTCCCGTGGACGTCGCGTCCAGGGTGGCGATCGTCGTATCGAGCTCGATCCCGCCGGGCGCGGAGGCCGTCAGGCTGGGGGTCGAGACGTTCGGGACTCCCGCCCCGTTGCCGTCCACGATCGCCCCGGCCACCGAGGTGATGGAGATGCTCGCGGCACCGAGTCCGTTGGCATTGATGACTCCGCCCACGATCACGTTCCCGCCCGTGAAGACGGTCACGCCATCGAAGGTCGCGGTCACCGTGCTCTCGATATCGACCGTGCCCTGCGCGGTGATGGAGACCGAGCTGCCGCTCACATTTTGCTGCAGCATCACGGAGCCGAGTTCGGCCCGGATGTCGACGGGGCCCGTCGTGGTGACGATCGATCCCCCGTTCCCGCCGAAGAGGCCCACGCCGTGCAGGCCCTCGATGCTGATCCCGAAGGCCGCAGAATAGTCCGCATCGCTGGCGAAGGTGCCCGCCGCGAACAGGTTCAGATTGCCCGCAGTCGCCGTGTAGGAGCCCTGGAGGACCGAGTTGCCGAAGGCCTCCGAGCGGATCGAGGCGCCGGCAAAGACGCCGTTCAGGTTGATGTTGCCCTGGGCCCTAAGCTTGAGGTCGCCGCCGGCGGCGTTCACGGTCCCGAAGGGAATGGAGGCGCTGTCCACGATCGAGATGTTCGTCCCCGCGGTGAGCGTGATGGCGCCGGTCGCCAGAAGCGCCTCAATCACGCTGGTATTCGCATTCACGACGATCGACCCGTTGACCGCCTCCAGGATGATGTCGCCTCCGGTGGCCTCGACGCGCCCGCTGCTGAGCACGGAGACGTTGTCGTCGGCCGAGAGGGTCACCGCGCCCGCCACGACCGGCGCGGCGACGGTGATCGAGCTCATCGCCGTCAGGGTGAACGTGCCGCCCGCGTTGACCGCGAAGCCCGGCACGATGCTGGTCAGGACGATGTCGCCCACGTTCGTGATGGTGACATCGCCGCCATTGAGGACCTGGAGCTCGCGGACCTCCGTGCTCGGCAGCGTGATGTCGCCCGCCGCGTTCAGCACCAGCTGGCGGGTCCGGACGAGGCTCCCGGCCGCGCCGGTGAGGTCGCCGCCCGCCGAAGTGATGAAGGTGATCCGGTCGGAGGCGGAGACGATCGCCGCGCCGCCGATCGTGATGTCGTTGCCCGAGATGACGAGGTCGTTCAGACCCGCGCCGAAGCTCACGTCGAAGTTGACGTCGCCCGTGAGCGAGCTGAGACCCAGGACGTGCCCGGCTCCCGTCGAGGTGAAGACCAGGAGCTGGCTGCTGTTGAGGGCCGTCCCGGCGCCGACCTCCTGGATGAAGGCATTCCCGGCGACGTTCAGCGTGAGGGTGGCGGTCCCGCCCAGCTCGACGTCGACGTAGCCCGTGGTGGAGGTGCCGTTCAGGTCGCCCGCGCCGATCGATCCGTTGGCCGCGGTCAGGAAGAGCGGGCCGTCCGACCGGATGAAGGTGGTCTGGAGGCCATCATCGAAGATGCTGCCGCCGGCCGTCAGGCTGGTCAGGCCGCCGCCCAGGTTCTGGACCCCGGCGTTCAGGGTGATGTTGCCCGTGGCGCTGAAGTCGAGCGTGCCGCCGCCCGCGTTCGAGAGGCCCTGCGCCGGCGAGTTGAGGACCGTGTCCATGTCCGCGATGATCGCGTTGCCCTGGTGGTCGACGACCACGTTGCCCGAGGTCGTGTTGACGATCTGGAGCAGCGTCGTCCCGTTGAGCGTCAGGCTCCGGGTCGAGGCCGTGATCCCCGAGGCGGCCCCGAGGAAGATCTGTCCGGACTGCAGGGACGCGCCGGAGGCGTTGATCGAACCCACGCCGTTCTGGTGGGCGAAGTCCCAGTCCGAGTACAGGACGATGCCGCCCGCGGCGCGAAGGGTGGTGCCCGCGGGGATCGTGATGCTTCCTTCCGAGATGATGATCACGCTGCCGGCCGTGTTCACGTTCCCGCCGGAATACACGTAGTTCTGATCCGTCCCGCCGTTGTTGTCGGCCCAGATGATGATTACGCTGCTCGCGGGAGCGCCCGCAGCGTAGACCAGGAAAGCGCCGTTGGTGTTGTCGGTGACCGTCCCGTTCACTCCCGTGGGATAGCTCGTCCCGTTGAGCAGGATGGGTCCCGTGACCGAGGCGATCCTCTGATTGACAATGATGGAGCTGCCCTGCAGGTCGACCTGCCGGGTGGCGAAGACGGGCACATCAACGGTCAGGGTGCCGTCCGTAGTGATCTGGAGATTGCCCTGACCCACGGCGGTTGCTGTGTTGACCAGGCCCATTCCCGCGCCGAAGCCCTCGTACAAGTCCAAGTTTCCGCCCGTGTTATGGACGACGACGTTGCCCGTCGGATTGCCGATGTCGGTCCCCGATCCGGACTGCAGCCCCATGTTGATCAGGCTGAGTTGGTTCGTCTGGAAGACGCTCGATCCGATCGCGCCCAGACTGATGCCGTTCTCGGACTGCGCCCGGACGATCGGCGAGACGATGGTTCCGCTGAACTGGGTCAACTCCGAGAGGTTGTCCGAGTCGCCGTAGGCCGGCAGGAGATCCATGAAGACCGCCGCGGTCACAAGGGGATTCGTGCCCCCTTCGCCGATCAGAACCCTGTCGCCGGCCCAGAGATAGACAGAATTCGCCAGGGCCCTCACATCCGCCCTGACGTGGATGTCATTGTTCGCCGCCCCGCTTTCGGGGGCAAAGAACCGGATGTAGCCGGTCGCCGATTGAACCGGACTGGATATCGTGATGGGACCATTGTACTCCCAGACGTCGATCCAGCCGAAACCGGCGTCATTGTTGAGAATACCGAAGGTCGAGACGGTCGGATCGATGGCGCGAACGGTCAGGCCCCCAGCGAGTACGTCGTAGAGCCGGATGGGCGTGCCGGGCGTGACGCCGTTGTTGACCGCCTGCAACTCGTTGATCTGGGTGGCTAGGAAATTGGTGTTGCCAATGCCCGCATCCGCCACGAGGATCGCCTGGTTGGCGATGATGTCCCACACGCCGCTGTTGACGCGGTCGATGGCGCCCGTGGCGCCTTGAGCGGTCAGGCGGACGGTCCCCGTCCCCGCGTTAATCGTCCCGCCGCCGAAGAAGTAGGGGGCGCCCAAGCCGAACTGGATCGGGCCATTGACGGTGGTCACGGTCACATTGTGGCCATGGGAGACGATGCCCGTCCCCCCGAACTGCGCGATGGAGATGAGGTCGGCGTCCACGTAATTCAGATTCCCGCCGACATCTGCCGTGATTTGCAGGGCATTGTTGCCGGGATTCGTGAGCGTGACGTCGCCTCCGTTGTGGGTCGTCCGATTGCCCGAGTACAGGACCAGGTGGTTGGGAAGGGCCAGGGGGGCCGTCTGGGTGATCGTGGAGGCTGTGTCCAGGATGAGGGCCCCGACCGCCCCCGTCCCGACCACGTTGATGGGCGCCGAAATGTTGATCGCACCCGCGGTCGAACTGCCGCCGAAAATGGTGAACCCGCCGATGTTCAAACGGTAGCCAAACGTCCCGAAGCCGTCGACGATGGTGTTCAGTTCCGCGTTCGACAGTTCCAGCGTGTTCGGGGTGGTATCGACCGCGCTCCCCAGGTCGATCAACCGGCCCGCCGTGTAGGGAAGGAGATTGACGAAATCCCCGTCGTGCTCCGTGATCGAGCTGTTGGCGGCGAGGTTGATCCGATCCGAGGTGATCCTGGCCCCGTGGCTGACGATGCTCCCGTTATTCGTCACCAGCCCGTTGGCGCCGCTCGTGTCCATGCCCACGTCTTGGTTGGTGGAGGTGAGGCTTCCGTTGTTCGTGATGAGGTTGTTGTTGCCGATCGCATTGATCCAGATGTAGTTCGACGCGATGACTGCGCCGTCATTGACGACCTGCGTGTTGTCCCCAAACGTGAAGAGTTCGAGCGCACTCGTGAGCGATCGCATCGTCCCGGAGTTCCGGAGAACCGCGCCGTTTCCGCTGACGGACCAGAAGCTGAAGCCGCGCACCAGGACGTCGTCGGCCACCGTGACATCGTTGGCGATCGTCAGGTTCCCCGTGACGTTGAAATTCACATCCCCGGAGTTGTTCTGCAGGAAGGCCGGGCTTCCCGCATCAAACGCGAGATCGAAACTCGAAAGGACCGCATTGCCGGTGTGGTTGATCGTCACGGTGGAGGTGTTCACCGCCCCGTCGAACCGGGCGTTCCGGACCTGGAACAGAGAGGGGAGCACCGGATTGAGGCTCTGCGTGTTCACACTGATCCCGCTGGCTGCCGAGAGCGAGAACTCATTCGAGCGGAGGAGCCCGCTGCCGGAGGTGGTGATCGATCCGATCCCGTCGGATCCGCAGATCGCCCAGTCGGCGATCATGACGATGCCGGTCCCGGAGCTGAGCGTCACGCCCGAATTGACGACGATGTTCCCGTCCGTGAGGATTACGATCCTGCCCGCCACGCTCACGTTCGAACTGAGCGTCACCGTGGGGTTCGGGTTGTTCGGATCGCAGGCGATCACGAGGTAGTCCGCCGGACCCAGGATCTCGAAGCACGAATTGGGGCCCAAGGCGACGCTCGGGTCTCCGCCCGGCACGGGATAGGCCGTGCCATTCAGTAGGATCGGGCCGTTGATCGACATGATGCAGGCATTGTCAAAGATGCCCCCAGCGCCCGACAGATTGATCGAGTTGACCGCGAAGACGGGGCTCGAGATCGTCATGAAGCCGGTGCTGCTGACGTTGATCTGGCCGCCGACCGTGGCGGTGTTGATCAGCCCTGCCGCTGACGGATTGGAGTAGTTGACAATCTCGACGCTGGAGATATCGGCGATGTTGATCGATCCCGTCGCGACAGGACCGGCGTTCTCGGCCTGGAGGCGGGAGGCGAGGAAGGTCGAACCGGCCTGTCCAAGCGAGATGCCCGACTCCGCCGTGGCCAGGACCTCGAAGGTTTGCACGACGCCGCTCGTCTGGCTGATCGCGCCACCGTCCCCGGCATCCGCGAAGGCGGCCCTCATCTCGATCCGGTTGGGGGCGTAGAGTTTACCGCCGTTGAGACCTCCGATCAAAGCCATGTTCAGGATGATATTGTCCCCCGCGCTCAGGAAGAGGCTGTCTCCGGCTGTGAACGCCATCACCTCCGCGTTGATCGTCAGGTTGTCTCCGGGCCCGCCGCTCTCTCCGGCCGCCAGGGTGATGTTTCCACTGATGGCGTAGACAGGGGCATTGACCGTAAGAGGGCTGTTCGCTCGGATGTTAATGTTCCCCGAGCCGAAGTCGACGACGGCATAGGGCGAAACCCCGCTGACGTTGGTCAGCGTGAGCCCACCCGCAAGATCCGTGATCTGGATGTCACCGTTGCCGGTGTTGATGGCCTGGAGGTTGGTGACGTCAAGCCTGATGGCCCCATTGCCGAGCCCGACATTGCCGATCCCCGCGCCGGCCACGAGGACCGCGTTCAGGGCGTTAATCCGGGAGGTCGTGCCTTGGAACTGCCCGATCCAGTGCGCTCCGCCCGCCGTAATCGAAACGGTGGCTCCCGCCGCATGGGTCAGGGCATCCAGACCGATGTCGCCGTTGATCGTGGTCACCGAGACGTCGTTCCCGTTCGCCTCGATGCCATTGAAGAACCCGCTGTTCCCAATCGAAAGGATGTCCGCATCGACGTAGGTCAGCGTGCCACCGGTGAAGGCCGAAAGGAATCGCACGTTGTTCGTCGGCTCCGTGAGCGTCGCGGCGCCTGTGGACTGCACATGCAGGTACGTCACCGCCAGGGGCGCGCCGGCGGACTGCGAGATGGTGGAACCGCTCAGCAGTTCCAGACTCTGCGCGGTGGTGAAGGTGAGCGGCTGGCTGATGTTCAAGGCCCCCGAGGAACCCGACCCCAACGTCAGGAAGAACGAGCTGATCGTCCCCAGCTCGGCGACAGAAAGCTCAAGCGCATTGGGCGTGCTGTCGGAGACGCTCCCCAGATCGACGGTCCTTCCCGGCGTGGAGGGCCCCAGCCATACCCAGTACGGGGTGTTGATCGTTCCCCCCGAGAGGTCCATGCGGTCTGCAAACATCCAAATGTGGTCGCTTGTGGAAGTGATCGAGGAGCTATTGGTCAACAGGTCGCCGGGGCCGGTCGTCTGGATCTGGACGGTCGTCTGCGCCAAGACGGGCGAGTTGATTCTCACCGCCCCCGTCCCGGACAAGTTAACGGACGACGAGGCGCGCACCGCCCCGTTCACCGTCAGGTTTGAGCTGGTCCTGATGTTCAGCGTCCAGCCCTGGATTGCTCCCGAATCAAGAGCGAACTGGTCCTGAGCGCGCAGCGTCCAAGTTCCGTTCAGAGTTCCTCCTGAGGCGCCGTTCAGCGTGCTCAGAGCCTGCTCGGGCCTGAACGAGCCCGAGAAGGGCGCCGCGCCGGCGGAAATGAGCGATCCCGCGGCATCCGTCATCAAGGTTTGATTGGCCAGGGACGTGCCGAAATTGTCGCCGGACCCTCCGCGGTTCTGCACGAGGTTGACCGTCGACCCGGGAGTGAGCAGGTCGATTTGAAGGTCGCTGTCGAACGTGTGGGTGATGTAGAAGGAGGTCGTCACGTTCCGCACGGTCCCCGTCAACCCGGAGACCAAGACGCTGGAGCTGCCCGTGCCCAGGTCGGGAATGGCCACGGGGGTATTGTTGACGTAAGTGAACGTGCGGTCGATCGCGCTGATCGAGATCGCGCCCCCCTGGTTTTCGACCGCGAATCCCGAGCCCGTCAGATCCGCAAGGGTGAGCTCTCCGGTGTTGACGACATTGATATTGCCGTTGGCGGCACCCGCCCCATCCGAGATGTTCCTCGCATGAAGGGTGCCGACCTCAAGCACGGTCGAGCCTCCGGCTCCGAGGGTTATCCCGTTTTTCGCGATAGCCGTCAGGCTTCCGAAACCGCCGTTGGCGACGATGATGCTGTTGGCTCCGTCGTTTTCCTGGTCGATGAATCCAACGCCATCGTTATCCCCGAAGGCCGCTCGCAGGGTGATGTTCCCCGCCGAAATCACATGACCCAAAGGCCCGCTACTGCCGGTGGGATAGATGTAGATGGTGTCCGCCGAGGTGATATTGATGTCGCCCCCGGTCGAGATGAGGTCCCCCTGGACCCAGACGTAGTTGTTGCCGAATGCGTTGGGGCTTTCGTTCGTGATCAGATTCCAGGAATTGGCGGTGTTCACCCCGCCAATGATCAGGGTGCCCGTAGAGATCCCGCTTGTGACCAGGGCCGTCACATCGCTGTCCGAGGAAAGATTGTTGATCGTGACGTTGGTGCCCGTCAGGGAAACCGGACCCCCGTTCATCGCGACGGGGCCGTTCACGACAAGGTTTCCGCCCGCGAACACGGTGATGGAGCTGCCCGTGAGGTCGGCATTCACCGTCAGGTTTCCGGTGCTGCCTCCGGGCAGGTCGTTGGCGACCAGCGTCAGCGACCCGGCCCCGGCGTTGACCGGCTGAGAGACCGTGAGAGGCGCATTCTGGGTCTGGATCTGGATATTCCCGCCGCCGGAGCTGACCCCGCTGGTGGTGCTCGCCGTAAAGGGGTCGAGGACCGAGCCCAGGGTCAGGGCGGTGCCGTCATTGAACTGGATGGACCCCGTCACGTTGGCGGCGAATGTCCCGACCGTGCTGGGCGAAGAGTTCAGATTGAACGTTCCCGTGCCCAGGAGCAGGAGGTTGCCCGCGTTGATCCGCCCGCCGGATCCGCCCAGTCCATCCCCACTCACTCCCGCGACACTGCTGAGGACGAGCGACCCTGCGGGATTGCTGATGGTGATGTCGTTCGGAATGACGATCCCTGCCCCGCCGCCTGCGGTGGCGATGAATTTGAGCGTGATCCCGGCCACGAGCACGTAGGGTCCGGAGGGATCCCAGAAACTGTAGCCGGGGATGTCCTCGAAGACAATTTGCCCGCCAATGACCCCCACGCTCGTCCCGAATGAAGCAAGGAAGCCCTCCGTTAGCGTTCCGGGAGGCGGAGGACCATTGCCCGCAATGATGTTCGCCGAAGGAGGATCGATCAGCACCAAGCCGGGCGCTCCGGAAGGAGAGAGCGTGTCAAAGCCGCCCCCCACCTGGAAATTCTGAAGCGCGCTGAATTCGATCGTACCCCCGTCGGAGAGGAGCTTGGAGGTGGGAGTCAGTACGCTTGCGAGGGAGGAGTTAAGAACGATGTTCCCCCCATCCACGCCCTTCGTGTTCACCGTTCCGCTGTTGACCAGCGTCCCGCCCGCCCCCACGAGACTCACCGTGCCGTCGGGATTGTTGACGACCGAGCCGGCCTCGACCAGCCCCGCCGTGTTCACCACCGCGCGCACCGCGTCCGACAGCGCGTCCGGACGGATAATGACCGTCCCGCCCTTGACGTTGCCGATCGAATAGCCGATCAGGTTGTTCCCATTCAGCGTCAGCACCGCCTCCGTCGAGGCCAGAAGATACACCTGTCCGCCCGGCGCATTGATGGTGCCGGAGTTCTCGACCAGCGGTGCCACCAGCGCGGCGTAACTCGTCGAATTGATCGTCCCCTGGTTCACCACGTAGCTCAGCGGCTGCGACGGATCCTGCGTCAGATGGATCCGACCCGCCATGAAGTCCGCATCCGACAGCGACAGCGTGCTCGCCATGAAGCCCGCCGTGTTGACCGTCGAGCCCTGGCCGAAGACGATCCCGTTGGGGTTCAGGAGGAAGACCTGCCCGTTGGCCGTCAGGGAGCCTAATATAGAAGAAGGGTCAACGCCCGTGACCCGGTTCAGAGCCACCGAGCTGGAGCCCGGCTGGCTGAAGATGACCTGGTTCCCCGCCCCGATCGAGAAGCTGTTCCAATTGATGACCGCACGGTCCGTCGACTGCGTGATCTGCGTCGTCGTCCCGTTGGGGTTCGTGATCGTCGCCGTGCCCTGGACCACCGTCCCGCCCGTCGGGCCCTGCTGCGCCAGCGCGGGAATCGTCGCCCCGAGCAGCGCCAACAGCGTGAGCATCCAGCGGCTCTTCATACGGACCCCTCTTGCGGAAAACATGATGTCGGTCGTTTCCTAGTGCAGATTGAGAATGATGCTGATGTAGTACTCGCGGCTGTCCCCGTTGGCCGGGTCGTACTTCGTCACCGGCCAGGCGATGTCGAAGCGGACGCTCAGGCGGTCCGGATAGTCGAGCCGGACGCCCACGCCCGCCCCCGTCAGGTTGCGCCGCTGACGCTCGCCGAACGTGATGTCGTTCCGGACGCCTTCGCCCGTGTCGATGAACCCGGCGATCTGGAACATGTCGACCACCGAGCGACCCTCTTTGAACGGGTCGTCGATGCTCGACAGGAACGGCAGCTTCACCCTGAGCTCCGCGGTCGCCACGTACCCGTAGTCGGCCATGAACTCGAACGGGGGGTAGCCGCGCACCGTGTCCTGGCCGCCCAGCGAGAACTGCTCGGAGACGACCAGCGGGTCGTGCGAGTACTGGCCGGACACCTTGCCGATGACGTGGACCCAGTCCAGGACCTTCTGCAGTCTGTAGATGCTCCCGTTCAGCCGGGTGAACGAGTCGTCCGCGTTCAGGCGGCTGGAGTTGGGATCGTTGTTCTTCAGGCCGCCCATCATGCGCCCCAGACCCTGCCGGAGCTCGACGTTCGAGACCCAGCGGCCCCACCAGTCGTCGGTCCACTCGAACTGGCCCCCGGCCAGGAACATCCGCAGCTTGTCGTGCGCCGTCGTGGTGTTCAAGAGCTCCTGGCGGACGTCCTTCACCTCGAACCCGATGTCCCCCGCGAGCGTCATCGAGTGGTTCTTGATGACGGGATAGGAGACCGTGAGGCCGTACGTCTCGCCCTGACCCGTGGGCTCGAGGACCGAGACCTTCCCCTTGGCCTCGTAGTCGTAGATCGAGCCGTAGGCGGAGATCCGCGCGCCCATGGAGAACGGGATATTGTAGGCGACGTACGCGTTCTCCAGCTTCCCGTCGGCGGCGTTCAGGCCCGCGACGCCCCGGAGCGTGAGCCAGTGGCCCAGCTCCATCAGGTCGAAGAGCTCGACCGTGCCGGCCATCCGGTTCTTGCCGGTGTTCTCCGAGCCGAAGTTGTCGTAGTCCATCGAGAGGTTGACCGGGAACTTGTCCTCGGCGTCGAGATAGAGGTCGGTCGATCCGACCACGTCGCCGGGACGGAGCGTCGCGCGGACCATGAGGCCGGGATACTCGTTCAGGGTCAGGAGGCCGCGCTCGAGGGCGTCCAGGTCCGTCGCCTGCTCCTTCCGCTTCGAGACGACGTGGTTGATGATGAACTCGGCGGTGTAGTGCTCGTTCCCGGTGACGAGGACCTTGTCCACGCGCCCTTCCACGACGGCGATCTCGACGACGCCCGCCTTGACCTCCTGCGCGGGGACGTACGCCCACGCGAGGCCGAACCCGCGGTCGCGATAGAGCGCCGTGATCCGGTTCGCGTCCTCTTTGATGGAGGCGAGCGAGACCTCCGCGCCCACCACGAGGGTCTTCCTCGCAAGCGCCTGCGTGATCTGGTCGGTCGAGATCGCGACGTTGCCCACGATGGAGTAGCGCTCGACCTTGATCTTCGTCTTCGCGTCGTCGGGCGACTTCATCTCCTCGCGCGGCGGTACTTCGATCTTCGGCTTGGGACGCTCGGGGGTCTCCTTCGGATCCTTGTCCCGCTTTAGCGACTGATCGACCTGGCCTCCGGTGGGATCCTTCTGCTGCGCCCACAGCGCGGGCGCGCTCAGGAGGAGGATCACGACGGCCGCCCCAAAGGTACTCCGCTCCCTAGTCACCGCGTGTCACCTCCGACCCCGATTGATAGAGACACAGACCCACACATTCTGGATTGAAACCGGTGCACATATGGATACCGACCGACTCCCAATCCCCTTACCCTGACCCCCGGCCCCTCAACTCCCACACCTACGGCGCGGAACGAACACGATACTTTCCGGCCTCGAAATGTCAAAGAATATAAAGAATATAGATAGAGGCGAGGAGTGCACGGTCCGTCCCGACCCGGCCGTAGCATTGCCGGGGCCAGACGCTAGAGTACTCCGTCCCGGGGGGTAACAAGGCGGCCGATCCTCTGGCATGCCATTAAGGGTCACGCCGGCTTCGAAGGGTCACTTCCCCGGCGCGCGCGAGCGGATCACCGACAGGAATGTCTCCCCGAACTGCTCCAGCTTCGTCATCCCCACGCCGTGCACCTGGAGAAAGGCGGCCGGCGTCGCCGGGCGCTGGCGCGCCATGCCGCGCAGCGCCTTGTCGCTGAAGACCATGAAGGCCGGGAGGTTCCGCGCGTCGGCCAGCTGGCGGCGCAGCTCCCGGAGCTCCTGGTACAGGGCCTCGTCCGACGTCGCCAGCGGCTCGTCCGCCGGCTCCTCCCCGCGCTCCACCGTCGACGTCGCCCGGACCGCCTCCGCCTTCCCCTTCGTCTTCCGCGTCTTCTTCGCCTGGCTGCCCGACTCCACGGGGAAGAGCGTCACCTCCTGCTCCGAACGCAGGACCAGCCGGCCCTTCTCGGTGATGCGGAGCACGCCGTACTCGCCCTCGGGCACCAGGATCCCCTGGTCCTCCATCTGCCGCATCCAGCCGATCAGCGCCGTCTTCGCCTGGTCCTTGAGCAGCCCGAACGTCGAGAGCCGGTCGTGGGTGCGCTCCAGCACCCGGTCGGTCGGCTCGCCGCGGAGCACGTCGGCGACGTAGGCCGGCCCGTACCGCTCGTTCGTCCGCGCGACGCACGAAAGGATCTTCTGGGCGAGCACCGTCGAGTCGGCGACCGCCCCGATCTCGCCGCCGCAGACGTCGCACGCGCCGCACGGCCCGCGCGTCCACTCCTGGCCGAAGTACTCGACCAGCCGGCGATGGCGGCAGCGCGCGCCCGTGCAGAAGTTGAACATCTGCGAGAGCATCCGCTTCTTCGTGTCGAGGTCGGACGTCTCGTTCTTTTGGAGGATCGAGTCCCAGAGCCGGAAGTCCAGGCCCGCGTAGAAGAGGACGCAGTCGGCCGGCTTTCCGTCCCGGCCGGCGCGGCCGGTCTCCTGTTGGTAGTGCTCCATCGACTTCGGCATCGCGGCGTGGAGGACGTAGCGGATGTCCGACCGGTCGATCCCCATCCCGAAGGCGACGGTCGCGACCACGACGTCGATCTCCCCCGAGGCGAAGCGGTCCTGGGTGCGTGTGCGCTTCTCGTCCTCCATCCCGGCGTGGTAGGGCGCGGCCCTGATCTTCGCGCGCTTGAGTTCGGCGGCGAGCTCGTCCACGTCGGAACGGCGGATGCAGTAGACGATTCCCGCCTCTCCGGGCCGGCGGCGGATCCAGTCGAGGATCTCGGCGGTCCCGTCCCGGGTCCGCATCACGGCGCGGTACTTGAGGTTCGGGCGGAAGAAGTCGCCCACGAGGATGGCGGGGTCCTTGAGGCCGAGCTGGCCGACGATGTCGTCCCGCACGCGGGGCGTGGCGGTCGCCGTGAACGCGTGGACCGAGGCGTCGGGGAACTCGCGCTTGAGCCGGCCTAGCTCGCGGTAGTCGACCCGGAAGTCGTGGCCCCAGTGGCTGATGCAGTGGGCCTCGTCGATCGCGAACGCGCGGACGTCGCCCTTCTCGAGGATGCGGTCGAAGCCGCCGGCGGCGAAACGTTCGGGGGCGACAAAGATCATGCGGTACTCGCCGCGGCCGACGCCGGCCTGGACGCGGGAGCGGTCGGAGGAATCGAGGCTGCTGTTGATGAACGCGGCGGGGATCCCCCTGGAGAGCAGGCGGTCGACCTGGTCCTTCATGAGGGAGATGAGGGGCGAGACGACGACGGTGAGCCCGTCGGAAAGGAGGGCGGGGGCCTGGTAGCAGAGCGACTTCCCGCCGCCCGTCGGCATGATGACGAGCGAGTCGCGCTTGCCGACGGCGGCGTCCATCGCCTCCCGCTGGAGGGGCCGGAGCGTCTCGAACCCCCAGTGTTTCCGGACGACGTCGAGGAGCGGGTCGCTCACGCGGGCATGATAGGCGGGGTGGGGAAAATCGTACAGGAGGATTTGCGCCGCCCGGGGAGGGGAGGTATACCGATGTTCGTGGACGCGTCGTTCTTCAAGATCCCGCTCAACCTGCCGCACGCGGCGACGCTGGCGGTCCGGATCCTCTACCAGCTGCGCCAGGGGCCGTCGGCGCCGGCGGCGATCGAGAAGGCGGGCGAATTGGTGGTGCTCCTCGAGCCGTACCGCGACCGGGAGGACAACGGGCCCGACCAGGACCAGCCGCACGTGGTGGAGGAGGCGGCGCGGATCGGCCGCGCGATCGTCGACGACGTCGAGCTCGCGAAGGCGGGCCACGACCGGCTGGGCCAGGCGGTGAGAAACCTCTTCGAGTGCCTGGAGTTGGGCGGGGAGGGCGTGGCGATCTCGCTCAGGGCGGGCGAGAATCCCGGCTCCCTGCTGCGACCGGGGTAGCCGTCTACTTCGCCGGCTCGGCGTCGAGCTTCGCCGGGAGCGGGAGGGTGACCTTGCCCGTCGCCGCCCACTCGCAGCCGCGCGCGAGAAGGGCCTGGTAGCCGGGCGAGAGGCGCATCTGGTCGGGGCCGTGGCCGAGCACGGTCGTGAAGACCCGGCCCTTGCCGTACTCGCGCACCCACGTGACGTTCTCGTCCTTCCCGGTGCACTTCTCGTCGCCCAGCGCGGGGTCGTCGAACGCGGTCGTGAGGACCGTGTTCCCCTCGACCATCAGCGACTTGTGGTAAAGCTCGTCCTTCGCGTGGAGGAACTCGGCGGGGAACCCCTTCGTGATCGGGTGATCCTTGTTCGCGATCTTCACCTTGAACTGGAACATCTTCGAGCTGTGGCCGAACGCCTTCTTCGAGACGCGCCAGCCGCCGCCGATCAGCTTCTCGTACTCGGGCCACGACGCGGCCCCCTGGTCGAACGCGCTCGTCGCATAGTGGAGCGCCACGCAGCCCGTCCCCTTCTCGATCGCCGCCAGGAGCGCCTTCTCCGCCGCCTCGGGCCAGCGGCCCGGGTGGGCCGGGACCTCGCGCACCGTCTTCTGCCCCTTCTCGTCGACGACCTCGTACTTCATCGGCTTGTCGTACTCGCGGTAGTGCAGGATCACGCACTGGACCTTGGCGAGGTTCTCCGGCGTCAGGTCCTTCGCGGGCTCCTCGGTCACCGTGACCTTGAACCGCCCGGTCCCCTCGAGGATCTTCTTCAGGGCCGGGGTGGTGTTCACCCAGTCGTGGTGGTGGCTCCCCGTGACGATCAGGACGTTGACGGGGTCCTCGGCCCTGAACGAGCAGAGCATCGCGGCGGCGAGCACGGCCATGAGTCGCATGTGCATGGATCCTCCTGTGGCTCCGACTCGTAAGATAGTAGACAAACGGGAGGGGGAGGGCTACAAACACAGGACTCTTTTCGAAAGGCTCCCGCCATGAGACGCTCCTTCCTCCAGGCCGCCCTCTTCGCCGGGCTCTTCGGCGGCGTCTACGCCTGCGCCTCCCACCAGGCTGCGAACGCGCCCGACGCGCCCGTCAAGGTCGCCGAGGGCGTCTGGTTTCAGAACAACACCGCCGACATCGGCAAGTTCGGCTCGAACGTCTTCTGGATCGAGTTCACCGACTGGGTCGTCGTGATCGACACCGCCTTCCCGTTCGGCGCGGAGGCGGCCATCCGGAACATCAAGGAGACGACGAAGAACAAGCCGATCAAGTACGCCGTCCTCACGCATTACCACGCCGACCACTCGTTCGGCAGCGGCGTGTTCGCGAAGGAGGGCGCGACGATCGTCGCCCACGAGAACGCGCGGCGCGACTACCTCCAGCGAAACGTCGCCAACTACGCGAAGGAGGCCGCGAAGGACCCCCTGTACGCGAAGTACAAAGCTTGCGCCCCCGACGTCACGTTCACCGACAAGTTCATCCTGGATGACGGCAAGCGCCGTGCGGAGATCTACTACTTCGGCCAGGCCCACACGACGGGCTGCATCTTCACGTACCTGCCGAAGGAGAAGATCGTCTTCACCGGCGACGCGTGCGTGAACGGGCCCTTCAACTACATGGGCGACGGCGACAGCGCGAGCTGGATCGACGTGCTGACGCAGGTCCAGACGCTGGAGCCCGACACGATCTGCCCGGGCCACGGGCCCACGGGGAAGCGCGACCTCCTCCAGACCCAGAAGCAGTACTTCCTCGAGCTGCGCGCGCAGGTTGCGAAGCTCGTCCAGGAGGGGAAGACGCTCGACGAGGCGAAGAAGGCGGTCGACATCCCCATGTGGAAACAGTGGACCGGCAAGACCGAGATGGCGGCCGACAACATCGCGCAGGTCTACATGGAGCTGACGCGCGGGCCGCTCAGCTGGGAGGGCGACCCGGGCGTCACGGGGCCCGCCATCGTCTGCATCCCCATGGAGAAGGGGAAGGAGAAGCCGAGGCTCAAGTATCTCTCCGGCGGCCTTTCGCCGGAGGACCTTGCGGGCGCGAAGCAGGTCGCGCCGAACGTCGAGATCGTCGTCGCGAAGTCAAAGGAGGAGGCGCTCAAGCTCGCGCCCGAGGTCCACGGCGCGGCGGGGAACTTCATCACCCCCGAGTTCCTCCGGGAGGCGAGGAACCTCCGCTGGGTCCAGCAGGCCTCGGCGGGCGTCGAGCAGCTGACCTTCATCCCCGAACTCCAGAAGAACGACCAGATCGTGCTCACGAACATGAAGCGGATGTACGGCCCGCCGATCGCCGATCACGTGATGGCGATGCTCCTCTCGCTCGTGCGGAGCCTCCCGCACTACGAGGGGCTGATGAAGGAAGGGAAATGGGGGAAGGGGCAGGACGCGCCGTTCCAGGGCGAGCTCCAGGGGAAGACGATGCTCGTCGTGGGCCTCGGCGGGAACGGGAGCGAGACGGCGAAGCGGGCCCACGCGTTCGGCATGCGGGTCCTCGCGGTCGATCCCAAGGACCTGGCGGTGCCGTCGTACGTCGCGCGGCTCGAGAAGTCCGACCGTCTGAACGCGCTGCTCCCCGCGGCGGACGTCGTGGTGCTCGCCTCGCCGCTCACGCCCGAGACGACGGGACTCTTCGGCAGCGCGCAGTTCTCGCTCATGAAGGACGGCGCGTTCTTTATCAACATCGCGCGCGGCAAGGAGGTCGACACGGCGGCGCTCCTCCAGGCGCTCCAGTCGAAAAAGCTCCAGGGCGCGGGGCTCGACGTCACGGAGCCCGAGCCGCTGCCGGCCGATCACGCCCTCTGGAAGCAGGCGAACGTCATCGTCACGCCGCACGTCTCGGGGCAATCGCCGGGCACGAAGGCCCGCACCCGCCAGCTGTTCCTGGAAAACCTCCGCCGCTTCGCCAGCGGCGAGCCGATGGTGAACGTGGTCGACAAGAAAGCCGGGTATTAGGGAGAAGGTCATGAGCGTCACGCTTCCGATTCCCGTCGTTGTCGGAATCGCGCTGACCCTCCTGGCGCCCTTGCGCGCCCAGGAGGAGAAGGAGAAGAAGCAAGATCCGAAGGAGCAAAAAGTCCGAAAGCTCCTGGAGCTCACCGGGGCCGCCAGCATGGGCAAGCAGGTCATGGACGCGATGATCGACCAGTTCAACAAGGTGCCCAACCTTCCCGAGGGCTTCGTCGCGAAGTTCCGGGAGATGGCGTCCGGGGACGACCTGGTGGAAAAAGTGATCTCGATTTACATGAAGCACTTCGACGAGGAGTCGCTCGACGCCGTCCTCGCGTTCTACCAGACCGACGCCCGGAAGAAGTTTCTCAAGGCACAGCCGGCCATCATGAAGGAGTCGATGGAGCTGGGCCAGAAGTGGGGCCAGGAGCTCGCGATGAAGACGCTCAAGAGCCTCCAGGAAGAGAAGGACAAGAAGAAGGGGAAGGACGAGTAGGTCAGGGAAGCGCCACGGTTAGCAGCGCGGCGGCGTTCGTCGGGCCCTGGAGCAGGAGCTTCCCGTCGGGGCCGGTGACGAGGCTGTTGCCCTGGAGGATCCGGCGCCTCCAGGGGCCCTGCGTGACCGCCCCCACGCTGTTCGCGGCGACGATCGTGAGGTCGCGCCCCGCCGTCCGCTGCCGGTAGGTCTCCTTGATCCACGCGATGTTCGTGGCCTCGCCCCCCGGATCGACCGCCCAGGCGCTCGGGGAGAAGATGAGGCGCGCTCCCATGAGCGCGAGCGCGTCGGTGATCTCCGGCTTCCAGCTGTCGGCGCAGATGTCGAGCGCGATCGTGCGCTTCTCGAATCCGGTCACGGCGAGCGAGCCGCCGCGCGAGTAGACTTCCAGGCCGATCTCGAGCTCGTCGATCTTCCGGTGGCGGGCGGCGAGACGGCCGTCGCGGCCGACCAGCACGGCGCTGTTGTAGATCCGGCGGCCGTCGCGCTCCTCCATCCCGATCACGACCGCCATCCGGCGCTCGCGGGCCCGTCGCCCGAGCTCCTCCGTGAGCGGGCCCGGGATGGGCTCCGCGGCCGCGCGCACGGCCGTCGAGAGCCATCCCGCAAGGGAGCACTCCGGGAAGACGGCCACGTCGCACTTTCGCCGCGCCGCGAGGTCGAGGTATTCGAAGATCGTGCGGACGTTGGCGGGCTTGTCACCCATGACCACGGGGACCTGCGCGATCCCCACCCGCAGCGGCTTCATTAGGGCAGGATACCGCGGGGCGCGGCCGCGTCAAGGACTCGCCTATTCCCGCCGGATCGGGTAGAACGGTACGCGTGACGCTCCTGGTCTACGGGCTTCTCACGCTCGTCCTCCTCTTCCTGAACGGCTTCTTCGTCCTGGCGGAGTTCGCGGCCGTCCGTATGCGGACGTCGCGGGTCCAGGAGCTGGTCGGCCAGGGGAGCGCGGGGGCGAAGCTCATCCAGCACATCCAGATGCACCTGGACGAGTATCTCCCCGTCTTCCAGGTCGGCATCACCCTCGCGAGCATCGCCCTGGGCTTCGTCGGCGAGGCGTCGATGGGCGAGATCGTCGGGCGCATCCTGAAGACGGACGCGGTCGTCGCGCACTGGGTCACGATCGTCGTCATCTACGGCCTCATCTCGTTCCTCCACGTCCTTCTCGGCGAGCTCGTGCCGAAGTCGATCGCGATCCGGAAGACCGAGGGGGCGGCGCTCCTCACCGCGCGGCCGCTCCAGTTCTTCCGGCTCCTCTTCGGCCTGCCGATCTGGGCGCTGAACGTCTCGGCGCGGGCCATCCTGCGGCTCCTCGGCCTTCCGGCGGACTCAAAGGAGGCGCACCACTCCGAGGACGAGCTCCGCATCATCCTCGCCCAGTCGCAGAGCATCGGCCTGATGTCCTTCCGCAGGCTCCTGCTCCTCGAGAACATCTTCGACCTGGGCGACGTGAAGGTCCGCGACGCGATGCGCCCGCGCGACGCGGTCAAGGTCGTCAAGCTGGGCGCCCCGCCGGAGGAGAACCTGAAGGTCGTCCGCGAGTCGCGCTTCTCGCGGTTTCCGCTCCTGGACGGCGGGGAGCTTCCGGTGGGGGTGGTCCACGTGAAGGACCTCTTCTACGCGGGGACCGAGGCGCTCGACCTGAAGAAGCTCGCGCGCCCCTACGTCACGCTCCAGGCCGACGCGCCGCTCGAGAACGCGCTCGGCGAGCTTCAGCGCACGCGGAGCCACCTGGCCGTGGTGAGGGACGCGGCGGGGAAGTGGGTCGGTATCCTCTCAATGGAGGACATCGTCGAGGAGATCGTGGGCGCGATCGAGGACGAGTTCGAGACCGAGCCGCCGATCTACCTGGTCGACGCGATGTCGCCGGGCCGCGTGGTCCTCGGCCTCCAGGCCTCGAGCCTCGAGGAGGTGATCGGGCAGGCGTTCGGGAGCGTGCCCCCGGCGGATCTCCCGGCCGCGCCGGATAAGATCGTGAAGGCGGTCCTCGAGCGCGAACGCGCGATGAGCACCTATCTTGGGAACGGCCTGGCGATCCCGCACGCACGGCTCGAGGGGGTCGACAAGCCGGCGCTCCTCTTCGCCCGCTCCGATGAGGGCATCCCGGTGAAGGGACGCGAGGACAAGGCCCATTTGATCTTCATCCTGATGACTCCCGCGGGGTCGCCGCGCATCCAGGTCCGACTGCTCGCGCGGATCTGCGGCCTCGTGAGCAGCGAGTATGTCGCCGAGCGCCTCCGCCGGGCCGACAGCCCCGCCGCGGTCGTCGAGGCCATCCGCGCGGCCGAGCCGATGACGATCAGCTGATGGATATTCTCGAAGGCCGGGTCAGCGTGCTGGCCGCGCTCAAGGCCGGGCGGCGCTCTTTTGAATCCGTCCTCGTCCGGCAGGGGACGCAGGACGAGACGATCCGCGAGATCCTCGACGCCGCGGCCGTGCGGGGCGTCAAGGTCCAGCACGTCCGGCCCGAGGCGCTCGAGGCGCGATCGCACGGGAAGAGCCACGGCGGCATCCTCGCGGTCGCCTCGCCGCTTCCCCCCTCGGCGCCGCCCGCGAAGGTGGACTTCGCGCTGCTTCTCGACGGTGTGGACGATGCGCGGAACCTGGGCTTCACGCTCCGCTCGGCCGAGGCGTTCGGCGTCCAGGCGGTCTGGGTCCGCCGGCGCGCCTGGGACTTCGACGGCGGCGACGTCTCCCGGTCGTCCTCGGGCGCGTACGAGCGGATGCCGATGATCCTGGGGGAGGCGCTCCCCCCGGGGTTGCGCCTCGTCGGCTGCATCGCGGGGGTGAAGAAGACGATTTACGACGAGGATCTTACGAAGCCGGTCGCGCTCGCGATCGGCGGCGAGAAGCGCGGGCTCTCCGCGGCCGTGCGCGACCGCTGCGCGTCGCTCGTCTCGATCCCGACGGTCGAGGGCGCGACCTCGTTGTCCCTCACCCACGCCGCGGCGGTCGCGATCGCGGAGGTCGCCCGGCAGCGGCGGGCTCGCTGATTCCGCGCAACCTCGCGCGGCGCTTCCGGTATCGTAAGGTCGGATGAAGCCCCACCTCTCGGATCTCTACAAATGGACGGGGACGATCCACCGCGGACCGTTCCTTTTCTGGGGCACGATCCTGACGATCCTGAAATTCAACCTGGATCGCTGGACGCTCATCTCCCATCTCGGGCAGCACGTGTGGTATCCCTGGAGCTACTGGATCCCGGGCGACGTCTTCGGAGTCCTCTCCTCGGCGCCGGAGCGCAAGGAGGTCGCCCGGCTCCTCGTCCTCATCGCCCTCCCGTTCGTCTACATGGGCGTCGTCCTCACGGTGCGGCGGCTGCGCGCGCTGGGCTGGCCGCTCGCGCTCGTGATCCTCTTCTTCATCCCGGTCGTCAACCTGCTCTTCTTCGCGCTCCTGGTCGTCCTCCCCTCGCGTCCCGCGACGGAGTTCCCGGCCGATCCGGCCGTGGCGCGCCGCCTGTTCATCGTCCGCCTCGTCCCGGAAAGCGGGATGGGGGCGGCCGTCTCGGCCATCCTGATCACCGCCCTTCTCGGGGCCGGGATGGTCTATGTCTTCACCATCATCCTCAGCTCCTACGGCTGGGGCATTTTCCTGGGCATCCCGTTCTTCCTCGGCCTCTTCTCGACGCTCGTCTTCACGGTGCGCGGGGCGCGTCCCTTCAAGGAATGCGCGAGCGTTGCGACCCTCTCGGTCATCGTGCTTTCGGGGATCCTCCTCGGCCTGGCGCTCGAGGGGTTCATCTGCATCCTGATGGCCGCGCCGATCGGGATCCTCCTGGCCCTCCTGGGGGCGCTGGTGGGGCATCTGATCGTGAGCGTGAAGACGGCGGGACGAGAGCGCGCGATGATGCTCTGGATGCTCGTCCTTCTCACGCCGGGGCTGCTCGCCGCGGAGGCCTCGCACCCGCCGGGCCCGGCCGTCTACTCGGCGATCGATCGGATTGTGGTCGATGCCCCTGCGCCGCAAGTCTGGGATACTCTCAAGGCGATCGACACGCTGACGGTTCCGAAGCCGCTCCTTCTCCGGATGGGCCTTCCCGTCCCGGTCCGGTGCACGCTGGAGCGCGAGGGGGTGGGAGCGCGGCGGACCTGCATCTTCGAGAAGGGCACGATCGACGAGCGCGTCCTCGAGTGGGAGCCGCCGCGCCGGATGCGACTGGAGATCGTCCGCAGCACGCTGCCGGGAAGGCACTGGCTCGGGTTCCGGGAGGCGATCTACGAACTGGATTCCGAGGCCGGCCGGACGCGCATCACGCGAACGACGACCTACACCTCGATCCTCGAACCGCGCTGGTACTGGGGAGCTCTTGAGAAGTTCGGCCTCAGTTCGATGCACTCGTACGTCCTGGAGGACCTGCAGGCCCGGTTCAACAAACACGTGCCCGCTGCAGCGAAGTAAGGGATAATCGTCCCCGGAGATGAAGCGCCGGGACTTTATTCAAAAGGCGGCCCTCGGGGCGGCCGCGCTCGCCTCCTCGTGTTCCAGCCCCTCCTCGCGGCCGAAGTCGGCGATTGAGCTCGAGGGCGCGACGCTCGGGGAACTCCAGGAGGCGATGAACGCGGGACGCGAGTGCGCGCGGTCTCTCGTCGAACGGTATCTCCTGCGGATCGCCGAACTCGACAAGTCCGGCCCGTTGCTGAACTCGGTGATCGAGCTCAATCCCGACGCGACCGACATCGCGCTGGCGCTCGATGACGAGCGCCGGTCAAAGGGGCCGCGCGGCCCGCTTCACGGAATCCCCGTGTTCATCAAGGATAACATCGACACGCACGATCGCATGACGACCACCGCGGGGTCCCTCGCCCTCGAGGGCTCGATCGCGTCGCGCGATTCGGCGGTCGCCCGGAAGTTGCGCGAGGCCGGCGCCCTGATCCTCGGCAAGACCAACCTGAGCGAGTGGGCCAATTTCCGGTCGAGCCCTTCGACCAGCGGATGGAGCGGCCGCGGGGGGCTGACGCGGAACCCTTATGCGCTCGATCGCAATCCCTCGGGCTCCAGTTCGGGTTCGGCGGTCGCGGTCTCGGCCAGCCTCTGCGGCGTCGCCGTGGGCACGGAGACGGACGGATCGATCGTCTCGCCCTCCTCGCTGTGCGGGATCGTCGGGATCAAGCCGACGGTCGGCCTCGTGAGCCGCGCCGGCATCATCCCGATCGCCCACACGCAGGACACCGCCGGGCCGATGGCGCGGACGGTGAGGGACGCCGCGATACTTCTCGGCGCGCTGGCGGGGGAAGACCCGTCGGATCCGGCCACGGCCGCGGGCATCGGGAAATCCCATCGCGACTACACCCCGTTCCTCGAGGCCGATGGACTGCGCGGGGCGCGCATCGGCGTGGCGCGTCGATTCTTCCGCGCCGGCTCCATCGCCGACCGGATCCTCGACGTCGCGGTCGACGCGATGAAGCGCTGCGGCGCCGAGATCGTCGATCCCGCGGATCTGCCGACGCACGGGAGGTACGGCGAGTCGGAGTTCGAGGTCCTGCTGTACGAGTTCAAGGCCGACCTCAACGCCTACCTGGCGGCGCTCGGTCCGCAGGCCCCGGTGCACTCGCTGCAGGAGGTGATCGAGTTCAACGAGCGCCACAAGGACCGGGAGATGCCGTTCGCCGGGCAGGAGACGATGATCCGGGCACAGTCAAAGGGGCCGCTCACCGAGAAGGCGTATCACGATGCCGTGGCAAAGGGCCACCGCCTCACCCGCGACGAGGGCATCGACGCCGTGATGGGCCAGAACCGCCTCGACGCGCTCGTCGCGCCGACGACCGGGCCCGCCGCGAAGACGGACCTCGTCCACGGCGACCGCGGGGTCGGCGGGAGCTCCTCGGCGGCGGCGATCGCGGGCTACCCGGCCATCACCGTACCCGCGGGCGAGGCGTTCGGTCTGCCGGTGGGGATCTCGTTCTTCGGCCGCGCGTGGAGCGAGCCCGCGCTCCTGAAGATCGCTTTCGCGTTCGAGCAGGCGACGCACGCCCGCCGCGCGCCCCGATACCTTCCGACGATCGGCTAGCGCAGCGCCTTCCGCAGGTTCCTGAGGCTTTCGCCGTTCAACCTGAGGATCTCGTCGTCGGCATCCAGGTCGATGGAGTCCTTCACGCTCTCCGCCCACTCCCAGGCGATATCGGCCTGCTCCTTCCGCGTGAGGTGCCAGGACATCGAGGCCTCGGTCCCCAGGATGAACCGGACGACGACCACGTCGACGCACCTGCTCCCCCAGTACGCCTTGAATGTCTCGACCTCGTCATCGGCCCGCACCCTCTGGCTCGCCGTGCGCACGTTGAGCATGGCGAGGAGCGGGCCGGCGAGGGAGTAGATCCATCCCCGGTGGTCCCGGGCCTCGGGCGTCGTGGGCGGGGGCGCGTCGAGGATGCGGACCAGGAGGACCTTGTCGCGGCCCAGGGGCTTGAGCACCTCCTTCATGAACTCCAGCGCGCTCACCATTCCCTCGTTGTCGAAGTAGCCGCCGTCCCCGACGTGGTAGAGGACGCCCGGAGACAGAGTGTCCGAGTCCGGGCGCGTCACGGGCGAGACCCAGGGAAACGTGGCCGAGAGCCGCGCGGCGGTCACCACGTCCAGGTCGCGGTGGCCGTAGAGCGACTGGAAGTCCATCCGGCGGAACGTCGTGGAGTCGTTGACGCGGTCGTGGGTCGCCTTCTGGCCGGTCTTGTCCGGGAGCGGCGCGTCGATGGGGGAGATCGTCAGCCGGTCCCCGGTCTCGACGACGGTCGCATTGAAGATCACGACGGGCCTGCGGCCGGCCTGGATGTCGCGGCGCCACCCGGAGAGCGTGGCGTCCGGGTGGACCATCCGGTCTCTCCAGCGATTCTCGAGCGCCCATCCGCGGTCGATGCGGGCCGGGATCAGCGGCGGGACGGTCATCCGCCAGAAATCCGGATACGTCAGGCCCCACGTGACCGCCGAAAGGCTCGAGGATTGCGCCCTCCCGATCGCGTCGCGGGCCCTCCAGTCGGTCGTGGGCTCACCACCCTCGTAGGCGTCGAGGTAGTACATCGCTCCCACGCTTCCGCCCGACACGGTGCTCAGGAGGACGATCGACCGCGAGAACCGGTCGCCGATCTCGCCGTCCCCGCGCAGGCCGGACAGGACCGTCGCGGTCCACGTCGCCGCGCGGATTCCCCCGCCGCTGGCCGCGATGAAGACCGGCACGGGGCAGTCCTTCGGGGAATGCGTTTCCATCCACGATCCGATCGCCTCTGCGGGGCCGAACGGGGCGGGAGCCTCGGAACCCGCCGGCCCGATCGGGTAGGTGTGATCGGAGTCGCATACCATGGCCAATCCCCACGAGATCGCGATCAGCACGGGCAGCACGGGGATGCGGGTGACATCCAGGAGGAACGCGAGCCCGTTCAGGAGGAGACCGAGCAGGGCGATGAGGAGCAGGACGAAGGCGAGGGGAGGGACCATCGTGGAGATGGCCGGGGGCGCGGCGATCCAGCCGACCATCCCGTAGAGGACGACGATGAGCACGAGGTAGGCCCATCCGCTCAGGTGGTTGAGGTGGCGGAGATGGCGCCGCTCCTTGATCGTGTACCCCTCCACCAGCCTTTGGACCCGCGGCATCGACTTCACATGGGTGACCACGGGCTTGACGAGGGCGAGCTCCGCGAAGAAGTGGACGATGACTCCCAGGATCCGCTCGCCCCACTTCAGGCGGATGAAGAACAGGTAGAAAAGCGCCGCGCCGATGAGCCCCAGCAGGACGCCGGTCACGGGGCCGTCCCATTCTTCCGGGGATCCGAACGCCGCGACCAGGATGACCGGCAGCGCGGGAAGCGCGCCGACGACCGGCGCGGCGGAAGCGAGCCACTCCGGAATGGGATTCGTCAGTTCGGGGTCGCGCGCCTCCGCGCCGGGGAACCGGATGAATCCGAGCTTGCACCGGCCGGGGATCCCGAGGTAGAGCAGCCCGAAGGTGAACGAGATCGTCCACGCGACGACGATGGCAATCGTGGTCAGCACGGCGAGCTCCGCGGTCCCGGGCTTGAAGAGGTTGCCGATGAACCCCGTCAGGCCGAGAAGCCGGTGCGCCGGGAGGAGGACGAGCGCGAGCGCCGCGGCCAGCGCGTAGCGGGTGAAGAACAGGTACTGGAGGAGGTAGGTGCGGGCCTGGAGCAGGACGATCCCCCAGGCGCACGCCGCCGCGCACGCGATCGCGAGGAGGCCGCAGACGAGGCTCATGCGGACTTCCCGCGGCGGCAACGACCGGGTTGATCCATGCGTCTCCCTCCATCCCCGGTCCGGAATACGGATGTACCACGTGAGGGGAACGAGATCAAGGAATGGATCTCTCCACGCCTTCTGAATATCATCCATGGGCACGGCGAAAGGAGGGAGAGATCATGGCAGGACTCCAATTCGTGGTCCAGGGAACCGCCGACGAGGCCCTCTCGGCGATCGAGGAGACGGCGCGTACGTCGGGCTTTACCGTCTCGGTGGATGCCGAGGGACGGCTCGTCGCCCGCCGGGGCAGTTTCGGCCTGAGCATCCTGCTGGGCGCCTTCATCGCCTACTGCGACTTCAAATTCGCGGCGGCGCCCGAAGGCAAGGATGCGGTCCGCGTCACGATGACGCGCAACAACCCATGGTGGACGGGCCTGATCGGAATCTCCCGCGTCAAGAAGGCGGCGGGACGCCTGGTGGATGACATCGAGAAATCACTCGGGCCCCGGTTCCAGAACCGGACCGAGGTCAAGTAGACGACTCGTAACTGTT
>JBGPCZ010000024.1:0-49186 GCA_041482015.1 Planctomycetota bacterium | reverse complement strand
GCCGCGCTCGCCTACCCCTTCGCCTCCATCCGGGTCTCCGGCTCCCTCTCCGCCTGGATCGGCTCCTCCGCCGCCGCGTTTGTCCTGGTCTTCGCGGCCGTCCTCGGCCGCCGCGCCCTCGCCCTCCAGCGCCCGGAGCCCCGCCACCAGAGCTCGCTCTACTAGCGGGCGGGAATCCTCGGTCTCGTCATCCTCGTCCTCGAGTGGGCCACGGGGCTCCCGACCCGCCGTCCCGTGATTCGCCCTACAGCGTCTTCCGATACTCCTTCATCATCTCGGTGGGGATCGTCCTCCCCGTCCACAGCCTGAACTGGCCGTCCGCCTGCCGCAGGAACATCTCGATCCCCTCGACCGTCGCCGCCCCCGCCGCCTCCGCGTCCCGCAGGAACACCGTCCGCCGCGGCGTGTAGACTGTGTCCATCGCGACCATGTCCTTCCTGAAGAATCCCGCCGCGACGGGCGACTCCCGGTCGTTCGGCGCCATCCCGACCGACGTCCCGTTCACCACGACCTGCGCCCGCGCCGAGAGCAGGTCGTCCCACCGGACACACTCGACGCCCAGCTCCTCCGCGAGCGCCTTCCCGCGCTCGAACGTCCGGTTCGCGATCACGACCCGCGCCGCCTCGCGCTTCAGGCCCCACGCGATCGCTCGCGAAACGCCCCCCGCGCCGAGCACCAGCGCCCTCATCCCGTAGACCCCGTGCGACCACGTCCGGACCGCCGCCTCCTGCACCGCCTCCATCGCGGCCCCGATGTCCGTGTTCGCCCCGAGGAGCCGTCCGTCCCGCACCGATACCGTGTTCGCCGCGCCGATCCCCGTCGCGGTCTCGTCCGCCTCGTCGAGCGACGCCATCACCGCCTGCTTGTGCGGGATCGTCACCGAGAGTCCGCGGAGCCCCATCGCCGCCGCGAGCGCGCGGACGCGCGACGCGTCGTCCACCCGGATCCGCACGTATCGCGCGTTCATCCCGAGGTGCTTGAAGACGTCGTTGAAGAGGACCGGGCTCCTCGAGTGCGCCACCGGGTCGCCGATCACGGCGTAGACCTCCGTCGCGTCGTCGATCGTCTTCACCTGGTAGAGCCGCACCAGCTCCTCGAGCGTCAGCTGCCCCGGCGCCGTCTCGCCCCCCGCGCGGACCGACGCGTAGGTCAGCCACCCACCGTACTTCGCGTGGAGGATCCGGAGCGGCTCGCCGAACTCGCCCATCGCGACCACCGCGATCGGCGACGGGAACGTCTTTTGAAGCTCGACGAGGCGGACCAGGTCGGCCGTCCCGCGCGCGGTGCAGGCGACCTTCACCAGGAACGGATCGAGCTGGGCCATTTTCTGCGCCGTCTTCTCGAGGTCGTCCGGCGTCTTCTCGAAGTCGTGGTAGGAGACGACGAGCTTCGCCTCCCGGCGGTTGAAGTCCTTGTACGCGCGGAACTCGACGTCGACGTAGTCCGCCCCGTGGAGACACGCGTCCTCGAGCATCCCCAGGCGGATCGCCTCGTCTCCCGCGTAGTTCCCCCCCTCCCACGTCGGCCGCACGGTGACGAGGACCGGGAGCGGCTTCGCGGCCAGGATTTTCGCGACGTCGGGGTCCTCGAGGTAGTCCGCGCGGAGTTCGCAGAGGTCGGCCCCCAGCCTCCTCGCCTCCTGCATCCCGGCGATCGCCTGCTCGTTCGTCCCGGAGCGGATGACGGCGCAGATCATGAAGGCGGGATTGTGAGGGATTTGGGGGGCCGAATCAAGAAGCGGGGCGCCCTACTCCCACGCGCGGTTGAATTTCTTCGTCCACCACGCCTGCAGCTTCGCGACCGCCTCGCGGTTCTCCTCGGCGGTGAGGCGGGGGTCGAACCCCGAGGGCGCGCCGGAGGCCTCGTCGAGCGCCGCCGCCGCGGCCTGGCGGAGGTACGGGTCGGCCGACCCGAGCGTCTCGATCACCGCGCGGAGGGCCGCGGCGTCGCCGGTTTGCGCGAGCGCCGCGAGGCACGCGCGCTTCAGGTGCAGGTTCTTCTCGCTCCGGTCGGCCAGGAGCGCCGAGAGCGGCCGGACGCACGCGGGCGAGCGCAGCCGGCCGAGGACCCGGATGAGGAGCCCCTTCTGGAGCGGCGAGGGCGTCTTCTCGAGCAGCGCGAGCACCCGTTCCGCCGCGTCCTCCGACTGCGCCGCCGCGAGCCGGCCCGCCAGCTTCCCCAGCGCGTCCGCCGCCCGCAGCTTGAGCTCCGGCCGCGACTCGCCCCCGGGGGCCGACAGCACGCGGAGGAGCGGGCCCACCGCGCGCGCGTCGCCCGCCTCGCCCAGGAACTCGCAGAGCGCCGCGTTCCGCAGCTCCTCGAGCAGGTCCTCCCGGCCCGCGCGCTCCTGGATCTCGGCCAGCGCCGCCTTGACGCGCCACACCACCTCGGGGTCGCCCTCGGCCGGGACCGCCTCGAGCCCCGCCTTCGCCGAGCGCCCCAGGCGGACGAGCGCCTGCATCGCCTCGTCGCGCTCCTTCCACCCCTTCGACGCGAGCTGCCGGAGGAGCGCCGCGATCCGATCGGGCGCCGCGGGCGACGCGCCTTCGAGCGCGCGGAGCGCGGAGGGGACCGCCGCCGCGCCGCGCTTGAGCAGCCCCTCGAGCGCCCCCCTCCTCTGCGCCGCATCCTCCGTCTTCAGCGCCTCGACCGCCTTCTCGATGTCGTCCTGGAGGGGTTCTGCGGCGGCGCTGGCGAGCGGAAGAATGAGCAGGAGTTGCAGGAAGTTCGCGACGGACATGCGGCTACCGGAGGCCCTGGATGTAGGCGACGAACTTGTCCTCGAGCTGCGAAAGCTCCATCTGGAGATGCTCGCGCACCAGGTCCTCGAAGGCGGGCTTGCCGCCCAGTCCCGTGGTCTCGAGTCGGAAGTACGCGTCGATGACCTTCCGGTGGTTCCCGCCCGACTGGCGGAGGAAGTGGATGAACGCCCACGACTCCGCGTAGTAGACCTGCGCTTTGCGCGTCGTGTCGTCGGGGTCGCTGAACTGTCCCTTCTGGAACCAGTCCCAGAACTCGTCCACCGTCATGCCCACGAGGACGTTGAGCGGGATGAAGTCCTTCCGCCCGGGCTGGACGAGCGCCTGCTTGAGCGTGGGGAGGCGGCCGTGGCTGAGCGCGGGGTCGAACTGGAGCTCGCCGCCGATCCGGCGGAACCCCTCGAAGTAGGTGCCCACGCCCTCCTGGAACCAGTAGCACGACGGGCGCTTCGCGAGCACCTCGCGCAGCCGCTTGTGGTAGTCCACCAGCTGGTGCGCGCCCTCGTGCAGGAGCACCTCGGTCGGCACGTTCGGGTCGTGGTACACCACCACGCGCCGCCGGTCGTACTCGTAGATCCCCTTGATCGAGTCGGCCATCCGGCGCTTGTCGCGCTCGAGGAAGTAGCGATCGAAGCTCTCGCGCGAGTTGAAGACGAGGACGGGGAGCGCGGGCTCGACCTCGGGCAGCTGGAGCGGCTCGCCGAACTCCCGGCGGAAGGCCGCGAGCACCGCCTGCAGCCGCTGCGCGTAGTCCTCCATCAGGCTCGGCGCGTGGAACCGCTCCGAGGGCTCCAGCGCGATCAGGTACGGGTTCGCCTCGCGCCAGAAGAACCGGTTGGGAAATTCCGCGTTGATCGTCGTCTTCGCCTGGTCGAACACGTTCGGCACGAAGTCGCGATCGCGCTGCGTCTCGGGGGTCTCCGGGGACGTCGCAGGCAGGCGCGCAACCTCGGGCCCCGACGCGACCGCGCGCGACGGGGAGGGCCTCAGCAGGAGGAAGATCGCCACCGCGGCGACCAGCCCCGCCGCGATCCCGCCCGCGATCTGGAGCACCAGCGGTCGCGTGAGTTTGAACGAGGGAGGCCGCGCATTGGAGGCCGGGACCGTGAGAACGGCGGTGCAGCCCGCGCACCGGAGACGGCTCCCGGCGGCGATGCCCGTGACGTTGAACCTCTTCCCGCAGAACGGGCAGCGGACGAGGCGAAGGGACATGCGAACGCCCTCACGGACCTCACCGGACCAACAACCCCACCCAGCGTGGTTGGAACAAAAAAACTCTAGCACGCCCCCCGCCGCGAAGCAAGCGGAAGATGAAACTCCGCGCCCCTCAACCGGTCGGATCCGGGACGTGGGACTTGATCGCCCGCAGCGCCCCGAAATATCTCCTCACCGTCGTCACCGCGCGCCCGAACGCCCGCTCCGCCGCGCCGGGAAGCGCGGGCGGCGGCGACTCCGCGACCCGCCGCCACGCCTCGGGGCCGAGGAAGGGGACGAAGACGTTGAGCGCGATCTCCCGGGCCCGCGTCGGGCCGATCTGTCCCGTGCCGTCGGGGTCGAGCCACGATTCCATCGCCGCGATCGTCGCACGGCCCGGCAGTCCGCGCGCGAGCCCCTCCTCGCCCGCCGCCGCGAGAAAGCGCGCCATTCCCGCCAGCCGCCGCCACGGGTGGTTCGCCGGCCGCTGGTTCCGAAGCCGCCACATCGCCCGCGGGAGCGACGCCGCCCCCTCCCGGAGCGACCGCTCGATCTCGCCCGCGGGCCTCCCGCGGAGCGAGGCGAACGGCCGCCGCCGCGCGAGCTCCGCCATCGCCGCCTGGTTGTTCTTGTAGCCGAGCGCGACCAGGATCCCGCGGTGGAGCGCCTCGTCCCCTCCCGCGCGCCCGCGCAGCCGCCCGATCCTCGCCCGCCGCTCCTCGAACCACTCCTCGCCCAGCGCGTCCAGGTCCGGGGGCCCGGAGGGCGCGGCGGCCGCCGGAGCCCCCGCGAGGTGGGGTTCCAGGACCAGGAGCGGCGGGTCCCGCGGCGGTTCGACAAACGCGTCGCGGCGGAGGACGACATGCAGGATCACCCCCGAGTACGCGCTGTCCCGCCCGTGACCGTGCGCGTCCCAGCCCGACGGCGTGAGGTGGATCTCCACGTCCCCCGACCGGAGGACGCCCCCGATCGCGATCCGCGCGCCGCGGAAATCGGGACCACCCTCGAGCGACCGGGTCCCCTGGAACTCGACGCGGACCGGCCGCGCATCCTCGGTGAGGAGACCTTCCCCCTGGAAGAGCCGCCTCTCCCAGATCTCCTGGAGGTCCTTCTCCGTGTAGAGCGACTTCAACATCGGGTTATTGAGTTATTGCCTATCGGGCTATTGACCACCCCCGCTCAATAGCCCGATAACCAATATCCCAATAACTCAATTCCTCAGATCGGCGCGGGATCCGGCTCGTGCCGCTCCCCGCGCCCGTCCGCCCCGCCCTGCCCGAGGTGGCCGAGGATCTCCTTCACGACCTCCTCCACGATCCGCCCCTCGGTCGACACCGTCATGTCCGCGCCCTTCAGGTAGTAGGGACGCCGGAGTTCGATCTGCTCCTTCACCTCGGTGAGCGGATCCTTCTCCGTCAGGGCGGGCCGGCGCTCCCGGCTCGCCGCGTCCAGCCGGATCCGCGCGAAGGCCGTCTCCGGGCCGACCTCGAGGAAGAAGATCCGGCTGTCCTGCCTTTTGAAGACCTGCATGTTCTGGTATTTGAGCGCCGCACCGCCCCCCGTCGCGATCACCTTCCCGTCCAGCTTCGCGAGCTCCGTCAGCGCCTGGCTCTCCAGAGTCCGGAAGTGCGTCTCCCCGTGCTTTTCGAAGAGCTCCCGGATCGTCACCCCCGCCTGCGCCTCGATCCGGGCGTCGCAGTCGATGAACTCCAGGCCCAGCCGCTCCGCCAGCGCCTTCCCCACCGTCGACTTCCCCGAGCCCCGGAACCCGATCAGGATGACGTTCATCGCCGCGACGTCTCTTTCTTGCGCCGCACGACCGCGCCCACCGACTCGACCGTCCCGAGCGCGGCGTTCAGCCTCCCCGCCGCGGCGCGGTCCACCGTCCCCTTCGCGAGCGCCACCTCGATCGAGATCCGCGCCAGCGCCGCGTACGCCCCCGCCAGCTCCGGCGCGTGCTTCGAGAGTTCCTCCACGTGCCGCTTCACCGTCTCCGCGTCCCCCCGTTCGACCGGTCCCGTGAGCGCCCCGGGGATCCCGGCCGAGCGGACGTTCGCGAGCGTCCCCTCCGCAAGCGACGCGAGCGCGGGGAGCGCCTCCGCGCGGGCGACCCCCGCCTCCTCGAGCAGCCGCAGGGCCGACTCGAGCGCGGCAACGACGTAGTTCGACGCAAAGACCGCCCCCGCGTGATAGAGAGCCTTCCGGTCCGTCCGCACGCGGAGCGGAGCACCCCCGATCTCCCGCGCAAACCGCTCGAGCGCCTCGACCGCCTCGGGGTCGCCGTCGATCGCGCAGGCCGTCCCGGGGAAAAGCTCCGCCGCGCGCGCCGGGTCGGCAAAGCTGCGGAGCGGGTGGATCGCCCCCGCCGGCCGGTGGGGCCGGAGCACGTCCGCCCCGTGCGTCGCGCACGTGTGGGCCAGCACCGCCCCCGCGGGCATCCGCACCTTCCGCGCCACCGCCGCGATCTCCCCGTCGGGCACGCAGAGCAGCGTCAGCGCCGCGCCCGCGGGTTCCGTCCCCGGCCGGCCCGCGCCGATGAACCGGACCGCCTCCTCGGCGTGCGCCCGCGTGCGGCAGACCACGGACCCGATGCCGTATCCCGCCCTGAGGGCCAGCCGCCCCAGCGCCCGGCCCGTTTTTCCAGCCCCGATGATCGCGACGTCCATCTCAGGCTTCGCCCAAAAAAAAAGAGACCTCCGCTTGTGCCGTGATCGGATCTTCCGAACTTTTTTGTCCAGGGCGGCGCCATTCCCGCGGGTCGCAGGCTTCCCCGCCTCCCGGCTATCGCACGTGGCGGCGCGGCATGCCCCTCTCCGCGGAAGTCCGGCACCGGCTCAACGATTGTAAGTTCCGCTAGGATCCAGCACGGACACGGCAGAGGTCTCAACGCCAATTATATCCACCCCCTCCCCCCGCGCAACCCCTTTCCGCACCCCGCCCCGACTCCCGGCCCGGAGACTTTTTTCTTGACCACGTGCAAGGTTCGACTAGGATAACCCGTCAATAGAGTGGTCACGATCTGAGGAGAACTGGCATGGCCAAGAAGCTGGGGCTTGCGCTCGCGCTCGTCGCAATCGTCTTCTCTTTCTCCGGCTGCGCAGCCGGCGGCGGCGACTTCTTCTACCGCGCATGGAAGCACTTCGAGTGGCACATCCTCGGCGCCTACAAGGATCTCGTCGAGTTCCATCGCGAGATCGACCGCTACGTCTTCAACCTGGACGAGCGGAACCCCGACCGCTACTAAAGCTCCGCGAATAACAGGAAAGCCCCGGCGGCCTTCAGGGTCGCCGGGGCTTTTTTCTTCCCTCTGATTCCGACGCCTACCTCCCCATCTTCCTCCGCATCTCTCCCATCCGGTCCTCCTCGCCCGGCACTTCGCCCCGGAGCGTCCCGAGGAACCGCCGGACCTGCCGCTGCAATTCCGGCCGCGCCCTCACGATGAGGAGCCCGTTCTGGAACTGGATCGACGTCCCCTTCGCCTCGTCCCACTCGTCCGCCCCGGTCCGGCGCCGGATCAGCGCGGCCAGGTCCTCCCCCGTCCTCACCGCCGGCGTGACGAACATCCCCCGGTCGGGCGTCACGTCACACTTCAGCCCAAACGGCTCGAGCAGCCGCTCCAGCGCGTCCTTGAGCCGGAGGTCCTTCCCGACGAGATCGACCCGGTTCGATCCGACCCGCGCCTTCGCCTCCTCGTCCACCTGGAAGCGGAGCCCCGAGAAGTCCTGGAGGTACGAGAGGACGTCGTCGAAGGTCGCCTTCCGGAACGCGAGATCGATCCTCATGAGGTCGAGCTTGCGCTGGATCGAAAGGAGATCCGAATCCACGTCGACCTCGGCGGATCCCGTCCGCTCGAGGAACCGGAGGGCCGACCGGGGCGCGTCCCCCGCGAGCGAAAGATCCACACCGGGGAAGTCCTTCATCCCGTACGTGAGGTCCTGCACGTCGTAGAGTTCGAGCGTGACCTGCTTCGCGAGGCGATCCGCAGACGTGATCAGCACGACCCCGTCCCGGACAATGTACGCGAGACGCCGGGGCCCGAGAAGAGCCCTCAGCGCGCCGTCCATCAGCAGGTCGGCCCCTTTGAACGTCATCATCTCGCTGTCGGCGTTCTCCACACCCGTGATGTGCATGTTGAGCCCGCTGATCTCGCGGATGTAATCCACGATCGCGGTCAGCGGCGCGTTCTGCATGTCGATCGTGATCCGGATCGACCGGAGCTTCTCCAAGATCTCCTTGTCCTCGGCCTTGGTATCCTCCTCCAGCTCCGCGATTCCCTTGGGCTTGCGCTTGGAGATCAGCTCCTTCCAGGTCTCCATATCGGGGAACGCGAGGACATCTGCCTGCGCCTCCAGATACGGCCGGAGGTTGTCCCGGTCGGGCTTCATGTGCTCCATTCGCTGCGCCACGCCCCGCATCGCCCCGACCGGCGGATCGATCACCCGCTTGTAATCATCGCGTGCCCGCTCCTCTTCGACCCGGTCCAGGCGCTCCCGGAGCGACAAGGCGAGGGCGTCCGCGTCGGGCCGGGCGGATTCCCGCGAGCTGAACCCGGGTCCGATCCTTGGAGACGACCGCTTCCCCCCGCGCGGCGTGATGAGGACCACGTTCTCCTCCGTCACGACATACTCCAGGCCCTCCCTCGCCAGGAGCTGGCCCAGTGCATCCTTGAGCGGCGCGCCCTTTGTCTTGAGAGTCAGGGACTCGTTGGGGTCAACAGCGCTCGCGCTCGCAGCGTCGACGACGATATTGAGGCCCGATAAGTCTCGCAGATGGGCGAGGATGTCATCCAGCTTGGCATTCTCGAACGACCGATCGACCTTCACCCTGTCGAGCGTGCGATGAATCGCGAGACGAACGGGGTTCTCATTGGCCCCGGCCATCCGCTCCTTCTGCCCCCCCTCCTTCCGCGCCTCCTCCTCCCGACGCTTCGCACGGTCGATCTGGTATTGTTTGTACGCCTCCTCGCTCTCGAGAACGAGGAAGCTCGTGTAGGGCGTCATCACCTGGTACTGCCGCGACATCGCGACGATCTGCTCCACGGGCTCCCGCGGCTCGCCCCGCTTCCGGCATTCGTCGACGCGCTCAGCCAGCGCCCGCTGCGCCCAGAGGCGCGCGAGCGCGCCCCGCGCCGTCGGCCCCGCCGCGAGATCGACCTCGACCCGGCGCTCGAAGCCGGTCCCCTTCACCACGACCGCCGCCCGACCGGGCGTGCGATACCGCGCGAAGACGTGGACCCGTTCGCCCGGGTAGACCGCCGGCAGGTGCGACGGGGCCGGGTCCCGCACGTCCCCGCCTTCGAACTCCACTCGGAGGTCCCGGACCGCTCTTGAACCGACCGTCCGCGCCACCGCGACGATCTGAGCCTCGACGTCCCCGCCCGGAACGATCGAACGCACGCCGTCGCCCGCGATCCGCCCGAGCCCCTCCTCGTTCGCGCCGCTCCCGACGAGCACCGCGCGGAGGGCCCGACCCCCGACCGCGGCCTTCGAAAGGTCCTCCTCACCCCACGTCGGCACGCCCTTCCCGACGTAGACGATCGTCGACCCCGCGGGCGCGACCGCCGCCGCCTTTTGAAGCGCCGCGACGACGTCGCTCGCGCCCTCGCCGCGCAACCCCCAGAGGAGATCGCGCCACGCGCGCCGTCGCTCCGGCGTCGCCCCCCCGAGCGCCGTCGCCTCCACCTCCACGTGGTGCGCCACGATCGCCGCCCGGTCCTCCGGCCCCAGGCGGTCGAGCATCCGGTCGACCACGCGCCGCGCGACCTCGAGGTCCTTCTCACCCATCCGCGCGGAGCGGTCGATGACGAAGACGTGGTCCCCCGCCGGGCCGCCCTCCGCCGCGCCCCGCGGGGCGATCGCGATCCCGAGGAAGCCGTCCTCCCCGGGGGGGCGGTGCGACGCGACCTCGATCTCGTCCACGTCGAGCTCGACCCGCAGCTGGAAGTCAGCCGCCGGCCGCGCGTGCCGCACCTGGAGCTCCACGCGAGCCGACCGCGCGTCGGCCCTCGCCACGTCCACCCGGTGGGCGGGGCACTCGACCTTCCGGATCTCCCGGGAGAACCGGAGGTCCGCCCGCACCGAGAGCTCCTCCGGCGGGCACGCCCTCGTCTTCTCCGAGACCAGCGGGTAGACGTACCGGAGCGCGCCGTTCCACGTCCGCGGCGCCTGCGTGTACGCAAGTACGATCCGCTTCTCCGACCGCGGCTCGATCGGGAAGATCCGCGCCTTGAAAATATTTCCGGGCATCCACTCGAGAAGCGCCGGGTCCTGCATCCGACACACGATTCCCTCGTAGACCTCGCGCGCGCGGACGCGCTCGACGAGCTCGCCCTCGACGAGCGTCCCGTTCACCTCCATCGCGAACCTCGAAAGGGACGCGTCCGCGGGGAGCGGGAACTGGAACGTCCCCTCGAGCCTCCGGTCCGAGTCATTGAAGAAGATCTCCTCGACCTCAGTCCGCGCCACCCAATCGTCAATCGCGACCGTCACGCGGTGGGCGCGCAGCGAGAGCGGACCCGCCGGCCCCTCCCTGACCGTGAGATCGCCGAACGCGGGCTCGACGTACGCGGACGGCGCGTCGTCCGGCGCGCACAGCATGGGCGGCGGCGGGGCGGGCGGGAACGTGAGCGCGAGCCAGGCGAGGAGCGCCGACGCCGCGACCGCCGCGGCGCGGAAGGCGAGCCCCCGGCCCCGTGGACGGAGCCTCGCGATCTCCGCCCGCAGCGCGCGGACCGCGCCGCCGGGGAGCGGCTCCAGGGCGGCCAGCCCCGCCAGCTCCCACACCCGGCCGTGGAGCTCCGCCCGCCGTGCGCACCCGTCGCACCCCGCGAGATGCTCCCGGAAGGCCGCATCGTCCCCGAGCTGCCCCGCGACGTGGAGGGGCAGCGCCTCGCCCGCTTCAACGCAATTCATAGAAGGCTCCCCAGGTGGATCCGCCCCTGGAGGAGGCGGACCAGTTTCTCGTGCGACCGCGCCACCGACATCTTCGCCGCGGAGAGGCTCATCCCCGTCGCCGCCGCGGCGTCGGCGAACGTGAAGCCGTGGTACCGGACGAGGAGGAAGAGCTCCCGTTGCAGAAGCGGCAGCTCCTCGATGCCCCGAAGGATCTCCCGCGCAAGCTCGCGGTCCTCCGCGGTGACCGACGGGTCGCCGTCATCGCGGACTTCCGGCAGCTCCATCGGACGGAGCGGGTCGCGCCGGCGGCGGCGGACCTCGTCCCTCGCCTCGTTGGTCGCGATCGCGTAGACCCACGACCGCTCGCCGCCGGACTCGCGCCGCGACCCGAAGTGCGTGTAGGCCTTGAGGAAAACCCTCTGGAAGAGGTCGGCCGCGCGCTCGCGATCGCCCGTCAGCCGGCAGAGGTACGAGTGGATCGGTTTCGCGTGCTCCCCGAAGAACCGGTCGAACTCCGTCATCCCCTATCAGGACGAGGGGAACCCCGGGAGGGTCACACGATTCTAGTAATCGCGGCGCTTCTCGATGGCGTTGGATTTTGCGGAGTTCGGCACGCCCACCTTGAAATAGACGACCCCGTCCCGTTTCGCGACGTCGGTGACGAACAGCCCGGCCGGGGCGGCCGGCGTCGTCGCCGGTGTGAAGTGCCGGTTGTAAAAACTCGGGTACGGGATCTCCTCGGTCTCCACGAGCGACGCGTTCGGCACCTTCCTCCCGTGCGACTCGACGAGGTCGAGCCCCTGCCGCGTCTCCCTCCAGATGAGGAGGCCCGTCCCCTCGATCTCCGCGTCGAACCCGGCCCGCTCGCGGTTCTCTAGGAAGTACGTCTCCTCCCCGACCCGGAGCTTGAACGCCTGCGTGCCGTCCGTCTCGATCGCGCCGAGCTTCAGCCACTGCGGCTCCTTCGGGTCGATCGCCGTCGCCTTCACCCAGCCCAGCCGCTCCTTGCACTCCACGCAGAGGTGGTGCGGCCGCGCCGTCCGCGACTCGCCCGACCCCATGTGGCCCACCGCCATCGTGCACCACTTCCCCACGCCCGTCTGGTGCTTCTGGCCGTATTGGTCGGGCAGCCCGAGCATGTGGCCGAACTCGTGGACGTGCACGTTGATCGCGTTGAACCGCGCCCCGCCCTCGGCGACAAGATAGTAGGGCACGCTCCGCTTGCCGGCGGAGATTGACGCCCGGTGCGGCCAGAGGAGGTACGGCCGGTTGTACGTCTGCCGCCCCGCGTGGAGAAAGACGATTCCGTCGACTCCGTCGAAGCAGCCCTCGCCGTCCCGCTCGCGCACCCGCGAGAGTGCCTTCGGCAGGAACTCCTTGGCGCCCTCCTTGTCCTGCATCTTCCGCGGTTCGAACCACGAGCGCGGACGGTCGAGCTCCACCCAGTCGAAGACCTTCCCGCGCAGCGCGAACGCGCCGTACGAAACCTCGTGGTAATAGTCCGCCACGCTCCCGTAGACGCGCTCCCCCGTCGGGCTCTTTTCGGTGTAGGCTCCGCGCGAGAACAGGAGCTGCTCCCAGTCCTTCGTCGCGAAGGCCGGGTTGTGCTTCTCGTCGGGGAACTCGATCCGCACGACCCCCAGGGTGAATCCCGGCTTCGTCCACATCGTCAGCCCGCCGGGCGCGTCGGCCCCCGCGGGCGCGGCCCCGAGCGTCACCTCGACCGACCGCTCCTCGCCCTCGCGCTCGAGGACGACCTCGATTCTTTCGCCTGGCTTGTGCGACCGGACGAGCCGCGAGAGCGCGTTGAAGTCGGGAACCGCCCGGCCCGCGACCTTCACCAGCCGGTCGCCGCCCCGGAGCCCCGCCTTCGCCGCGGGGCCGTCGGGCACGACGTCACCCAGGACGATCCCGCCCTCCTCAAAGGATGCGGGGGTGCCCAGCCCCAGGTACGCACGCGAGCCCTGCGCCGGCGGCTTGAGCTCGACCGACTTGGCCTCCGACGGTCCCTGGTACTTCGCGGGATCAAACGCTTCGTCCTGCGCCAGGAGGAGAAGCCCGAGGAGCAGCCTCATGCAGGTGATACGCGCGCGGATTCAGTTGCGCTGGACCCACCGGAGCGCGTCGGCGACGCGGCCCGCGAGCTCGACCTCGTGCGTCCCGCCGCGCGCGATCCGGGCGCGGCCGAGCGAGACCCACGTCCCGGCCTCCTTCGACTGGTCGACCTCGACCTCCCTCACGTCCTCCCCCGTCTTCACCCGGAACCGCGCGGGACCGGCCGCGGGATCGGCGGGCCACCGGGCGAAGATCTCGTACTCCCCGTCGGACTTGAGGCGAGGCGCCCAACGCGCCGTGGCCCCCGCCGAGGCGGCCACCGCGTACCCGTCGCCGAAGAACCCCTTCGCCTCCGTCAGCCGTCTCCACTCGCCGGTGAGCGTCGCCTCCGGGTCGTCGACGATCGTGACGTCCCTCGCGAGGACGAGGACCGCGTTCGCGACCGCCCGCTCGCCCGCGTGATCGTACTTCTGGTTGTCGCACGGGAAGCTGACAACGCCCTCCTCCGGCTTCCCGCGGATCCAGAGGGTGGAGCTCCCGCCCCCGTCCAGGTTGAGCGCCCACGCGCACCCGAGGTCGATCATGAATTTCGCGAGCTCCGCGCAGCTCATCCCCGCCGCCTCGGGCGTCCGCCCGTCGACCACGACGAGGAGGACGTGGTTCTTCGTGGTGGTCCCGATCGCGGTCCGCGGATGGCGCGCAACCAGGTGCGCCGCCTTCTCGAGCCGCTCGAAGTCGGGGACTTTCCCGTCTTCGACCAGGAGGGGAACACCGCCCATCGCGTGCGTCACCGCGGGCCAGTCATCGCCCGCCGTGAGCCGCTCGAAATGGAACCCGCCCTTCTCGTCGATCCCGACGGCGCCCCGGCCCGCGGTGGCCGTGCCGATGGTCGTCCCGTCGATCTTCAGGATCCCGAGCGGCTTCCCCTCCTTCGTGAAGTACCCGCCGTTCACCGCGGCGACCGCCTTCGAGTGCACCGCGATCCCGCTCGTCTTCACGAGTCCCTTCCCGGCCGCGGCGAACGCGACTTTCGCCGTGGCCGGATCCGCGTCGAGCACACCCACCGACTGCTTCGCTCCATAAAGGTCATCGTAATGCCGGGACCTCCAGACGACCCCCTCGCCCACCTCCTCCTCGCGCCACCCCTCGGTGGATGCCTGGCCCAGAAGAAGAAAGAGGAACCGCGCGATCATCATGCACGTCCAATATACCATCATGATGCGCCTGCTCGCGGCGATCGCGCTCCTCGCCGGAACGTCAACTCGATGTCCCGATCACTTGGCCGTCGCGTTCAGCCCCGACGGGAAGCTCCTCGCGTCCCACGGATACGGGCCGCTCCTTCTCTCCGACGCGGAGACGGGAAAGGAAGTACGACGCCTCTGGAAGGACTACAACGGGGTCGCCGCCGCGCTCTTCACCCCCGACGGCGCGTCGGTCCTTTCCTATCATGAGCGGGGCGGATTGTGGCTCCACCCGGTCGACGGGACAAGCCCGCCGCGACGGGCGGCCCCGCCTCTCGACGAGGAGATCAACGCTCACTTCTGCCAGGCGATCTCGGCGGACGGCGCCCTGCTCGCCGCGGGCGGGTACGACGCCCGCGTCAAGCTTTGCGACGTGGCCACCGGAAAACTGATCCGCACGTTCGAAGGACACAGGGGCCCCGTCTCCTCCGTGGCCTTCACCCCCGACGGCCGGACGGTCGTCTCCACCTCCTTTGAAAACGGCATGCGAATCTGGGAGGTGGCCACCGCGAGACAGACCCGCTTCATCGATCATCGGGGGGACGGGGTCGCCGTCAGCCCCGACGGGAAACAGCTGGCCGCCGCGGGGCCGCGGAAACAGGGGACGGTCCTGTGGGACCTCGGGACCGGCAAGGAACTCCGGTCGTGGGACCTGGAGACCCGGTGCGTCGCCTTCAGCCCGGATGGCCGGACCCTCGCCGCCGCCGGCGGAAGCACGATCCGCCTCCTGGACCTGGGGGCGGATGGAAAGGAACTCAAGGTCTTGACGACCCCGGGAAGCATCTCTGCGGTCATGTTCCGACCGGACGGGAAAATGCTCGCGAGCGCGGCGCGCGACATCGATGAGAATTACGTCGGCGTGATCCGCGCCTGGGACCTCTCCACCGGCGACGTCCGCTTCACTCTCCGCCCCCGGTAGTCTCCCGCCGGGCCTCGGGGCATGGAGTGGCCGGCCCGTGATTCGTGATTCGGAGTGTTACTTCGCCAGGAACCGTTTCACCGCATCCCTGCGTGCCTTGCACAACCTCTCGTTTTCCCTGCGCGTCTCATCGGGCGACACGAAGAGGCTGCTGTAGCTGAAAAGCGCGAAGCCCGCGCGGCACATCTCCAGCTGCCGCACCGTCTGTTCCGCCGTCTTGTGCTTGTAGGCTGCCACCCCGGGGAAGCAGAGCACCTTCCCGCTCGTCGACGAATCGAGCGCGCGGCCGTTCTTGAGGCGCAGCGGCGTCCCGGTCGAGGTCGACACGCCCCCCTGCCGGAAGAGCGCGTAGCCCTCCTCGATCTCGCCCCGGTAGTCCGCGTCGATGTCCGAGTACGTCATCGGGAAGACCCAGTCGACCAAGCCCGCCCGCACCCAGCCCTCCGCGTCCTGGAGGACCTTCCGGCGCGATTCGGCCGTCGGGTAGACCGCCGCCGAGACCACCGCCTCGGGCCGCGCCCCCTTCACCGCCTCACGGATCGACCGGACGAGCTCCGACACCGACGCGCGCCGGAAGGCCGTCCACTCCGCGGGCTTCTCGTCGGGCGTACCGCCCGACACGAAGCCGAACAACGTCTGCGTCTTCTCGTCGTACGACCACTCGCCCTCGATGAAGCGGATGTAGTCGAGGTGGATCCCGTCCACCGGGTACCGCGTCGCGATGTCCTTCATCACCAACGTGATGTGGTCGCGCACTGCCGGGAGGCACGGGTTGAGGCAAAGGTAGTGGTCGTTGAACGCCTGCCGCCGCCCGTCCTTCCCCACCACGATCCAGTCCGGGTGACGGAAGCAGACGTGGTTCCGGTCGACCGGTGGGGTCTTCCCGCGCCACGCCGGCATCGCGTTCACCCACGCGTGGATCGAGAGCCCTAGACGGTGCGCCTCGCGGCAGGCGACATCGAGAGGGTCGAACCCCGGGTCCTTCCCGCCCAGCCGCTCGGCCCACGGCTCGATCTTCGACTTGTAGTAGGCGTCGGCCTGCCCGCGCACCTGGAAGAGGATCGTGTTGAACCCGAGCCCCGCGCAGTTCTGGAGGATCGTCCTGATCTCCGCCTCGGTCTGCCACTCGAACCGCGTCACCCAGAGGGCGCGCACCTCCTCGTCGCGGCGCGGCGATCCCGCCTCCGCCTGCGTGCAGGCGACGATCGACAGGGCGGCGGCGAGGACGGGATGCTTCATGAGGGGACTCCTTTCGGCCGCGAGTCTTATCGACCGGAAGCCGCCGGTCCCTTGAACTTCGCTACCGGGCGACCACGGCCAGGTGGACCTCGGTCGCCCCCGCCGCGCGAAGCGCCTCGGTGCAGGCGTTCGCCGTCGCCCCCGTGGTGAGGACGTCGTCGACGAGAAGCACGACGCCGCGCACCGGTCGCGACCGGTAGGCCCCCTTTGGATTCGTCAACCGCTCCTCCATCGACAGCTCCGATTGCGGCCGCGTCCGCCGGATCTTCCGGAGCGCGCCCCGCGCGTGCGGCAGCGTCGCGTGCCGCGCCAGCCGCTCCGCCACCAGCTCCGCCGCGTTGTAGCCGCGCAGGAGAAGCTTCCAGCGCGACATCGGGACGGGCACGACGAGATCGAACGCCCGCGCAAGGCGCGACGCAAGCCGCCGGCCGAACTCGTCGGCCAGGTGGCGGCTCCCGCGAAACTTGAGCTGGAGGACCGCGTCGCGCAAACGCCCGTCGTACCGCCCAAGCGCCGTCGCGCCCGCGAAGAGGATCTCCTTCCCGCGGCACTCGCCGCAGTCGGGGCCCGCCGGGCCCGCGCCGCAGCGAGGACAGAAGGGCGGCTTCCCCCATTCGAGCCGCCCGTCGCAGGCGGCACAGAAGGCGACGCCCTCCGCTCCCCCCACGGGCGCCGCACAGAGCGCGCATTCGCGCGGGTAGAGAAGGTCGAGCAGTCCCGCCAGTTTCACCTTGCCGCCACCATACCCGCCCGATAGACTCGCGTCCACCGATGGGATTCCTCCACGACTTCGACCCGGCCAAGTTCCTGATTTATCTCTTCGTGCTGGCCTACTCCTGCATCCTCCACGAGTGCGCTCACGTCTGGGTGGCCTTGAAGCTGGGGGATCCCACCGGGCGCGACCTCGGCCGGCTGACCCTCGATCCGCGGCCCCACATCGACCTCTACTGGACCCTCATTCTCCCCGCCCTTGCCTACCTCAGCCACCTGCCCGTGATCGGCGGACCGAAGCCCGCGCCGGTCAACCCGTCCAACTTCCGAAACCCTCGAAGCGGATTCATGTGGACCTCGCTCGCGGGGCCGGCCACCAATTTTCTCCTCGCCACGTTCGGATTCCTGCTCCTTTGGCTCCTTTTCAAGGTGGCGCCCGACACGGTTCGGCAGGAGGTCAGGGACCCTGAGACGGGCGACCTATCGTCCTACCAGGTGACGTGGGGTGCGATCTTTCTGACCTATGTCATGTTCACGAACGTCACGCTGGGGGCCTTCAACCTCATCCCGGTGCCTCCCCTCGACGGCTCCCGGTTCCTCCGCTGGATCGTGGGCCGGTCGGGCGAGGGCGCCGTCGATCGAGTGGAGCGGATGGGCATGATCCCGCTCCTGCTCGCGGTGGTTTTCCTGGCTCCCTATGCGATCGGACCCTTCAGGGCGCTCCTGCTTTACCTTCTTGCGCGGGTCTTCCCGAGCGGCTACCCTGAGGCACTCCTGACCGCCTACTTTTCATGAAGAAACGGATCCTTTCGGGCATGCGGCCCACCGGCAAGCTCCACCTCGGCCACTACTGGGGCGTGCTCCAGAACTGGGTCGCCCTCCAGGACGAGTACGAGTGCTACTTCATGGTCGCCGACTGGCACGCGCTGACCAGCGAGTGGAAGAAACCCCAGGCCATCCCCGCGAACATCCGCGACGTCGCCGCCGACTGGATCGCCGCGGGCGTCGACCCGGAGAAGTCCGTCATCTTCGTCCAGTCCGACGTCCCCGAGCACGCGGAGCTCCACCTCGTCCTCTCGTGCTACACGCCGCTCGGATGGCTGGAGCGCGTCCCCACCTACAAGGAGGCCCAGCAGCAGCTGGCCGAGAAGGGGGTCGACAACTACGCCTTCCTCGGGTACCCCGTGCTCCAGGCCGCCGACATCCTTCTCTACAAGGGCAACGTCGTCCCCGTCGGCGAGGACCAGCTCCCCCACCTCGAGCTCACCCGCGAGATCGTACGCAAGTTCAATCACAACGTCGGGAAGGAAGTGTTCCCCGAGCCGGCCGCAAAGCTCACGCCGACGCCGCGCCTCATGGGCCTGGACAACCGCCGCATGTCCAAGAGCTACGGGAACGCCATCGACCTCTCCGAGGACCCCGCCTCCGTCGAGAAGAAGGTCAAGGGGATGTTCACCGACCCCAACCGGAAGAAGCGGAGCGACCCCGGCGACCCCGCGGTCTGCAACGTCTTCGCCTTTCACGGGATGCTGAACTCAAAGGAGCGCCACGCGAAGATCGAGACCGACTGCAAGGCCGCCGCGATCGGCTGCGTCGAGTGCAAGGCCGAGCTCGCCGGCAGGATGCTCGACTGGCTTCGCCCGATCCAGGAGCGCCGCCAGGCCCTCCTCGCGGAGCCCGGCAAGCTCGACGCGATCCTCGCCCGCGGAACCGAAAGGGCCCGCGCCGTCGCCCGCGAGACGATGAAAGAAGTGCGGAACGCGGTGTTCGGGAGCCGATAATATAGCAGCTGTCAGCTCTCAGCCTTCGGCTTCAGAACGGCTGAGGGCTGATCGCTGAGAGCTTCTTCGGAGAGGGGAACCATGCCTGAGACGGTCAACGCGGAGTACAAGGTCGTCCTCGACAACTACTACGGCCCGCTCGACCTCCTCCTCCACCTGGTCAAGGAGACCGAGGTCGACATCACCGCGATCGCGCTCGCCCGCGCCTGCGAGCAGTACATCCAGTTCCTGACCACGATGGAGAAGCTCGACCTCTCCCTCTCCGGCAACTTCCTGGCCCTCGCCTCGCAGCTCCTTCTCATCAAGTCGCGCACGATCGCCCCGCCGGAGGTCCTGCCCGAGGGCGAGGGGACCGGCGAGGAGGAGGAGGAGGGCGACGCGTCCCTCGAACTCATCAAGAAGCTCCTCGATTACAAGCGCTTCAAGGACCGCTCGCGCGCGCTCGACCGCCTCGGCGCCGAGCGCGCCATGAAGTTCAGCCGGCCCCACCTCCGCCTTGAGGGCGAGACCGAGCAGGAGCCGCTCCGGAACCTCGAGCTCTGGGACCTCGTCCTCCTTTACTCGAAAGTCATGAAGGGCGTCCGCCTGGACGCGATGCTCTCGATCCTCTACCGCGACGTGCCGCTCGAGGTCTTCATCGACCGCATCCAGGTCGCGCTCCGCGAGAGGCGCCGCACCACGCTCTCCGAGCTCCTCGGCGAGAAGCCCGACCGCACCACGATCCTCGGCACCTTCCTCGGCCTCCTCCAGCTCGCCAAGATGCAGGAGGTCACGATCGAGCAGGACACCGACATGGGCGACATCACGGTCGAGCTCCGCGAGGGCGCCCCCTCCGAGGGCCAGCCGTCCGCCGCCCCGCTCGTCCTGGAGACGATGACGCCGACCGACCGCCCCGCTCCCGCGGCAGGGCCCGCGGTCCCCTCGGCCTACCGCTACTCCGTCGAGGACCTCGACGCGCCCCCCGTCCCTCTCAGCGAGCGCCCCGAGGCGCAGGAATCCCAGTCGCCCCCGATCCCGGGCGCCTGATCCCGGGGCCAGAACCTGCCTCGCAGTTTTTGAACCCCGCCCCCCGGTTGGGATTTTGAGATTGGGATCTCATTGGGGTTTGGGATTTGGGATTTACTTGAGGTCCGCCAGGATCGCCTTCGCGTCCCCGGCCGCGTATCCCGCCGGCATCTCCGCGAGGTAGGCCTTCGCGTCCGCCTCCGCGCCCGCCCGGTTCTCCTGCGCCTTGCGCGCGAGCGCCCGCCAGACGAGCGCCGATTTCCGGCCCAGCTCCAGCGCCGCGGCGAAATCCGTCTCCGCCGAGTCGTGGTGCTTCTTGAGCTGGTAGTAGACGCCGCGCTGGAGGACCGACCGCGAGTCCTTCGGGTCGGCCGAAATCAACTTCGCCAGCTGGACGATCTGCCGGTTGTACTCCGCCGCCTTCTTCGGATGGAGCTCCTCCAGCGCCGCGAGCGCCATTTTCGCCTCGCCCCGCAGGACGAGGATCTGCGCCCGCAGCTCCTGCGATTCGCGCCCGTCGGGCTTCGCCTGCAGCGCCCGCGTCGCGTACTCCAGCGCCTTGTCCAGCTCGTCGCGCTCGGTGTACGCCATCGCGAGGTGATAGAAGGCCCAGTCCTTCTTCGATCCCCGCGAGACCGCCTCGTTGCCGATCGCGATCACGCCGTTCCAGTCCCCCGCGCTCACCGCCTGCACGCTCGTGTCGTACAGGCGCTGCTCGTCCTCCGGCGTCAGCGGCTTGACCGGCTCGGCGTTCTTCGGCGGTTCGACCTTCGGCTTCGGCGCGGCCTTCGGCGCCACGGGGGGCGGGGCCGGCTTCTGGACCACGGCCTTCGGCTCCTCGACCGGCCCGGGCGCCTTCGCCTCCGGCGTCCTCCCCTTCCCCGACACGAGCACGACCGCGACGATCGCCGCGATCGCGACCGCCGCGGCGGCCGCGACGAGGCCCCACGGCTTCTTCTTCGCCACCGCGGCCGGGACCACCCGCCGCGCCGTGACCGGCTCGCCCCTCAGGTAGCGACCGAGGTCGTCGGCAAACGCGGCCGTCGATTCATAGCCCCCGGCGACCGCGCAGGCGACCACGCGGTCGAGGTCGGCGTCGACGTCGCGTGAGCGCGCGGCGGGCGACGCCTCCCCGGCGGGAGGCGATCCCGTCAGGAGATCGTAGAGGATCGCGCCCAGGGCGCGCGCGTCCGTGCCGTCCCCGTAGGCCCGCGCCCGCGGCGAGAGCGGCGCCGCCTTCGCGTGCTCGAACCCGATCACGACCGCCGAGTCGTTCTTCCGGACGAGGATGCGCGCGGGCGAGAGCGCGCCGTGGCCGCCGGCGCGGAGGAGGTGGGCGGCGGTCTCGATGACCTGCGCCGCCCGTTTCGGCGAGGAGGGCCGCTTCGCCTCGAGCGACTCGCCCTCGACGAACGGCATGACCGCGTAGGCCAGGCCGTCGACGCGGGAGAGTTCGGCCGACACGGGAACGTCCTTCCGGAAGACCTTGATCGCGACGTCCTTCCCCTCGCGGTCGTGGGCGCGGAAGACCACGCCCCGCTCGCGGCGCGCGAGCTCCCACTGGAGCGAGTACCCGTCGAACTCCTGCGGGACGGCGAGCGCCGCGTAGCCGTGGCGCTGAGTGGGTCGCGTGAGCGACGCCATGAATTTCTCCCACTCGGAGGCGGTCAGGTGCTCGCCGTCGAGCAGCATCGAGTGGAGCGCGTCGAGGTGGGCGCGGTCCTGGACGGGGTCGGGCGGGGAGGAGTCGCCGCGCAGCACCTGGACGTCGGCGGCCCCCAGGTGGAGGGCCTCGAGCAAGCCGATGGGTTTAGACACCTGCCGGTCGAGCGCTTTCCGGATCGCCTTCACGTCGGCGAGTCCGCGCTTGAGGGCACGCGTCATCAGGAGCAGGTCTTCGCGCGGGACGCCCATCGCTTCTTACGTATTATACGCCCCCCGGCGGGAAAGCTGGAGGGGAATGACGCGGCGCGCCAAAAAAGAAACGGCGCGGAGGAGGTCTCCCCCGCGCCGTTCCGGATTTTTGCGATCAGGCCGCTATTTGGCGCACTTGTCGCACTTCATGCACATCTTGTGGCACTTCGGGCACATGTCGAAGCACCGCACGTCCTGCTTGCAGCCCTCGCACTTCGCCGTGCACTTGTCGCAGTGGGCGCAGTTGCCGTCCTTGGCACAGATCTTGTCCTTGGGGGCGTCCATCTTGCAGGCCGCGCACTTCATCATCCCGCCACTTTCGGGCGCCGTGCTGCAGGCGAACGCAAACACCACCACCACCGCCAGTCCGATCAACGCCAGGTGCTTCATACCTTCCTCCTCGTGAAGTTCCGGATTCCGGAACAGACCGGGATCCGGAGTTATTCCGTGCCTAGTTCCTTCGGTCGGATCGGCCCGGAACTTTAGCTGGTCGCGGAAGGGGCGTCCGCCTTCGGAGGCTCCGCGGGCTTCGCCGCCGCGGGCTCGGGCGCCGCCGCCTTGGGCTCCTCGGGCTTCTTGGGCACCAATGCCTCGTGGATCTTGAAGACGATGATCATCGACTCGCAGGTGATCCTCAGCCATACCAGGCCAACGGCGATCATGATCACTCCGGCTACGATCCCGATCACGAAGCGAGTGATGCTGAAACCACCGAACCCCATCCCCATCTGAAAGGGCATGCTGATCCCGCTCAGCAGAATCAAGACCGCACCCACGATGAACCCGATCTTCACGAGCAACGGCAGAATCAGGAGATCGAACATGAGGAACGCCTTGACTTGGCTCTTGTCCACCTTCTTGATATCCACGTCCATGACCTTCCCTCCTTATCTTGGAATCCGAACCCCGTGCTTCCGGGCGAACCGTGTCGCTTCATCATACCCGGCATCGGCATGCCGCAACACCCCCATCGCGGGATCGTTCGTCAGCACGAGCTCCAATTTTTCCGCCGCCAGCTTTGTCCCGTCGGCGCAGACGACCATCCCGGCGTGGATCGAGTTCCCGATCCCGACGCCACCCCCGTGGTGGACGCTCACCCACGTCGCGCCGCTCGACGCGTTCAGGAGCCCGTTCAGGATCGGCCAGTCCGCGATCGCGTCGCTGCCGTCCTTCATCGCCTCGGTCTCGCGGTTCGGGGACGCCACGCTCCCGCAATCGAGATGGTCGCGGCCGATCACCACCGGCGCCCGGAGCTTCCCCCCTTTGACCATGTGATTGATCACCGCCCCGAACTCCGCCCGCTCGCCGTAGCCCAGCCAGCAGATCCGCGCCGGCAGCCCCTGGAACTTCACCCGCTCCCGCGCGAGCGGGATCCAGCGGGCGAGGACCGGGTCCTTTGGAAAGAGCTTGAGCACCGCCTCGTCGGTCGCGTGGATGTCGCGCGGGTCGCCCGAGAGCGCCGCCCAGCGGAACGGCCCGCGGCCCTCGCAGAACATCGGCCGGATGTACGCGGGCACGAAGCCGGGATAGTCGAACGCCTCCGCGACGCCCACCGCCTTCGCCTGCCCGCGCAGGTTGTTCCCGTAGTCGAACGTCACCGCACCCATCTTTTGAAGACGCAGCATCGCGCGGCAGTGCGCGGCCATCGACTCCCGCGAGCGGCGGATGTAGGCGTCGGGATTCGAGCGGCGCAGCGCCAGGGCCTTTGAGAACGCCATCCCCGCGGGGACATAGCCGTTCAGCTCGTCGTGCGCGCTCGTCTGGTCGGTCAGAAGGTCGGGCACGACCCGGCGCCTTGCGAGCTCCGGGAGAACCTCGGCGGAGTTTCCGAGCAGCCCGACGCTCACCGCTTCGCGCCGCTCCTTCGCGCGGAGCACGACCTCGAGCGCGCGGTCGAGCGACCTCTCCTTCCGGTCGCAGTAGCCCTGCGCGATCCGCCGGTCGATCCGCCGCTCGTCGACCTCGACGCCGAGAAACGCACCGCCGCCCATCGTCGCGGCCAGCGGTTGCGCGCCGCCCATCCCTCCCAGCCCGCCGCTCACGACGAGCCGCCCGGACAGGTCGCTCCCCCAGTGCTTCCGCGCCGCGGCCATGAACGTCTCGTACGTCCCCTGCAGGATCCCCTGCGTCCCGATGTAGATCCACGAGCCGGCCGTCATCTGGCCGTACATGATGAGCCCCTGCGCCTCGAGCCGCCGGAAGTGCTCCCACGTCGCCCACGCGGGGACGAGGAGCGAGTTCGCGATCAGGACCCGCGGCGCCATCGCGTGGGTGCGCACCACGCCCACCGGCTTTCCCGACTGGACGAGCAGCGTCTCGGTGTCGCGCAGCGAGCGGAGCGCCCGGAGGATCGCGCGGAACGCCGGCCAGCTCCGCGCCGCGCGGCCCGTCCCGCCGTAGACGACGAGGTTCTTCCAGTCCTCCGCGACCTCGGGATCGAGGTTGTTCTGGATCATCCGGAAGGGCGCCTCCGTCTGCCAGCTCCGGCAGTGGAGCGCCTTCCCGCGGGGGGCACGGATCGTCATCGGGGGCCGATTCTACACCAACGCGTAACCAAACGGGCGCGCCGAACGACTTCGTTCCATCCCACCGTCTATAATTCATGCACTTCAATCGACAGGAGACCCGATGAAACGCGCCGCCCTCCTCCTCTGCCTCATCGCCCTTCCCGCCGCCAGGCAGGATGACCCGTTCGAAACGAGGATCTACAACGTCGAGTTCCTCACCCGCGCCGTGCAGGACCGGCCGGGGATACATTTCGGTCTGACGTACGACGCGATCGGCACGAGCGTCAGCGGCGGCGCTGAGTATCGCTCCCTCATGCCGGCCGACACCCTGGTGGATCTCATCAAGGCGAACATCGCGGAGGACAGCTGGCAGCATGCGTCGTCGAAGATCGACGTCACCGAGGGCGGCCTCGGCGTCACCAACCGGAAGTCCACCCAGGCGAAGATCGCGCAGTACCTCGAGTACCTCCGCTCCACCTTCGGAAAGCTGATCACGCTCGACGCCGCGATCGTCTCCGCCGACCCCGCGTTCCTCGCGAAGCTCCGCGCGGCCGGCCCCGCCGACCGGCCCGCGACCCTGGCCGCCGAGCAGGCCCGGCAGCTCCTCGACGCCGCGCGCGAGGGAAAGCAGGCCGAGCTCGTGAAATCGCTCCGGATCACCGCCCACCCGGGCCAGCACGTCCACCTCCAGGAGGGGGTGCATCACGCGTATCTCCGAGATCACGACGTCCAGATCGCCACCTCCGCCGTGGCGCTCGACCCGGTCATGGATGTCTTCACCACCGGGGCAGGGTTCGACATCGAGGCCTACCTCGAGCCGTTCGGGAACACGGTGACGCTCGAGGTCCGCGCCGACGCGTCGGAACTCGAGGCCATGGAAGAGCGGAAGCTCAAGCTCCTGGGCCTCGTGCCCGCCGCGGGCCAGGAGGCCAAGCCGGCCGACGCCGCGAAGGACGTCGTGCACGCCCAGGCCGAGGCCAGGGTCCAGCTCCCCCGCGTCACCCACGACTGGCTCCGCACGAATGTCACCGCGCGAAGCGGGGAGACCATCATCCTGGGCACGGCCTTCAAGAAGGGCCGGACGCTCGCATTCCTGGTCACCCCCGCGATCCTCGCGCTCGACGACAAGCCCGCGCCGGAACCGGTCTTCGAGGAGCAGCGGCTCCTCCGCCTCTACGATGTCTCCCCTCTCACGCGGCCGATCCAGGATTTCCGGGCGCCCTCGACCGAGCTCGTCTCCCCGAGCAAGGGCGGCGGCGGGCCCCTGACGGGCGCGACATTCAGCCTCGACGAGCCCCGGGAGCGGATGTCGACGGTGCAACTCGAGGACATGATCAAGACCCACGTCGCCCCCGAGAGCTGGGGCAACAAGCGGAACTCCATCAAGGGCGAGGGAGGCCGCGTTCTCGTCGTCCGCCAGAAGCCCGAGATCCTCAAGGAGATCGAGCGCTACCTGAACTCCTTCATCCTGCAGCGTTCGCAGGTGATCACGACCGAGGCGGTCGCAATCGCCTTCAAGAAGGGCGCCCGCGCCGACTGGGAGAAGGAGATCCCCGCGCTCCTGCCCGGCGGATACTTCGCCGACGAGGAGAAGTTCGCGAAGCTCTTCGAGGAGGCGGCGAAAGGGGTGAAGGTGCGGATCGCCGCCATCGCCGAAATCACGGGCTACCCGCAGCAGCGCGTCCACGTGGGGAGCCTGGTGGAAGAAAGCTACATCGAGAAGTACGAGCCCCAGGTCTCGACCGCCGCCGCACAGTTCGATCCGATCATCGGCGTGCTTCAGACCGGGTTCGTCCTCGACGCCAGCCCCGCCTTCATCGCCGGGAATGACCGCATCCTCGTCCCCCTCAAGGCCTCCCTCACCTCCCGGGAGATGAAAGAGATCGAGACGGTCTCGAGCGGCGTGGGCCCCGTCCAGGTCCCGCGCGTCACCGGGCCGCGCTGGGAATCCGACGCCGTCTGCGCCAAGGGCAAGTGGACGCTCGTCGCGATCGAGACCCGCGGCGCGGGCGACGCGATGGAGGACGTCGCGCTCTTCGTCCGCGCGCGGGCCAACCTGCTCAAGTAACTCTTTACCTCCACACCCGGGGCTCGTCTACTGGCCGGGAATCCACGGATGAGCGGAACGCGTGTGCAGGAGATCCTTTCATGAACCGAACCGCCCTCGGCCTCTTCTTCGTCACCCTCCTGGCGGCCCCCGCCCGCGGCCAGGAAGACCCCTTCGAGAGCCGTCTCTATCCCGTCGAGTTCCTCACGAAGACCGTGCCGGACTGGCCGGGCGTCCACTTCGGCCTCGAGACCGGCCCCGCGGGTGCCGGCGTCGAGGAGCCCCGCCTCCTTCCCCCCGAAGCCCTCGTCAACCTCATCCGGACGAACATCGCCGAGGACACCTGGACCCACGCCTCCGCCCGCCTGGGGTTCTCGGAAGGCGGCCTCGCCGTCACGAACCGCGCCTCGGTCCACGCAAAGATCGAGCCCTACCTCGCCTATCTCCGCTCGGCCTTCGGGAAGCTGATCACGCTCGACGGGGCGATCGTCCTGGCCGATCCGGCCTTCCTGGCGAAAGTGCGCGCCGCGAGCCCCGCCGACCGGCCCGCCTCGCTCGCCCCCGATCAAGTGAAACAGATCCTCGACGCGGCGCGCGAGGGGCGCCAGGCGGAGCTCGTGAAGTCCCTCCGCGTCTCGGCCCATCCCGGCCAGCGCGTCCACCTTCAGGACGCGGGGCGGCACTCCTACCTCCGGGACCAGGATGTCCATCTGTCAGGGACAGCCGCCGTCCTGGACCCCGTGGTCGATTCCTTCGCCACCGGCGCGGGATTCGACATCCGCGCCCATCTCGAGCCTTTCGGCGGCGCCGTGACGATGGAGGTCCGGGCCGACGCCTGCGAACTCGAGGCCCTGGAGAGCCGGAAGATCCGGCCCGGCAAGGAGGTGATCGCGCCCGACGGCAAGACGACCTCCGGCCTGACGGGCGAGGCGGTGATCCAGCTTCCGCGGCTCGCGCGCGACGCACTCCGGACCACCCTCACCGTCCGGAGCGGTGAGACGGCGGTCGTCGGTTCGGTCCTTCGGAAGGGCCGAGTGCTCGTCTTCCTCGTCACGCCGGCGGTTCTCGCGCTCGACGAGAAGCCGGCGCCCGAGCCGGTCTTCGAGGAGCAGCGGGTCCTCCGGCTCTACGACGTTTCGCCTCTCACCCGCCCCGTCCGGAATTTCGGCGCGCCGCCTGACCCGCTTGACGCGCCGGTCGCGCGGATGACCGCGGGCCAGCTCGCCGAGATGGTGCGCACCCAGGTGGCCCCCGAGAGCTGGTCCAACAAGCGCAACACGATCAGCGCCGAGGGACCGCGCCTCCTCGTGGTCCGCCAGAAAATCGAGGTGCTCCGCGACATCGACCGTTACCTCGGGTCGCTCCTCGTCAGCCGCGCCCAGACGATCACGACCGAGGCGGTCTTGATCGGGTTCCGCAAGGGCGCGCGGGCGGAGTGGGAGAAGGAGATCCCCGCCCTCGCCGCGGGCGGCTACTTCGTGGAGCCCGAGAAATACGACCGGCTCTTCGCCGAGGCCACGAAGGACCGCCGCGTCCGCATCATCGAAGCTGCCGAGATCACGGGCTTCCCGCTGGAACGCGTCTACGCCGCGGCGTTCCGCGAGGAGAACTTCATCGCCGGGTTCGAATCGAAGGTCGGGCCGGCCGCGGCGATGGTCGACCCCGCGGTCCGGACGCTCCACACGGGGTTCGTGCTCGACGTCCTCCCACGGCCCGTCGCGGGAGCGGACCGGATCGAGGTGGACCTCCGCGCCTCGCGGACGACCCGCGAGATCAAGGAGGTCGAGACTCCCTCGACGGGCGTGGGCCCCGTCCAGATTCCCAACGTCGAGGGGCCCCGCTGGAACGGGGACGTCGTCTGCGCGAAGGGCCGGTGGACGCTGGTCGCGATCCAGACCCACGGCCCCGCGGACGACGCGGAGGACGTCGCGCTCTTCCTCCGCGCCCGGCCCAACGTCCTGAAATGAACCCCGCTTAGGAGATTCCACGATGCTTCGTCACGTCCTCGCCACCGCGGCCCTCCTGCTCGTGGTCGCCCCCGCTCGGGCGCAGCAGGACGATCCGTTCGAGACCCACCTCTACAACGTCGAGTTCCTCACCGAGCAGGTCCCGGACCATCCGGGGGAGGGGCTCGGCCTGGGCAGGGACTTGATCGGCACCACCGTCTCCGCGGGATCGGAGCTCTCCGCGGGACTCCTGACGGGCGAAGACCTGGCCAACCTCATCAAGAGCAACGTCGTCGAGGACAGCTGGGAGCACGTTTCCGCCGCGATCACCTACTCGAGCGGCGTCCTTTTCGTGACCAACCGGAAATCGGTCCACGAGAAGATCGTCCAGTACATCAACTTCTGGCGCGGGTACGTGGGGCGGACGATCGTGCTCGATGCGGCCGTCATCTCCATCGATCCCCAGCTTCTCGCGAAGATCCGCTCCGCGGGGAATGCCGACCGTCCGGGCATGCTCCCCGCCGACCATTACAAGCAGGTCCTCGAGGCGGCGCGCGAGGGGAAGCTCGCGGAGATCGCCAAGGCCGCCCGGGTCACCGCCCACCCGGGCCAGCGGGTCAACCTCGGGGAGTTCACCCGGCAGGAGTATCTCCGCGACTACGATGTCCAGATCGCGACGGCCTCCGTCGCCCTCGACCCGGTCATCGACGTTTTCTCCACCGGGTTCAGCGTCGACGTGCGGCCCTTCCTCGAGCCCTTCGCCGGCGGCGTCACCGTCGAGGTGCGCGCCGACCTCGCCGACCTCGAGGCGATCGAGAACCGCAAGCTCCGGGTGACGAAGGACCTCTTCGCCGCCTCGCCGGTCGAGACGGGGGGCGACAAAGGCCCGGGCGCCCTTCCCAAGGCCCCGGCGGCGCCGGTCCCCGTGGAGGTCAATCTCCAACTCCCGAAACTCACGCTCGACCGGCTCCGCACCACGCTCACGATCCGGAACCGGGAGACGGCCATCGTGGGTTCGGTTTTCCGGAAGAACCGAAACCTCCTTTTCCTCCTGACGCCGGCGATCGTCGCCGCTGACGAGAAGCCCTCGCCCGAGCCCGTCTTCGACGAGCAGAGGCTGCTGCGCCTGTTCGACATCTCGCCGCTGACGCGCGGCATCCAGGACTTCGCCGGCCCGAAGCTCGATGTCGTCTCCCCCTCCCGCGGGGGCGGCGGCCCTCTCACCGGCGCGACGTTCACGCTGGACGAGCCCGCGGTCGCCATGAGTCCCCAGGAGGTGGTCGACATCATCAAGACCCGCGTGGCGAAGGACACGTGGGAGAACTCGCGGAACATGATCTCCGTCCAGGGCGGCTCGCTGGTGATCCGCCAGAAGCCGGAGGTGCTCAAGGAGGTCGAGCGGTTCCTGGCGACGCTCCTCACGGCCCGCGCCCAGATGATCACGACCGAGGCGGTGGTGGTGGGGTTCAAGAAGGGCGCCCGGGCCGACTGGGAGAAGGACGTCCCCGCCCTTGGACTGGGCGGCTACTACGCCGAGCAGGCCGGATTCGACAAGCTGCTCGAGGAGGCCTACAAGGGTCAGAAGGTCCGGCTGGTCGAAATGAGCGAGATCACCTCGTTTCCCCAGGAGCGCGTCCACTCGCTCCGGTCGCTCCAGGAGGCCCAGCTCTCAGACTACGAGCCGCAGGTGAGTTCCTATGCGAGCATGTGCGACCCGATCATCGGCCTTTTCTCCACCGGGTTCGTCCTCGACGTCCGCGCCCACTTCGTCCACGGCAACGACCAGATCGGGATCGACTTCCGGGGCCAGATGTGCGCGGGGCAGATGAAGGACCTGGAAATCGGAATCCCGGGCATCGGCCCCCTCCAGGCCGCGCAGGCGCGCGTCCTCAAGTGGAGTTCGAAGGTCTCCTGCGTGAAGGGCAAGTGGAGCCTGGTCGGGCTCGAGATGATCGGCAAGGGCGATGACGCCGAGGACTGGGTCCTCTTCGTCCGTGCCCGCCAGAACGTCCTCAAGTAACGAAAGCGCGCGGCGATTTCGTTACACCAGGGGGCCCGCGGCCTTCTCGGCGGCGGCGAGGATCCGCCCGGGAAGCTCTCCATCGGGCGACGTGACCTTCCCGAGTTCGGGGCGCAGGAAGCGGTCTTTCTCAAGGTGGGGGATCGACTTCCGGAGCGCGTCGTGCGCCGCCCGCACCCCGCGGCCGGGCCTGAGGGGCTCGAGAAAGTCGAGGCCCTGAGCCGCGCAGAGGATCTCCATCCCGATCACCTTCCGGACGTTGTCGAGCACGCGGCGGCACTTCCGCACGGCGACCGGCGCCATCGGGACGTGGTCCTCCTTGGACGCGCCCGTCGGGATCGAGTGGATGCTCGCGGGCGACGCGTCGGAACGGCACTCGGCCGCGAGCGCCGCGGCCGCGACCTGGACCATCATGTAGCCGGAATTCAACCCGCTCTCCGCGACGAGGAACGCCGGGAGTTCGCTCATCTCGGGGTTCGTCATCCGGTCGATCCGCCGCTCGGAGATGTTGGCGAGCGAGACGAGCGCCGTCGTCAGATAATCCGCCGCCTGCGCCAGCGCCTGTCCGTGAAAGTTGCCGCCCGAGAGGATGTCGCCGTTCTCGAAGACGAGCGGGTTGTCCGTCACCGAGTTCGCCTCGCGGACGAGGACGTCCCGGGCGTAGGTCCACGCGTCGCGCGCGGCGCCGTGGACCTGCGGGATGCAGCGGAGCGAGTAGGCGTCCTGCACCTTCTGGCATTGCCGGTGCGACTCGAGGACCTCGCTCTTCGCCAGCAGTTCCCGGAAGTTGTGCGCGACCGCGAGCTGCCCGGGGTGGGGCCGGTGGCGGTGGAACCGCGCGTCGAACGGCCGGAGGCTCCCCTTCAGCGCCTCGAGGCTCATCGCGCCGGCGACATCCGCCAGCGTGAGGAGGTCCTGCATATCCGAGAGGACCCGCGCGAGAAGCGCCGCCGTGAACTGCGTCCCGTTGATGAGCGAGAGCGCCTCCTTGGGACGGAACCGGTACGGCGCGAGGCGCGCGAGCTTGAGCGCCCGGGCCGCGGGGTAGGTCGACCTCCCGATCGACGCCTCGCCGTGGCCGAGCATCGCGGCGCCCAGTTGCGCCAACGGCGCGAGGTCGCCGCTCGCCCCCACCGAGCCCTGCTCCAGGATGACGGGCCGGACCCCGCGGTTGTGGAGCGCGACCAGGTGCTTGACGAGGCCGGGCGTCACGCCCGAGTAGCCGATGAGGAGCGAGTTGGTCCGCAGCGCGATCAGGAGCCCGGTCTCGCGGATCGGATCCCCCATCCCGGCGCTGTGGGAGAGGAGAAGGTTCACCTGGAGCTCCTCGAGGTGGGCGGCCCCGATCCTCCGGTCCGAAAGTCTTCCGAACCCGGTCGTCACTCCGTAGACGACGCGGTCCTGGCGGAGCGCGCGCTCGACGATGTCGCGCGAGCGCCTTACGCGGCGGAGCGCCGCGGGCGCGATCCCCAGCCGCACGTCGTCCCGGGCGAGCGCGCGGAGGTCCGCGAAGGTGAGGCTTCCGCCGTCGAGGACGATCGTGCGCACGGCACGAGCCTACTTGGCATGGTGCTTCTTGTAAACGTCCGCCTCGTGGGCGGTGAGCCTGACGAGGACCTTCGCGCCCTGTCCCTCGAACTCGACCTTGTGCTCGCGGGCGAGCCAGCCCACCCCCTGCAGGACGAGCGAGGCCTCCTGGTCGAGGAGCTTGGGGAGCGCTTTGACCTCCACCTTGCCCTTGGCTCCAAGCGCCCTCCAGACGGCGCCGGCCGTGTCGCCGATCGACTTCGCGTGCATGACGTTTCCCTCTGTAAAGGCCGCAGCTGGCCGCATCTATATAAAGGATCGCGTCCGGTATTTCAAGAACCCCCTCGCGTTCTTCTTTGTGGTCCTTGTGGCTTTGTGCTGGAATCACCGTCGTGACCTGGGAGCTGATCGAGCACACCGGCGACATCGGCGTCGCCGCCCGCGCGCCGACGCTCGAGGCGCTCTTCGCCGAATGCGCCCGCGCCATGTTCGCGATCCTCGCCGAGGGCGGCCCGCCCGCGCCGTCGGTCACCGACGCGTTCCCCGTCGCGGGGACCGACCCGCCGGAGGAGCTGCGCGATTTCCTCTCCGAGCTCCTCTACCGCTTCTCCGCGGAGCGTAAGATGTATGGCTCCTTCACCCCCGGGAGCGGGACGGTCCACGGAACGTGGGAGAGCTACGACCCCGCGCGCCACCCCCTCAAGACCGAGATCAAGGCCGTCACCTGGCACCAGCTCGAGGCGGCGCGGGAGGAGGACGGATGGAGAGCTCGTGTCATCTTCGATCTGTAGGAAGAAGAAAACCACAGGGGCACAGGGACACGGAGACGAAGAACTTGAAGGGTCGCCCTCCTTGGGGAAAGCTCGCGAAAGCTTTCCTCTGTGCCTCCGTGCCTCTGTGGTTTTCTGTCTGCGGCTGCTCGTACGCGTCGGCGAGGCTGTCCGACCTCGGCGACATCGTCCGCCTCGAGGGCCACCTCGGCTACGGGCTCCAGGCCCACGCGAACGCCGGCGAAATCGTCCACTTCGGCGTCGGCAGCAGCCGGCAGTGGAGCGCCGGGTGGATCTACGGCGGCGTCGTGCGCGACACGTCGATCGAGGAGCACTTCCCGCTCACGATCGTCTACACCCTCATGAACCCCGACCAGGCGCAGGTACACCGGATCACGCTCGGCACCGGCGGCTCGGGCGGGACCCATCGATGCATGCTGCTGTTCCCCGCCCTCGTCAACCCCGGCACCGTCGAGAAGGAGGACATCCATTTCATGGACTTCGAAGTCGGCGTGCTGGCGGGCGTCGTCGGTTTCGACGCCGGCTTCTCGCTCCTGGAGTTCGTGGACTTCCTCCTGGGCCTCTTCCGCTTCAGCGACTCGTGGACCTTTCTCGATCCCGCCAACGACGACGGCCCCGCGGCGCTCGAGAACCGCCCCCTCTGGATTCCCCGGCGAAAGTCCGACGGCGTGATCCCCAACCGGCCCCACTGACCCGCGCTCGCCCCCCGTAGCGCCAAGCCGGCAGAGCGCGAAGGGGGGCGGGGTGGACACGCCTCCGCCCCGCTGCTATCCTCGCCCCACGATGGCGGAGTTGAAGAAGATCAAGCCCTGGCTCTACGAGATCCCGAAGACCGGCGGCATGCGCGTCCCGGGCCGCATCTACGCCTCTCCCGAGCTCATGGAGTCGCAGAAGGTCGACGAGGCGGTCGAGCAGGTCCGCAACGTGGCGCACCTCCCCGGCATCGTGGGCTATTCGCTCGCGATGCCCGACTTCCACTGGGGCTACGGATTCCCCATCGGCGGCGTCGCCGCGTTCGACCTCGAGGAGGGCGTGATCTCGCCCGGAGGAGTTGGCTATGACATAAATTGTGGAATCAGAATCATCCGTACGGACCTTGACCGCGCGGACGTTCAGCCGAAGCTCCGAGAGCTCGTGAACAACATCTTCCGCGCCATCCCCGCCGGCGTCGGGAGCGACGGCGCGATCCCGACCCCGAAGGAGGACGACGCCCGCGCGATCGTCACGCAGGGTGCGAAGTGGGCGGTCTACCACGGGTACGGCACGCCCGACGACCTCGAGCACATCGAGGATGGCGGCCTCTACCCCGGCGCCGACCCGAAGGCGGTGAGCGACCGCGCGTTCAAGCGCGGCATGCCGCAGGTCGGGACCCTCGGGAGCGGCAACCACTTCCTCGAGATCCAGGTCGTCGACAAGATCTATCGAAAGGACGTGGCCGCGCGCTTCGATCTCAAGCTGGGGACCGTCTGCTTCTCGATCCACTCCGGTTCGCGCGGCTTCGGCTACCAGGTCTGCGAGGACAGCCTCAGGACGATGGTCCGGACGAGCCAGGAGTACGGCATCTCGCTCCCCGACCGCCAGCTCTGCTGCGCCCCGCTCCGGAGCCCCGAGGCGAAGCAGTACCTCGCCGCGATGGCCTGCGCCGCGAATTTCGCCTGGGTCAACCGGCAAGTCATGACCGCGATCACGCGCGGCGTCTTCGCGCGGACGCTCGGCGTCACCGAGGAGTCGCTCGGGGCGCGCCTGATCTACGACGTCTGCCACAACATCGCGAAGATCGAGGAGCACGGCGGCCGGAAGCTCTGCGTCCACCGGAAGGGCGCCACGCGCGCGTTCGGCCCCGGCCACCCCGCGCTTCCCGAGGCGTACCGCGACCTCGGCCAGCCGACCTTCATCCCCGGCGACATGGGCCGCGCGAGCTTCCTCCTGGTCGGAAAGGAGGGCTCGATGAAGGAGACGTTCGGCTCGACCTGCCACGGCGCCGGCCGCGCCCACTCGCGCACGGCGATGAAGAAAATGATGCACGGGCGAAACCTCCTGAAGGAGCTCGAGGAGCAGCGCGGCGTGATCGTCATGGCCCACGGCCGCGACTCGATTGCCGAGGAGATGCCCGAGGCCTACAAGGACGCGAGCCTCGTCGTCGACGTCATGGAGCAGGCGGACGTGACCGACAAGGTCGCGCGCCTCATCCCCATCGGCTGCATCAAGGGGTGAACCCGGAGTCGCCCCTTCCCGTGAAACCCTTGGCCCCCTTCGCCTGCGTGTGGGATAATGCCATTGGTCATGAAAAAGTTCTTCACCCGGGGATTCGCCGCGGTGCTGCCGCTCGCGCTGACGGGCGCGGTGCTCTACCTCGTTCTCGGGTTCCTCTACAACAACGTGGGCGTCCCGATCGGCGACGCGCTCAAGTGGGCCGGGACGCGCTTCCTCGGCTGGGACGCAACCTCGCCGGAGCACGGCTGGTTCTACCGCTGGGGCGCCCCGTTCCTCGGCTTCGCGGTCGGCATCGTGCTGACGTTCGTCATCGGCTTCTTCGTGGCGACCTTCTTCGGCAAGAAGCTCTTCCACTGGTTCGAGCTCCTGCTAAAGAGGCTGCCGGTCATCCGCACCGTCTACCCCTACGCCAAGCAGTTCTCCGACTTCTTCTTCTCGGGCGAGAAGAAAATGGACTTCCAGACGGCCGTGGCGGTCCCCTTCCCCACGCCCTCGAGCTACGCGATCGGCTTCGTGACGGGCGAGGGCATGAAGGCCCTGAACGAGACGCTCAAGAAGCACCTCGTCTGCGTCTTCATCCCGGCGGCCCCCACGCCCTTCAGCGGCTTCGTGCTCTACGTCCCGCGCGAGGACGTGATCCCGCTCCCCCTCACCGTCGAGGAGGCCATGCGGATCATCATCTCCGCGGGCGTCCTCCACCCGGGCCACCAGGCCGTCGGCCCGACCACGATCCCCGCGGGCCCCGCCCAGCACCGCCCGATGCCGGAAGACCTTGCGAAGGCACTGGCGGACCGGGTCAAGCCCGCTTCATGAATCTCGAGGGATGGCCACGGGGGATTCGGCTCGCCGGACGGCGCGGATAGACCGGTCCTTGATTCTTCTTCCTAACTCTCCGCCTTCTGGTCCCTCTTCATCAGGTCCCGCAGCGCCTCGCGCGCGGGCTTCCCCTCGAACAGGATCGCGTGCACTTGCTCCGTGATCGGCATCGGCACGCCCCGTTTCTTCGCCACCGCGAGCACCGCCTTCGTCGACCAGACCCCCTCCGCCACCGAGTGCATGCCGCCCAGCACCTCGTCCAGCTTCTTCCCCTCGCCGAGCGCGCGGCCCACCGAAAGGTTGCGGCCCGTCGGGAACGTCGTCGTCGTGATGAGGTCGCCGATCCCCGACAACCCGTAAAACGTCTGCTCCTTCGCCCCCAGCGCAACCCCGAGCCGCGCCATTTCGACGATCCCGCGCGTCAGGAGCGCCGCCTTCGCGTTGTAGCCCGCACCGAGGCCGTCCGAGATCCCCGCCGCGAGCGCGATCACGTTCTTGAGCGCGCCGCCCAGCTCGACTCCGAGCGCGTCCTTGCTCGTGTAGGCCCGGAGCGAACTCCCGCTGAAGAGCCCCTGCGCCGCCTTCGCCGCGCGCGTCTCGCCCGCGACCACCACCGAGACCGGCAGCCCGCGCGCCACCTCGGGCGCGTGGCTCGGACCCGAGAGCACCACGAGCCTCACCCCGCCCAGCACCTCGCGCAGGATCTCCGTCGGCCGCTTCCCCGTCGACTGCTCGAGGCCCTTCGCGACGCAGATGATCACCGCCTTCTTCGGCAGGTAGGGCGTCAGCTCGGTGAAGGTCGGGCGGATGAACTGCGTCGGCACCGCCGCGATGTAGAAGTCTGCCTTCGGCGGCGCGCCCGAGATGATCCCGATCGACGCGGGCAGCGGCACGCCGGGCAGGAACTTCGGGTTCTCCCGCGCCTCGCGCATCTCCCGGGCGTACTCGGCAAACTTGCTCCAGATCGAGACCTTGTGGCCGGCCCGCTCGAGGACCAGCGCGAGCGCGGTCCCCCACGCACCGTCGCCCAGCACGACGATCTTTTTCACGCGGGCGCCTCCTCCTGCTTCTTCCTCCCGAACCTCTTCTCCGTCCCGTTCAAGAGCCGCCCGAGGTTGGCCTTGTGGCGGTAGATGACGAGCAGCCCCGCGATCGCGACAAACACCGTGATCACCCAGGGGTTCTCTCCGCGCGGCCGGACCCGTGCCGCCGTGAACCAGTGGCCGAACGGAAGCGCGATCGCCGCGACGACCGATCCGAGCGAGACGTACCGGAACGGGATGAAGACGACGACCCAGACGGCCATCGCCACGAGCGCCGACATCCAGTTGAGCGCGAAGAGGATCCCCCCCATCGTCGCCACGCCCTTCCCGCCGCGGAAGCCGAGGAAGACCGGCCACATGTGGCCCACGACCGAGCAGAGCGCGCAGAACGTCTGGAGCGTCGCCAGCGGCGAAGGACAGATCGGGCACTTCCAGTGCTCCGCCACCCACGGCGCGAGCCAGAAGACCGGCGCGAAGCCCTTCAGGAAGTCGAGGAGGAAGACCGGGATGAACCACGGGACGCCCAGGTTGCGCGCGACGTTCGTCGCCCCGATGTTTCCGGAACCCATCGTCCGGATGTCCTTCCCCGTCCGGATCTTGACGAGGAGGTAGCCGAAGGGGATCGCGCCCAGGAAGTAGGAGACGACGCCCGCGGCGCCGTAGATCAGGTTGATGGCGAGCATTCGGGCGCCTTCGCCGTCCACCGGGCGCGGAGCTGGCCGCACGCGGCCGCCACCTCGTCGCCCTTGCGCTTCCGCACCATGACGGGCACGCCGCACTTTCCGAGCGCCTCGACGAACCGGTCGATCCGTTCGGACGACGGCGACTTGTACGGGACTTCCTCGACGCGGTTGAACGGGATCACGTTCACCTTCATCTTGGTTCCCGCGATCTTCTTCCCGAGCTCGAGGGCGTGCTTCTTGTCGTCGTTCACGCCCTCCAGGAGCACGTATTCAAAGGTGACGTTCTTGCCCGTGGCCTGCTTGTACTCGAACGCCGCCTTGATGAGGTCGGCGAGCCGGACGTTCTTCATCGTCGGCACGATCTCCGCCCGGATCGCGTCGTTCGGCGCGTGGAGCGAGAGGGCCAGGTTGGGCGTGACGCGCTGCTTCACGAGCTCGGGCAGCTGGCCCAGGACGCCGATCGTCGAGAGGGTGATCCGGTTGTAGCCGATCCCCATCCCCCACGACGCCTTCATGATCTTGAGCGCCTTGATCAGGTTCTTCGCGTTGAGCAGCGGCTCGCCGATGCCCATGACGACGACGCTCGAGATCCGCTCCTCCGCCGGCATCGACCTCTTGACGTGGAGCAGCTGCTCCACGATCTCGCCCGCGGTCAGGTTCCGCTTGAGGCCGTTGAGGCCGCTCGCGCAGAAGACGCACGCGATGGGACAGCCGACCTGCGTCGAGATGCAGACGGTCCGCCGGTCCTCCTCGGGGATGAGCACCGTCTCGATGACGTCCCCGTCCTCGAGCGCGACCAGGAACTTCGTCGTCCCGTCGGGGCTCGCGTGGGTCGACGCGATCTTCGTGCGCGCGAGCGAGAAATGTTTCGCGAGCTCCGCGCGGAGCTCGAGGGACTGGTCGGTCATCTGGTCGAACGTCGCGGCGTTCCGGCGGTGGAGCCAGAGGAGGATCGGCCGCGCCCGCCAGCGCTCGATCCCGAGCGAGACGAGCTTCTCCTCGAACTCCGCGAGGCTGAATTCAGGAAGGAAATCCATGGGCAGGGTGATTATAGCAACGGCCCCCGCCCCCATCGAGAGGGACCGAATCGTGCAAGGATGGCCCCCCCCGGCGTGTCTAGTGAATGATGGGACGCGGACGGGAGTTCTGGAGGCACCGCCCCTGGGCGATCCTTGTCTTCGCCCTGGCGCTCCTCGTGTTTTTCGTGAGTCCCCGGACAATCTACGCCTGCCGCGGCGGGTCCAGCCGCTCCCATGATCCCCGGCGCCCCAAGCCCCTCCGTCACATGCTCTCCGGAAACGCAAGCTGCGTGACGCAGGAGCGCCGGGAAGCGTGCGACCCCCGGAAACGGGCGCGGGACGGCGGACGAAGAGACGTCCCGGATTATCGCGCCCCCGCGATGGCACGCGCCCTTCCCATTCGCGCGTTCGCGGAGCTGGCCAAACCCGACTACCTCAAGATTTTTCAACCTTCATCTCCCGGAAGCGAGACGTCGCCTCCTCTCTAGGCAGGCCGTCGACTTCGAGTGCACCCTTTGAATCGAAGGCGTGCACGACCGGCCGGATCCTGAAATTCGTGGAAAGGAGATCCTCTTGAACACTCAAAGAAGACTTGTAACCCGATTGATCACCCTGCTCCTCTTGGCCGCCCTGGCCCCAGCCTGCGGCAAGGCGGCGGCCACGAAGACCCCCACGACGCCGGCCCCCATCCTGCTCTTCTTCGAAGGATGGGGTACGGACACCCTCGGCGGCATCGGGTCACCCTGGAGCGCCGTAGCCGCTCCTCCCGGCGCCACCGGTAATGTCGACACCATCACCGTCCCCTCCAACCCGTTCCTCTTTCTGCTCTCCACAAACGGAAACGGCACCGTCACCACCTCGGCGACTCCCGGCAGTTCCATTTCCGCTCCTTCGATCACCGTCTCCACGGACATGGGCGTGGACAGTGCGGGTCCCGGAGCGGGGGCCGCGGTCGGGGTCTTCGAAATCGACGGGGGGGGGCACGTTGCCCACGCGAACTGGGACGCGTTCGCCGGTACCGTGACCGTGTTCGTGGATGCGACGAGCTCGATCTTCACCCTGAGCGCCCCCATCGGAACGTTTCACACGATTGCCTTCTCGGTGGATTCGATGGGGAATGCGTTCTGGATCGTGGATGGAATCTTGAGTACCTTCACGGTCGGAGGATGGCCGGCGGGGACGCTCACGATCCGGCTTTCGGCCACGTTCGCCGCCGCGGGGTCTCCGTCGCCACAATTCAACTTCGACAACATCACGGCTACGACGCCGTGATGAGGACCTGGGCCCCGGGGGGGTCGGGGGATTCAGAAGAGAGGATCTTCTCGGTGCCTCTGTGTCTCCGTGGTTATCTTCTTGTTTTCTTTAGAGACACTGCATGCACGGGATCTTCCCGCGCTTGGTCACTTCCTTCTTCGAGTAGAACTTCTGCTTGCGGTCCTCGGGGATCAGCTGGGCGTAGGGGCAGCTCGGCGAGTGGAAGTGGGCCGCCTGGTCGGCGGTCACGTATGACGCCTCCTTGTGGAGGACGCGGTCGCAGAGCTCGCGCGTCTCCTCGACGCCCAGCTTCTCGTTGAACACCATCTCGATGACCTCGAGCTGCGCGTCGGGGTCGGAGATCTCCTTGACGGAGAGAGCGTGGCCCTCGGTGATCATGCCGGCCCGGAGCGCCTCGAGGGTCGGGATCGGCAGGTCGAGCAGGTTCCGCGCGTGGCGGAGCTCGTCGACCTTGAGGCCCATCGCCTCGGCCAGGTCCATCTCCTCGATCTTCGGGTACTTCCGGTGGATCCGGTCGAACATCTGGACGACGTCGATCGTCGAGAGCTCCTCGCGGTGGAGGTTCTCCAGGTAGCTGATCTCCATCATCTGGCGCGGGTTGAGCGTGCGGACGATCGCGGGGACGAACTTGAACCCGAGTTCCCTCGCGGCCGCGAGCCGCCGCTGGCCCGCGACGAGCGTGTGCCGCTTCCCCTTCCGGTTCACGATGATCGGCACGATCACGCCGTACTGCTCGATCGACTGCTTCAGCTCCTCGAGCGGTTCCTGCTGGACGTACTCGCGGGGCTGGTACGGGTTCTGGTCGATCCCGTCGACCGGGATGTACATGAGGCGGTCCTCCTGCTTCTTGAGCCGGAAGACCCGCTTGACGCCCTCGGTGATGTTCTTCCAGACGGAATTTCCGCCGCAGTGCGTGCAGGCGTGCCGGGCTGGTTCGCCCATGGTGTTCCTCCTCCCTCTCCTCTTCTGACTTATCGGCCTCCCTCACCAAAATCTCCACTCGATTCCGCCCCCGTGGTAGGATGCCGCCCATGAAAAGACTGCCGGTTCTACTTCTCCTGACCTCCTGCACCAGCATGCCGGCGGGCCCCGCCGACGGGACGCGCCTCCTCGGCTTCGACGCCCCCCAGGCCGCCGCCGAGCGCGCGCTCGAGGCGAAGCTCGACGGGCTCGTCCGCGCGGACAACCTCCGCGACTGGATGAAGCGGCTCGCCGCGCGGCCCCACCATCTCGGCTCCCCCTATGACAAGGAGAACGCCGAGTTCATCGCCGCCCGGTTCAAGGAGTGGGGCTACGACACGAAGATCGAGGAATTCCAGGTCCTCTTCCCCACCCCGAAGACGCGCCTCCTCGAGATGACCGCCCCGGTCCCCTTCAAGGCGACGCTCGAGGAGCCGCCCCTCAAGGAGGACGCGACCTCCGGCCAGAAGGAGGAGCAGCTCCCCGTCTACAACGCCTACTCGATCGACGGCGACGTGACCGCGGAGCTCGTCTACGTGAACCACGGGATCCCCAAGGACTACGAGGAGCTGGAGCGGCGCGGGATCGACGTCAAGGGGAAGATCGTCCTCGCCCGCTACTACGGCTCGTGGCGCGGCATCAAGCCCAAGGTCGCCGCCGAGCACGGCGCCATCGGCTGCATCATCTACTCCGACCCGCACGAGGACGGCTATTTCCAGGGCGACGTCTACCCGCTCGGCCCCTACCGCAACGCGCGCGGCGCCCAGCGCGGATCGGTCATGGACATGCCCCTCTATCCCGGCGACCCGCTCACGCCCGGCGTGGGCGCGACGCCCGACGCGAAGCGCCTCCCGATCAAGGACGCGCCGACGCTCACGAAGATCCCGGTCCTCCCGATCTCCTACGACGATGCCTTCCCGCTGCTCCAAGCGATCGGCGGCCCCGTCGCCCCCGAGGCGTGGCGCGGCGCGCTCCCGACGACCTACCACATCGGCCCCGGCCCCGCGAAGGTCCACCTCAAGCTGGAGTTCGACTGGAAGATGCCGACGACCTACAACGTCATCGCGCGAATGGCCGGCGGCGAACGGCCCGACCAGTGGATCATCCGCGGCAACCACCACGACGCGTGGGTGAACGGCGCGGAGGACCCGGTCAGCGGCCAGGTCGCGCTCATGGAGGAGGCCCGCGCGCTGGGCGAGCTGGCCAGGACGGGCTGGAAGCCGAAGCGCACGATCATCTACTGCGCGTGGGACGGCGAGGAGGAGGGGCTCCTCGGCTCGACCGAGTGGGCCGAGGCGCACGCCGCCGAGCTCCGGGCGCACGCCGCGGTCTACGTCAACTCCGACGGCAACGGCCGCGGCTTCTTCTTCGCGGCCGGCTCCCATTCGCTCGAGAGGCTGGTGAACGAGGCCGCGCGCGACGTCGTCGACCCCCAGAAGAAGATCAGCGTCGCCGAGCGGCTCCGCGCCCAGCGCCTCGTCAAGGGAAGCGCCGAGGAGCAGAAGGAGACGCGAGACCGGGCGGAGCTCCGACTGGGCGCGCTCGGGTCGGGGTCGGACTACACGGTCTTCATCGACCACCTCGGAATCGCGTCGCTCAACATCGGCTTCGGCGGCGAGAGCGGCGGCGGCATCTACCACTCGATCTACGATTCGTTCGACTGGTACATCCGGTTCGGCGACCCCGACTTCAAGTACGGCGTCGCGCTGGTCCAGGCGGCCGGCCGGATCATGCTCCGCCTCGCGAACGCCGACGTGCTCCCTTATGAGTTCGGGGCCTCGGCCGACGCGATCGGCGTCTACGCGAAGGAGGTCGAGAAGCTGGCGAACGACGCGCGCGAGGAGACCGAGAAGCGGAACCGGCTCGTCAAGGAAGGGCGGTACGAGGCGGCGTCCGACTCGCGAGAGCTCTACATCCCCCCGAAGGCGCAGGAGCCGGTGCCCCCCCTCAACTTCGCGCCGCTCAAGAACGCCGTCGAGCGGCTCAGGGGGAGCGCGGAGGCGCATGACCGCGCGCGCCGCGACTCCGGGCCGCTCTCCCTCGAGACCAAGCAGGCGCTCGACGCGGTGCTCCTCGCAAGCGAGCAGGCGCTGACCCGCGACGAAGGCCTCCCGCGCCGCCCCTGGTTCAAGCACTCGATCTACGCCCCCGGTTTCTACACCGGCTACGGCGTGAAGACGCTCCCCGGCATCCGCGAAGCGATCGAGGAGCGGAAGTGGGACGAGGCGACCGCGCAGATCGCGGGCACGGCGCGGGCCATCGAGCGCTACGCGGCGGAGATCGACCGCGCCACCCAGATCCTAAGGAGATAAAGAGATCCGGGGAGATGTAGAGATAAGAGGAGATGAGGTGAGGGTTATTTTCTTCAGGTCTTCATCTCTCTATCTCCTCTTATCACTTCATCTCCTTTCGTGCGTCACCGCTCCTCCCTCACCGGTCCTCGACCGCGGCGTCGTCGCCTCGCCCGAGCCCCACGCCTCCGAGGTCGGCGCGGAGATCCTCAGAAGGGGCGGGAACGCGGTCGACGCGGCGATCGCCGTCCAGTTCGCGCTCGCGGTCACCTTCCCGAACGCCGGGAACCTCGGCGGCGGCGGATTCATGATGGTCCACACGCGCGACGGGGAGACCACGATCGACTTCCGCGAGACCGCGCCCGCGGCGGCCCACCGCGACATGTTCCTCGACGAGAAGGGGCACGTCGTGCCGGCCCGCGCGCTGACGTCCCACCTGGCCTCGGGCGTGCCAGGCAGCGTGGCCGGGATGTGGCTCGCCCACCAGAAATTCGGATCGCTCCCGTGGAAGGACCTGGTCGCGCCGGCGGTGAAGCTCGCGGACGAGGGCTGGGAGCTCGACGGGTGGACCGCGCGGACTTTCTCGTCGCTCAAGAAGAACAACTCGGCCGACTACTTCCACGGCAAGGCGGGCGATCGGTTCGTCCAGAAGGAGCTCGCCTTGACGCTCCGCCGGATCGCGGAGCGCGGCCGCGACGGTTTCTACAAGGGGGAGACGGCGCGGCTCGTCGCCGAGGAGATGAAAAAGGGCGGCGGGTTGATCACGCCCGAGGACCTCGCGAGGTACGAGCCGGCCCTACGCAAGCCGGTCGAGGGGACGTACCGGGGTCACCGGATCGTCTCGATGCCTCCGCCATCGTCGGGCGGGATCGCGCTCCTCCAGCTCCTCGGGATGCTGGAGCGGTTCGACCCGAAGGCGATGGGGTTCCACTCCGCGGCGCACGTCCACGCGGTTTGCGAGATCGAGAAGCGGGTCTTCGCCGACCGCTCCGAGCATCTCGGCGATCCGGACTTCTACGACGTGCCCGTCGCCAGGCTCCTCGCGCCGGAATACCTCAAGGCGCGCTCGAAGGAGATCGCGACCGACAAAAAGAGCGATCCGTCGGCAGTCTCGCACGGGGCGTTCGGCAAGGAGCACGAGGAGACGACGCACTTCTCGATTGTCGACAAGTGGGGGAACGCGGTCGCGAACACGACGACGCTGAACGACAGCTTCGGCTCGGGCGTCGTGGTGCGGGGCGCGGGGTTCCTTCTGAACAACGAGATGGACGACTTCTCGTCCAAGCCCGGGGTGCCCAACCTGTTCGGCGTGATCGGGCGCGAGGCGAACGCGATCGCGCCGCGGAAACGGATGCTGTCGTCAATGTCTCCGACCTTCGTGTTCAAAGGGGATCGCCTGTGGCTCGTCCTCGGGACACCGGGTGGGCCGACCATCTTCACGACGGTCTTCCAGGTGATCGTCAACCGCGTCGACTTCGGGATGTCGCTCGCGGAGGCGGTGGCCGCGCCGCGTTTTCACCACCAGTGGCCGGCGCTCAAGGAGACCGATCCGATCTTCGTCGAGAAGCAGTTCGGACCTTCAGAGACCCAACTTCTCCAGGGCCTGGGCTACGCGATCCAGTCGCGCGGCCGGATCGGCGACGTCCACGCGATCGAGATCGTCGAGGGTCGGGCCACCGGCGCCTGCGACCCGCGGGGAATCGGCAAGGCCGCGACGGAGTGAAGTCCGAGGTAGACTGATCCTGATGGCACTGCTCGCCTTCCTGGCCTGCCTCCAGCAACCCCTCTGGTCGGACGACGGATTCGCCAACCACGGCGGCAAGGCCGCGGGCGTCCGGGTCCACGCCGACCGCTCGATCGGGCTCGAGAGCGACCTCGCCAGGCTTGTCCATCTCTGCGACCCGACGAAGCACGACGTGGTCAGCGACATGATCGTCTTCCGCGGCCGCCTGCTCGCCTGCACGAGCTTCCACGTCTCGGCCTCGAAGATGTACTCCTACAGCGCCCAGGTGCTCGAGGGCCTGCCGTCGGGCGAGTGGAAGGTCGTGAAGGACGTCGGCGGCACGATGCTCCTCAACCTGCGCGTCCTCGGCGACCGCGTCGCCTATGCCTCCTTCTCGGGCCCCACCGACGTCGTCGGGACCTACGACGGGACGGACTGGTCCGCGCTCGCAAAACTTCCGCTGCCCATGCTCCACGGGATGGACGTCTGCGCCTTCAAAGGAAAGCTCTACTGGTCCGGCTCCGTGCGCGTCACGTCGGCCGAGGAGCTGAAGGAAAACCCCGACGCTTCGAAGGGACTCGGCGTCGTCTACGAGAGCGCCGACGACGGGAAGACGTGGAAGGAAATCTACCGCGACAAGGAGGCGGGGCGCGTCCAGGACATGGTCGTCCTGAAGGACCGGCTCTACGCCAACCGCCGCGGCGTCTCGCTCCTCGGCTGGGACGGCGCCGCGTGGAAGGACCTCCCGGTCGGAGTCCCTACGAAGCCCGGCGACAAGGCGCTCCTCGGCGACGGCCTCCTCACCGTCCACAACGGCGCGATCCTCGCCGCGAGCAACCCGATCTACTACCGCTTCGACGGCACGAAGTGGACGTCGCACGTCCCCGGGTTCCTCCACATCTTCGCCGACGGCGACCGCGCGCTCGGCCTCCGCTCCGACGGGCACGTGTACCAGTCGACCGACGGCACGACTTGGAAGAAACTGACCGAGACCGGCGTCCCGCCCGACGAGTTCGGGCCTCCCAAGCTCCACACCTTGCGACGTGGATCCGTCGCCCTTCACGACGGCCGGCTCTTCGTCGGGACGGGCACCGCGGGAAAGATCTACGCCTCGCCCGTGGTCGCGAAAGGTTCGTTCATCTCCCGCGCGCGGCCCACGGACTCGGGATCGCGCCTCGCCTGGGAGGCCGACGTCCCCGACGGGACGACGCTCGCGATGGGCGTGCGGACCGCCTCCTCCGAGGACGGACTCGCGGGAGCGACGTGGCGCGACGTCAGGGACTCCGTCGAAGTACCGTCCGGTCACCGGTTCCTGCAGTACCGTGCCGCCTTCACGTCGGAGGGCTCCTTCTCCCCCGTCCTCAAGTCGGTTCGCTGGGAGCGCTGATCCCATGAGACTCTTGCGCCTCCTCCCGCTCGCCGGCCTCCTCCTCGCCCTCGCGCCGCCCCGGCAGGCGAAGCGGCCGAACGTCCTCATCGTCCTCACCGACGACCAGGGGTACGGCGACCTCTCCTGCCTCGGCAACCCGGTCCTCAAGACGCCGAACCTCGACCGGCTCCACGCGGAGAGCGTTCGCTTCACCGACTTCCACGTCGCCCCCATGTGCACGCCCACGCGCGGTCAGCTGATGACCGGGCGCGACGCGCTCGCCAACGGCGCGATGAATGTCTCGAGTGGCCGCACCCTGCTGCGCCGCGGGATCCCCACGATGCCCGAGGTCTTCGCCGCTTCGGGCTACCGCTGCGGCCTGTTCGGCAAGTGGCACCTCGGCGACAACCACCCCTACCGCCCCCAGGACCGCGGCTTCCACGAGTCGGTCTGGTATCCGTCCAGCCACATCTCCTCCGCCCCCGACTTCTGGAACAACAGCTACTTCGACGACACGTACCGCCACAACGGCCGGTTCGAGAAGTACTCGGGCTACTGCACCGACGTCTTCTTCGGCGAGGCGATGCGCTGGATGAAGGAGTGCGCCGCCGCGGGCCGCCCCACGTTCACCTACCTCGCCCTCAACGCGCCTCACGGGCCACTCTTCGTGGCCCAGAAGTACCGCGATCTCTACAAGGACCAGCCGCGCAACGTCGCCAGCTTCTTCGGGATGATCGCCAACATCGACGAGAACATGGCGAAGCTCGACGCGTTCCTTCGCGAGAACAAGCTGCGCGACGACACGATCGTCGTCTTCATGACCGACAACGGCGGCACCGCGGGCGTGCCCGTCTTCAACGCCGGGATGCGCGGGAAGAAGATCGACCTCTACGAAGGCGGACATCGCGTCCCCTGTTTCGTCCGCTGGCCCGCGGGCGGCCTCCGGGCCGCGGGCGACGTCTCCGAGCTCGCAGAAGTTCAGGATCTCCTGCCAACCTTCATCGACCTTTGCGGCTTGGAACGTCCAAAGGACGCCGCGTTCGACGGTGTGAGCCTCGCAAAGCTCCTCATGGGAAAGGAAGAGCGGCTCGCCGACCGGAAGCTCGTCATCCAGTTCAGCCGGATGAACGCGCCCAGGCCGAAGAAGGGCGACGCCGCGATCCTCTGGCAGAAGTGGCGACTCGTCGCGGACAAGGAGCTCTACGACATCGCCGCCGATCCCGGCCAGAAGGAGAACGTGATCGGGAAGCACGGCGACGTCGCCGCCGCGATGCGCGCGCACTACGACGCGTGGTGGTCGCGCGTCGAGCCGCGGATCGACGAGTTCGGCCGCATCCTCGTCGGATCGGACGCGGAGAACCCGTGCGTCCTCTCGCCCTGCGAGTGGCAGGATGTCTTCCTCGACCAGTCCGCGCAGATCCGTCGCGGCGAGGCCCGGAACGGCGCGTGGAACCTCGAGGTCGACCGCGACGGCGAGTACGAGATCTCGCTCCGGCGCTGGCCCGCGGAGGCGGATGCACCCATCGCGGCGGGACTGCCCGCCGTCAAGATCGCCGACGGCACGTTTCCGGCCGGGCTTGCCCTCCCGATCGCGAAGGCACGGCTCGCGATCGCCGGGCTCGACGAGACCCGGCCCGTCACCAGGGAGGACAAGGCGGCCGTCTTTTCAACGACCCTCAAGGCCGGCCCGGCCCGGCTCCAGGCGTGGTTCCTCGACGACGCCGGCAAGGAGCTCTGCGGCGCCTACTCCGTCACCGTCCGCCGGAAATAAAGCCGGCCCGCGTACTTTTCCACACCCTCCCTTCCACTTTTCATTGATGGGGTATGCTTCAGGGTAAGGAGGAGACCGTGATCCAGGATCGCCGCCGCTTCCTCTTCCTGGTGGGAGGCGCCGGGGGACTCGCCGCGCTCGGCACGATCCCCCTCCTGCGCTCCAAGGGACTCGAGAGGGCCGAGCGCACCTCGTGGGCCCTGGGCTCCGACGTCTCCATCACGGCGCTCCACGAGGATCGCCGCGAGGCGGAGCGCGCGATCGACGACGCCTTCGCCGAGCTCGAGACGGTCGAGGAGGTCATGAGCCTCTACCGCCCCCAAAGCCAGCTCTGCCGGCTCAACCGCGAGGGCGCGATCGAGAATCCACATCCGTACCTGGTCATGGTCCTCCGCGCCGCAACCGAGACCTCCCGCGCGAGCGACGGCGCCTTCGACGCCACCGTCCAGCCCCTGTGGCAGCTTTACTCCGACGCAAAGAAGGCCGGACATCTTCCCGATCCCGCCGCGATCGAAAGGGCGACGAGGCGGGTCGACTGGAAAAAGCTCGAGGTTGCGGACGGGCGCATCCGCTTCGGTGGCGATGGCATGGCGGTCACGCTCAACGGAATCGCCCAGGGCTTCGCCGCCGACCGCGTCCAGGCCGTCCTCCGGGCGCGCGGCGTCCGGCACGCGCTGGTCAACACCGGCGAGTTCGGCGTGCTGGGCCGGAAGGCCGACGGCACGCCATGGACGCTGGGAATCCAGCACCCGCGCCGGCCCGACGCCTACATCGCCCTCGCCGCGCTCGAGGGACGGTTCCTCTCGACGTCGGGCGACTACGCCACCACGTTCAGCGACGACTTCCGGCACCACCACATCTTCGATCCGCGCACGGGGCTCTCGCCCGTCGAGTTCTCGAGCGTGAGCGTCGTGGCCCGGACGGGCATCGAGTCGGACGCGCTGACGAAAGTCCTGTTCGTGCTGGGACTCCAGGAAGGGCTCGAACGGCTGAAGGCCACGCCCGGCGCCGACGCGCTGGTCGTGTTCAAGGACGGGCGGGTGCTGTCCACGGCCGGATTCCCGAGGCTGACATGAAGCACCTGCTCGAGATCGGAGTCCTCCTCCTCGTCGCCGCGGCGCCGCCCGGAAGCGACCGGGTGGAGCTCCTCGACGGCACGCAGTACGACGGGCGACTCATCAAGGAAATGCCCGACACCCTGCGCTTCGAGGTCGAGATCCCGAGCGGCGGGAAGGCGGAGATCGACATCCCGACCAAGAGCGTCTACGTCCTCGCGGTCGGCGGGAAGCGACGCGTGCTGAACGAGAAGGGCGGCAAGGCGGCTCCGGGAAAGGCGGCCGATCCCGCGGCGCCCAAGGCCGCGGCGGGAGCCGGGGTCAAACCCAAGGCGGAAGTCCTGGCGCTCATCAAGAAGACCGGCGCCACGCCGCCGGACTGGTTCGCCGCGACGCCGCTGAACTTTCCGAAGACGCT